>DATJIA010000126.1:0-4362 GCA_035493675.1 Kofleriaceae bacterium | reverse complement strand
CGAGCTGACGATCACCAGCATCGGCTTCGACCAGCCGACGATTCACTGCACCGACGGCTTCTGGGCCGCCGACGTCTTCACGTGCAACGCGAGCTGGAGCCGCGCCGGCCGCGCCTGCACGCTGCCGCTCCACCTCCGCCTCGAATCCGACCAGACGCTCACGTTCTGGATCAACACGATCACGGACGAGACCGCGAGCTGCACGAAGACGAGCTAGAGCGTGCGGGTCGGGTGGTACTCGCCGAAGACGTTGCGCAGGACGTCGGCGATCTCGCCGACGGTCGCGAGCGCCTTCACCGCGCCGACGATCGGCGGCAAGAGGTTGGCGCTGCCGCGGGCGGCGTCGTCGAGGGCGCGCAGCGCGCGATCGGTCTCGGCCTGGGCGCGGCGCGCGCGGGTCGCGCGGACCCGCGCGACCTGATCGCGCTCGAGCTGCGGATCGACGACCGCGACCTCGACCGGCGCCTCGTCGGCGACCGTGAAGTCGTTCACGCCGACGACGATGCGCTCCTTCTTCTCGACCGCGCGTTGGTGCTCGTACGCGCGGCGCTCGATCTCCTTCTGGATGTAGCCGCGCTCGATCGCGGGGATCACGCCGCCGAGCTTCTCGATCTCGTCCATGTACTTCTGCGCGCCGGCCTCGATCGCGTCGGTCAGCGCCTCGACGGCGTAGCTGCCGGCGAGCGGATCGATGAAGTCGGCGACGCCCGACTCGTGGCCGATCACCTGCTGCGTGCGCAAGGCGATCGTCGCCGCGAGCTCGGTGGGCAGCCCGAGCGCCTCGTCGAAGCTGTTGGTGTGGAGCGACTGGGTGCCGCCGAGCACCGCCGCGAGCGCCTGCACCGTCACGCGCACGACGTTGACCAGCGGCTGCTGCGCCTGCAGCGTCACGCCGGCGGTCTGCGTGTGGAAGCGCAGCATCTGGCTCTTCGCGCTCTTCGCGCCGAACCGGTCGCGCATGATCTTGGCCCACATGCGCCGCGCGGCGCGGAACTTCGCGACCTCCTCGAGGAAGTTGTTGTGCCCGTTGAAGAAGAACGACAGGCGCGGCGCGAAGTCATCGACGTCGAGCCCGGCCTTGATCGCCGCCTCGACGTACGTCGCGCCGTCGGCGAGCGTGAAGGCGACCTCCTGCACCGCGTCGGCGCCGGCCTCGCGGATGTGATAGCCGCTGATCGACACCGTGTTCCACTGCGGGACGTCCTTCGCGCAGTACGTGAAGGTGTCGGTGATGAGCCGCATCGATCCGGCGGGCGGATAGATGTACGTCCCGCGCGCGATGTACTCCTTCAAGATGTCGTTCTGGATCGTGCCGCGCAGCTGCGAGGGCGCGACGCCCTGTTCTTCACCGACCGCGATGTAGAGCGCGAGCAAGGTCGCCGCGGTCGAGTTGATCGTCATCGAGGTCGAGACCTCGCCGAGCGGGATGCCGTCGAAGAGGACGCGCATGTCGTCGAGCGAATCGATCGCGACGCCGACGCGCCCGACCTCGCCCTGCGCCATCGCATGATCGGAGTCGCGGCCCATCTGGGTCGGGAGATCGAACGCGACCGACAGGCCCTTGCCGCCCTGCGCGAGCAGGAACTTGTAGCGACGGTTCGACTCGGCGGCGGTGCCGAAGCCGGCGTACTGGCGCATCGTCCACAGCTGGCCGCGGTACATCGTCGGCTGCACGCCGCGCGTGAACGGGAAGTCGCCGGGCGCGCCGAGCTCGGGCGCCTTCGCGTCGCTCGCGTCGTACGCGCCCTTGATCTCGATCTCCGCGTCGGTCGCGAAGCGCTGCTTGCGCAGCTTTTCCTTCTTGGGAGGCTTCTCGCTCACGAGCGGACCTTATCGCGTCCGCGCGGTGAACCAACATCGATCCCGGCGGCTCCGGCGCGGGTGCTTCCCCGCGTCCTCGGGCCGCGCAGGGCGCGGTGCCCTCGGTTCGGCGCCGTAGGCGCCTCAGCGCTGCCCCACGCCTCCGCCGCTCAGAACCGACGTCGGCCGACGAGCGGCAGGTGCGGCATCTCGTCGTTCGCGGCCGGCGAGGTCCAGGCGCCGCCCTGGCGCACGATGCGCAGCGAATTCAGCAGCTCCTCGCACGCGGGCCACTCGGGGCGCGCGCAGCGGATCGTGACGAAGATGCCGGCGTCGACGATCTCGCCGGTGCCGAGCGCGCACCACGCGAGGTACGGCATGCGCGGCTTCACCTCGCCGCGCGCGTCGCGCAGGAGCACGACGTCGGCGCGATAGCCCGACGCGCCGCCGTCGTAGTCGAACGGCAGGAGCGACTCGCGCCGCCCCGACGCCGGCGCGACCAGCGCGCGATCGGCTTCGACCGCGACCATCTGCTCGAGGATGCCGTCGCGATCCATGATCAGCGCCGCGCTGAACGCGCCGAGCTCGAGCTCGCCGACCGCGAGACCGTCGCGATCGAGCTCGCGGCAGGTGAGCAGCGTCGCGCGATCGGGCGCGATCGACGTGGTCGTAGCGGTCGCGATCGCATCGGGGATGCGGATCGAGAAACCGATCGCGGGCAGCCCGCGCTTTCGCGAGTCTGCGGGCTGGTGTCGATACTCCCGTCCTCCGGGCATCGCGACCTCCCTCTGGTGTATTGCCTCGATCCTATTGCGGGAGTAGCGGGAGTGGCCAGCGAGAAATGCATGGGCTCCCAAGCACCCGGGATCTCTGCCGATCTCGAGGCGATCTCGGTCTCGTCCGGAGGCCGGACAGTCTTGTCCGGAGGCCGGACATCGGGATTTCGGCGATGCTCCGGCCGGCATGCGTCTCCTGCTGATCGCGGTCGTGCTCGGTGCGTGTGGATCGTCCGCGACCGCCCCGGCGGCGCCGGCGCGGACGGCGGCGCCGTTCCCGGACGACACGACGTCCATCGCGCAGGGCCCTCGCGGCGGGTTCGTGCTCGCATACCTGCGCTCCCTCGCCGACGGGGGCAAGACGCCGCTGCCGCCGTGCTTCGACCGGATCACGAACCGCATCGAGGCGCAGTACCAGCTCGAGCTCGGAGGCGGCGCGGCGCAGGTGCAGGTCTTCGACGGCCCGTTCGATCGCGACGAGGTCGAGGCGTGCGTCGCCGACTTCGATCGCGCGATCGCCGCGATCATGGGCGAGGACGTCGTCCACTTCCGCGCCGAGCGCCGAGGCGAGCTGACGACGATCACGCAGGAGGATCCGAAGAAGACGCGCGTCGGCTGGATCGCGTGGTCGCCGCATCGCGTGGTCGTCGCGGGCGACGAGGCGACGGCGCGCCGCGTGCTCGCGAACCCGCATCCGCTGGCGGCGGACGCGCTGCTCCAGCGGCTGTGGGTAGAGACCGAGGGCGGCGACCTGCGCCTCGCGAGCGTGCGCGACATGACCTCGCGGTTCCTCGGCGTGCCGTCGACCGGCTTCACGCTGCGCGCGCGGGAGGCGGAGACGAAGGCGACGAAGTCGATCTTCGCGCGCGTGCAGTTCGCGACCGATCGCGACGCGGAGGCGGCGCTGGCCGCGCTCGCCGCGGCGCCGAGGCGCGTGGGCACACCTCCCGAGGTCGGGCGCTTCATCGAGCTCTTGCACGGGCGGCGCGAAGGTCACGAGCTGGTCGTCGACGTCGGCGCCCTCATGACCGCGCCCGATGGCCTCGCGACCATGCAGGCGCTGGTCGGCGCGCCGTGAGCGCGCGCGTATGATGCGCGCATGCAGCACGTCCTCGTCACGGGCGCCGCGGGCGCGATCGGCGGCGCGATCGCGGCGGCGCTCGATCATCCGCACGCGTACTTCTCGCTCGTCGACGTCGCGCCGATCGCGCCGAGGCCGCGCGCGAGCGTGTATCGCTGGGATCTGGCCAAGCCCGACGAGCTCGACGCGCGCTGGAGCGAGGTGACGCGCGCGCACGGCGACGTCGACGTCCTGGTCAACTGCGCGGGCATCATGGACGTGCGATCGATCGCGGGCATGCCGTGGGACGCGGGGCGCCGCGTGATCGACATCGAC
The DNA here is from genome assembly GCA_035493675.1 of Kofleriaceae bacterium. Taxonomy (GTDB): domain Bacteria; phylum Myxococcota_A; class Polyangia; order Haliangiales; family Haliangiaceae; genus JAIOQA01. Next base: position 390 of record DATJIA010000126.1, on the reverse strand, counting down.
TTCGTCGCGCCGATGAAGCTGATGGCGCTCGCGGTGCCGTCGATGGTCGCCGCGCGGCGCGGCGTGATCATCAACGTGTCGAGCATGGCGGGTCGCGTGCCGCTGCGCGGCTGCGCGTACTACGGCGGCGCCAAGGCGGGGCTCGCGATGGCGTCGGAGATCGCGCACCTCGAGCTCGCGCCGCGCGGCGTGAAGGTCGTGACGGTCTATCCCGGCCCGGTCGCGTCGCAGCTCGAGCGCGGCGCGCGCGCGCAGTTGAAGCCCAGCCGCATCGCGAAGCTGATGCCGACCGGTCGCGCCGAGGTGATCGCGCACGCGATCGCGCGCGCGATCGATCGCGGCGAGCCGCGCGTCGTGTATCCCGCGCTCTACGCGGCGGCCGATCGCGCG
>DATJIA010000125.1:0-4021 GCA_035493675.1 Kofleriaceae bacterium | reverse complement strand
ACGCCGCCGGGCGTCGGGAGATCGTCGAGCGCGAGGCACAGCGCGGCTTGCGACAGCATCTTCGACGTCGAGCCGTAGCCCGGATCGGCGCGATCGCTGACCTTGACGACCATGCGATCGGCGCCGCGCTCGCCGATCACGCGCACGACGAAGTAGCCCCGCGCGCGCTCCTCGGCGGTCGGGCCCTCGCCGGGCGCGGGCAGCTTCTTCTCGATCCGCGAGCGGATCGCGGGCACGCGGGTCGCGAGGAGGAAGCCGCCGAGCAACGCGGTCACGCCGCCGGCCATCGCCAGCCCGCGCGGCGAGCCGGGGAAGCTCATCCGCTCGCGGTACGAGAAGCCGTTCCACGGGTAGCCCATCAGCGCGTGCGAGCGGCGCACGACGCGCGTGTTGATCGCGCTCATCACGAACGGCGCGGTGAACATCTTCATCGACTTCTCGTAGCCGATGCCCGCTTCGTCGCGGCCGTCGGCGCCCTCGTGCGACGGATCCGGATCGAGCGCGTACGGGTTCATCACGATCTTCCGCGTGTGCGGATCGCGCGCCGCTTCGTCGACGACGCCGAGCAGGCTCGCGAACGTGCCGCCGCTGAACTTGCCCTTCGACTCGCCGAACAAGGCCGTCACGCGATCCGCCGCGCGTCCGTGCCGTCGCTTCATCTCCTCCTGCAAGAGCAGGACGCCGAGGTCCGACGGGATCGAATCGAAGCCGCAACAGTGCACGATGCGCGCGCGCGACTTCACGGCGGTCTCGTGGTGCGCGTCGATCATCGCGCGGATCCACGGCACCTCGCCGGTGAGATCGCAGTAGTCGGTGCCGTTCTTCGCGCACGCGGCGACCAGCTCCGAGCCGTAGCGCGCGTACGGCCCGACCGTGGTGCACACGACCTTCGCCTGCGCGGCGATCGCGTCCATCGCCTTCGGATCGAGCGCGTCGCCGACGAGGATCGGCAGCTCCGCGCACTCCGGCACCTGCGCGGCGAGATCCGCGCGCACGTGCTCGAGCTTGGTGCGATCGCGCCCCGCCAGCGCCCACTTCACCTTCTCGCCCGAGTGCGCGATGCGCTCGGCGACCAGCCGGCCCGTGTATCCGGTGGCGCCGAACAAGACGAGATCGTGGGTCCGCATGCGCGGACTGTACGCGTCGAGCGCGCGTCAGGGAATCGCGAGGCCGAGGTCGCGCAGCGCCTGCGCGTGGCCGCCGTCGACGCGATAGCCGAACGCGCGCGCGAAGCCGTCGTGCAGGTACTTGCGCAGGTGCACGAGCAACCCGAACTTCGGCGCGACCTCGAACGCCGCGATCGACCAGCCCGCGCGCAGCTTCGGGACGATCACGGCGTTGTTGTCGGCGCGATGACGGCTGTACATCTCGCGGAAGCCGGTCTCCTTCGCCGCCGCCTCGACGCGCGGCAGGAACGCGCGATAGAGGCCGCGCCCGCGCCAGGCGGGATCGAAGATCGTGTTGACCATGTAGTAGCGGCCTTGCCGTTCCTGCTGGCCCCAGTACGCGCCGACCGGCGTGCCCTCGTGCGTGAACACCACGCGATGCTCCATCGGCGGCCCGAACGCGTCGTCGAGATCTTTGATCGCGGCGCGCTCGTCGTCGGTATGGAGGCGCAGGAGATCGAGCGCGGGGCGATCGAGCTGGTTCCACCACGCGTCGGCGTGCTTGCTCCACTCGTCGGCCGTGCACGCGCGGACCTCAACGCCGTGCGGCAGCGGCGCGAGCAAGTGGCGGGCGGCGTCGGTGAAGCGGCGGCGGGCGTCATCGGCGGACATGCGCGCACGATGACACGGCGTGCGTCACTTGTCGTAGAACGACGCGTCGAACGAGACCGCGGTGCCGGCGGCGGGGTCCGGCTTCGGCTGCGCGTCGTAGTAGTCGAGGTAAGGCGTCCACGTCTGCGTCGACGGATCCTGCACCTCGATCAACATCTGCACGGTGTACGCGGTGCCGAGGATCTCGACGCCGTACGAGCCGAGGCGCGTCGTGACGCCGAGCGTGGCGACCGGCGAGATCGGGATCGGCGCGCTGTTCGCATCGACGATCGTCAAGGTCAGGCGGCCGGGCAGCGACGCCGAGGTGCCGTCGGCGAGCGCGATCTTGGTCGTGTCGGTGAAGATGAATTTGCCGCCGGGGAAATCGGACTGCGACGCGCTCACGATCCACGTCTCGCTCGGCGAGTTGATCGGCCCCGCGAGCGACAAGCCGCACGGCGTGTCGAGGTCGTCGCACGGGATCCACCAGATGTGGAAGAGATCGGCGCGATTGATGTTCGTGTACGCCCAGGTCAAGCCGCCGACGCGGCCGGCGTCGCCGGTCTCGGTGAACGTGAGGCCGTACGGCGGGAAGTTCTTCTCGCGCATCGGCTTCAGCTGGCCGTCGGCGCAGCCCATCATGTTCACCGGCTGACCGGCGGGCGTGTCGGCGCACTTGTCCATCCCATCGGGCACGCCGTCGCCGTCGGCGTCGCTTCCGGATGTCACGGGGCCGTCCGGTTGCGTGCTGGAGTGCCCGCTCGAACAGCCGGCTGCGACGACGAACATCCCGACGAGCAAACGCCCCATCAACGTCCAGGCTCACACGACGCTGCTCCGCGGTCAATCAGGAGCTACGCTAAGGCGGTGGATCGACTCTCGCGTGAGCGCATCGCCACGATCGTCGGCGCGCATCGCGCGAAGGACCCGTTGCTCGCGGTGCCGGGCCGGCGCGCCGCGGTCGCCGCGATCATCCGCTTCGATCGCGTGCAGCCCGAGATCCTCTTGATGCAGCGCGCGGAGCGTGACGGAGATCGCTGGAGCGGGCACGTCTCGATGCCCGGCGGGAACTTCGATCCGCGCGACGAAGATCTGCGCGCGACCGCGATCCGCGAGACGCGCGAGGAGGTCGGGCTCGATCTCGCCGAATGTGCGCAAGGGCTCGGCCGCCTCGACGCGATCCAAGCGGTCGCGCGCGGCAAGATCTTGCCGATGACGATCACGCCGTTCGTGTTCGCGCTCGTCGAGGATCGGCCGCTCGCGCTCGGGCCCGAGGCGGCCGCCGCGTTCTGGCTCCCGCTCGAGGATGCCGCGCGCGGCGCGCTCGACGGCACCTACGAGTGGAAGCTCGGGCCGGTGCCGATGTCGCTGCCGTGCTGGAACTACGACGGCCGCGTCGTGTGGGGCCTGACCTACAAGATGTTGGGCGCGCTGCTCGAGCTGGTGCGCGAGGCGCCCGAGCCGCTCACCACAGGATGAGCGTGAGCGGCACGGCGATCGCGCCGGCGATCAGCGCGGACGAGAGGAACGCGAGGCGCAGCGCGATCGGCTCGCGCCGCGCGCCGCCGGGATCGCCGGGCCTCGCCGCCGCCGACGTCGCGACCAGCGGCGCCAGCGTGTCGCCCTTCTGCGCGCTCAGCTGATCGCGCACGCGCACCGCGACGTCGCGATCCTTGATCCGGATCGCGTGCGTCTTCCACGACGACGTCACCCGCACGATACACGGGCGATGCGCGCCGCGATCGCCGTCGAGCTCCGCCGCGACCGACTGGATCGCGAAGAAGCGCAGCTTCGCGGTGCGCGCGTCGACGACGTGGGGCCCGATCCCGTACACGCCCGGCTTCCACGGCAGGTTGCGCTTGCGCCAGAACAAGCGGATCGGCCCGAGCGCGGCCCAGATCGCGATCCACAACATGAAGCCCATGCCGATCGCGCCGTCCATGCGCTTGGGATCGCCGGCCGACGTCGCGACGCCGACGTACCCGATCGCGACGAACAAGGTCGCGAGCGTGGCCAGCACCCAGCGCAGCCCGTTCCAGACGCTGTCGTCGTCGTTGATCAAGACGCCGCCCGGCTCGATGCGCGCGTGGAGCGCGTCGATGATCGGCTGCGACGCGGTCTTCGAGATCGCGCGGAGATCGACGACCGCTTGTGCGCGCGCCATTACTTCGATTCCGCCTTCACGGGCCTGAGGACCGCGAGCACGCTGTCCTTCGCGTCGAGGTACTTCTTCGCGGCCGCCTTCACGTTGTCCGAGGTCACGC
>DATJIA010000124.1:0-22018 GCA_035493675.1 Kofleriaceae bacterium | reverse complement strand
CGACGGTGACGGTGACCTCCGCCGTCTTGACCGGCATCGCGATCACGCCGGCGACCTCGACGCTCGCGGTGAAGGCGACCGAGCAGCTGACCGCGACCGGCACGTACAGCGACGGTACGACGCTCGACCTCACCCGGCAGGTCGCGTGGAAGACGACCAACAAGAAGATCGTGAGCATCAGGCAGAACGGCGTCGCGACCGGCGTGAAGAAGGGAAGCGCGACGATCAGCGCGACCAAGAACGGCGTGCTCGGCACCGCGACGGTGACGGTGCCGTAGCGAGCTCAGCGGCGGCGGCGGCGGCTCATCGCGACGAGCGCGACGGCGATCATCGCGAAGCCGCCCTGCCCGCCCGTCGCCGAGCAGCCGCCGACCTGCGAGTCGGTGATCGTCGGATCATCGGTCGTGCCGGGGCCGGTGCCGGGGTCGGTCGGATCGGTCGGGTCGGTCGGATCGGACGCCGGCGTCTCGAGCGGATGGACGCCCTCGTGCCGCTCGAGGCCCTCGACCTTCACGCCGTCGAGCTGAACGTCGAGGAAGTGCTCGCGCACGTCGAGCACGAGGTCGAGGCGCATCGTGCGACCGCCGTAGATCGTCGCGTCGGCCGAGTAGTGCGTCATGCCCGTGACGAGCGGATCGCCGGGCTTGGTCTCGAACAACGTCTCGACGATCTCGTCGGTCGCGACGTCGCGCAGCACGACGCGGACGCGCTGGTCGTTCGCGAAGGTGCCCCACGTGTTGTGGTACGCGAGATCCCACGACACCGAGACGGGGCCGCCGGGGAACGCGACGTCTTGGTAGAGGCGCGTCGTCGCCGGGCCGTTCTGCAGCTGCACCGCGAGGCGACCGCCGTCGGTCGGCACCGCGGTGAGCGGGAGGCTCGACGAGTACTCGGCGATGTCCATGCCGTCGTGGTAGTCGTGCACGGAGTCCGCGTACTTCACGGTGGTGCCGCTCTCGAGCACGCCGGCGGTCGCGAAGGTCGCGCTCTTCGCGTCCTTGGTCAGCGTCCAGCCGGAGTAGTCCCCGGTCTCGAAGCTACCGTTGACGACATCGGCGTGAGCCGCGATCGGAGCGCTGGTGCCGGCGAGAACGAGAAGACCAGTTCGTGCGAGCCTCATGTTTCCCTCCAAGGAAACGGTTCGGCCGCACACGGATCTTGTTGAGAGGGATTTCGATCAGGTCAGCTCGAGGTTCCGAAAGCGGAGGACGCTCGCATCCTCCTCGTCGTCCACGACACGCAGATGTCGGTCGTCGCACCGCAGCACGACCTCGCCGGCGATCGTCGCGATCTTCGCGGGCAAGACCGGCAGGCGCCCATGTAGGCGTCGCTCCGCGGCCGCCCACCGGATCACGGCCTCGATCAGCGCCTCTTCGTCGTCGCGGAGCGCGGGGGGTGGATGGGATCTCGCCAACGCCTTCATGCTGGTGAGAACCAGCATCGCCGCGCTTGTGACAGCGCGCGAAGCCCGGCGCTACTTGTCGTAGAACGAGCCGCCGAAGCTGACGACCGCGTTGCCGCCGGCGTCGGTGCCGAGGTCGGGCGTCTGCGCCGCGTCGTAGTAGTCGAGGTACGGCGTCCACACCTGCGACGAATCGGCGACCTCGATCTGGATGACGGCCCGGAACGACAGGCCCTTGATCTCCGCGCCGTGGGTGCCGTCGCGCGCGGTGACGCCCATCGACGCGGTGTCGAAGACCGGGATCGCGGCGTCGTTGCCGTCGACGATCGTGATCGTCACGCGGCCGCTGAGCGGCGTGGTGCCGTTGACCGTGATGATGTTGGTCGTGTTCGCGTAGACGATCTTGCCGTTCGCGAGATCCGAGCTCGTCGCGTCGAAGACGAAGTGCTCGCCGGCCTGATCGATCGCGCCGTCGAGCGAGACGCCGCACGGCTCGGCCGGGTCGTCGCAGATGATCCACCAGATGTGGAAGAGATCGCCGCGCGTGATGCCGGCGTAGGTCCACGTCAAGCCGCCGGCCCTGCCCGCGTCGCCGGTCGTCGTCCACGCGAGGCCGTACGGCGGGAAGTTGGGGTTGAGCTTCGGCGTCAGCTGCGAGTCGGAGCAGCCCTTCTGGTTGACCTTCTCGCCCTGCGGCGTGTCCGGGCACTGATCGTTGCCGTCGACGACGCCGTCGTGGTCGTGATCGCACATGATCCCGCACAGCGCGTCGGCGGGGACCGAGGCGTCGGCCTGCTGGTTCGGCGGCGCGTCGGGGTTGTCCCCTTGCTTGGCCTTCGCGCAGCCGGCGGCGAGCGCGAGCACGGCGAAGGCGTAGCGATTCATCCCATCGCGAGGCTCCCATGCCGACCCGGGACCGTCAATGAATCGGTGCTCACGGCCGGTTGCAGTGCAAACCGGTCGCGCGCTTCCAACTGCGCGTCGTGACTCGGGCCACGCGCGGCGCGGCTCTTGCTGACGGTGCGCCGCATGACGAAGTCGAAGTACCTACTCGCGATCGCGCTCGCCGCGTGTGGCGCGACGCACGCGGCCGACGTCCCCGACGCTGCGCCCGACGCCGACACGACCCCCGACGCCGGCCCGCAGCTGCCGACGCCGATCAAGTACGTGGTCGTCATCGTCAAAGAGAACCACACCTTCGACAACTACTTCACCGGCTTCCCGGGCGCGGAGACGACGACCAAGGCGACCTTGCACGACGGCACGGTGATCACGCGCCCGAAGGCGCCCGACGGCGCGCTCGCCGGCGACATCAGCCACTCGCACGCCTCGGCGGTGAAGGACTACGCGAACGGCAAGATGAACGGCTTCGATCTGATCGTGCCGAGCGATCCGCGCCGCCCGTTCATGTACTACCGCGAGGCGCAGATCCCGAACTACTGGCAGTACGCGCGCCACTTCGCGCTGTTCGATCACTTCTTCTCGACGCTGGCGGGCCCGAGCTCGCCCGGCCACTTCGCGATCATCACCGCGCAGACGCCGCACTACGGCAACCCGAGCTGCAACGACGGCTCCGACGAGTGCGGCCGCGGCTGCGTGACGCCGGACCCGAACCTGGTGGTGCCGGTCTACGATCACGTCACCGGCAAGACGTCGAACGTCGCGCCGTGCTTCGACGTGCCGACCGTGGTCGATCATCTCCCGCCCGGGATGACGTGGCGGACCTACGCGAGCGGCTCGGGCACGAGCATCGGCACCGCGTTCAATCTCGTCTCGAGCGTCGGGGGCGTGGCGAGCGTGCGCGACGCGCACTTCCGGACCTACGCGCAGCTCATGACCGATCTCGCCACCGGCGATCAGGCGAACTTCACGCACGTCGATGTCTCGAGCGCGCCCGACGGCGCGTCGGAGCATCCGCCGGCGGGGCCGTGCACCGGCGAGAACTTCACCGTCGACATCGTGAACGCGATCATGAAGGGCCCGCACTGGAACGAGACCGCGATCGTGATCACCTGGGACGACTTCGGCGGCTTCTACGATCACGTGAAGCCGACGATCGAGAAGCTCGCAGACGGATCGTTCTACAACACCGGCTTCCGCCTGCCCGCGCTCGTGATCTCGCCCTACGCGCGGCAGGGCGTGATCAAGACCGTCACCGAGCAGGCGTCGGTGCCGCGGCTCGTCGAGGAGCTGTGGGGGCTCCCGATGATGAGCGACACCGATCCGAACGCGCGCGACGGCCGCGCCGGCTCGATGCTCGGCGCGTTCGACTTCACGCAGCCGCCGCGGGCGCCGCTCGTCCTCGAGAAGCGGACCTGCCCATAGCGGCGTCGCGCAGGGACGGCTCCTTGAGCGTGATCGCGAGCGCCTCGGCGAGCGTGTCGACCGCGCTGACGGTCAGCTGATCGCGGACCTCGGTCGGGAGATCGTCGAGGTCGGCCTCGTTGTCGCGCGGGATCACGATGTGCGTGATGCCCGCGCGCACGGCGCCGAGGACCTTCTCCTTGAGGCCGCCGATCGGCAGGACGCGGCCGCTGAGCGTGATCTCGCCGGTCATCGCGACGTCGTGGCGCGCGGGGCGGGCGCTCAATGCCGAGACGAGCGCGGTCGCCATCGCGATGCCCGCGGACGGGCCGTCTTTCGGGATCGCGCCGGCCGGGACGTGCACGTGCACGTCGCGATCGAAGACGCGATCGTCGATCGACAGCCAGTCGGCGTTGGCGCGCGCGAACGTCCACGCGGCGCGCGCCGACTCCTTCATGACGTCGCCGAGCTGACCGGTGAGGATCAGGTCGCCCTTGCCGCGCATCGGGCTCGCCTCGACGAACATGATGTCGCCGCCGGCCGGCGTGTAGTACATGCCGGTCGCGAGGCCGATCTGATCCTCGCGCGCGGCCTTCTCGGGATGAACGCGCGGGCGGCCGAGCAGCGGGCGCACGGCGTCGCGATCGATCGTCACGTGCTCGAGCTCCCTCGCGGCGATCTTGCGCGCGACCTTGCGGCCGAGGCGGCCGAGCTCGCGCTCGAGCTGGCGGACGCCGGCTTCGCGCGTGTAGCTCGTGATGACCTCCGCGATCGCGCTGTCGTCGAGCGTGAGCTGCTCCGTGGTCAGCCCGCTCCCCTCGAGCTGGCGCGGCACGAGGTAGTGCTTCGCGATCTCGAGCTTCTCGCGCTCGGTGTAGCCGGCGAAGTCGACGACCTCCATGCGATCGAGGAGCGGACCTGGGATGTCCTGCAGGAAGTTCGCGGTCGCGATGAACATCACCTCGGACAGATCGAACGGCACGCCGAGGTAGTGATCGGTGAAGCTGTCGTTCTGCGCGGGGTCGAGCACCTCGAGCAGCGCCGCGGCGGGATCGCCGTGATAGCTCTGGCCGAGCTTGTCGACCTCGTCGAGCAGGAAGACCGGGTTCTTGGTGCCCGCCTGCTTCATGCCGTTGATGATGCGGCCGGGCAAGGCACCGACGTACGTGCGCCGGTGACCGCGGATGTCGGCCTCGTCGCGGGCGCCGCCGAGCGACACGCGCACGTACTCGCGGCCCATCGAGCGCGCGATCGACTTCGCGATCGACGTCTTGCCGACGCCGGGCGGACCCGAGAAGAGCAAGATGCGTCCCTTGGACTTGGCCTTCGCCAACTGCTGGACCGCGAGGAACTCGAGCACGCGATCCTTCACGTCGCGCAGGCCGAAGTGATCTTCGTCGAGGATCTGGGCGGCGCGCGCGACATCCAGGATCTCCTCGGTGCGCTTGCCCCACGGCAGCTCCGCGATCGTCTCGAGGTACGTGCGGATGATCTGCGCCTCCATCGACTGCGGGCCGCTGCGCGTGAGCCGCGACCACTCGCGATCGACCTCCTTGCGCGCCGCCTCGGGCAGCGGCTGCTCGTCGAGCTTCTTCTTGAGCGCGGCCTGCGCCTCGTCGGCGGCCTCGTCGCCCTCGCCGAGCTCCTTCTGGATCGCCTTCAACTGCTCGCGCAGGTACGCCTCGCGCTGGCGCCCGCCGAGCTCCTCTTTGACCTTCTCGCTGATGTCGTGCTGCGCCGACAGGACCTGCAGCTGGCGCTGCACGTGGATCAGCACGCGGCGCAGGCGGTCCTCGACCTCGAGCGTCTCGAGCAAGAGCTGGCGATCCGCGACCGGCGCCTCCAGGTACGCCGCGACGAAGTCGGCGAGCGCCCCGGGCTCGGGGATCTGCACGAGCAGCTGCGCGACGACGTCCTCGGGGAGACCGCGCGCTTCGGCGAGCTCCGCGGCGCGCTCGCGCACCTCGCGGTGGAGCGCGACGAACGTCGAGTCTTTCGGATCGAGCGGCGCCGGCAACGCGACCGGCGCGAGCGTCGCGACGAAGTAGCCGTCGGTCGGCGCGACGCGCACGGCGACCGCGCGCTCGACGCCTTCGAGGACGACGCGCGTGCCTTCGCGCCCGCGCTGGACCGCGGCGAGCTTCGCGACGGTGCCCATCGCGTAGAGCTTGTCGGGATCGACGTCTTCGCCGTCGTCGCGCTGCGCGACCGCGAACACGCGGCGCTCCGGGTCGCGGAGCGCGGCCTCGATCGCCTTCAAGGACGTCGCGCGCCCCGCCATGATCGGAACGCTCGCGCCCGGGAACACGACTGCTCCCCGCATGGGGAGGATGGGAAGAGTCTTGGGCATACGTACCGAGTTGCGCATCGCGCGAAAGGTGCGCAACCCGGCCGAACGACCCGGCCCTACCCGATCGCGCTGGCACGAAGCGGCGCGAACGGGCGCAAGGCCATCGTCTTCGCGACCTGCTCGATGCCGCGCTCGCCCAGCTCGAGCGTCGCTTCGCTGGTGTGCACCGAGTACGAGCCGGTGACGAGCGGGTGCGGGTGCTGGCGCGCGGAGGCGATCACGAAGTCGACCGCACCGTCGGCGACGACGTCGATCGGCGCCTTGCCCGCTTCGAAGACGACCATCTCCTTGCGGATCGGCGCGCCGTCGACCAGCAGCGTGCCGCGCGAGACCGCGAGCCACGCGACGTCGTGCGATGCGATCGGCTCGTAGGTCCAGCGCTCGCCGTCGGTGAGCTGCACGTGCAGGTAGGTGACGTCTTCTTCGTAGGGGATCGGGCTCCGGCGCGCGCCGTACGATCCGAGCAGCACGCGGACGTTGCCGTCGGTCGGGATCGCCGCGACGTCGACGTAGTGGCTCTCGGCGGGCGCGAGCTCGAGCGGCGGGCGCAGCGCGACCCACAGCTGGAAGCCGCGCAGGCTCGTGCCCGGGTAGAGCGAGCCGCCGTGCCAGACGCCGCCGCCCGCGCGCATCCACTCGACGCTGCCCGCGCGCAGCGTGCCCGACTTGCCGGTCGAGTCGCCGTAGATCAGCGCGCCTTCGAGCAAGGTCGTGTGGGTCGCGAGGCCGCTGTGCGGATGCACGACGCCGGCGTCCGGAGATCGGACATCGGCCCACTCGAAGTGATCGAGGAAGACGAACGGCTTGACCAGCTCGCCGAGATCACCGGGGCTCATGAGCCGCGTGATCGGGCCGTGGGTGTGGCCCTTGGTGCGGTACGCGATGCGACGTCGCGATTCGACGAAGTGAGCGTGAGCGGTGCGCATCGCGCTCATGTAGATCCGCGTTCGCCCCGTCGGTAGCCCGCGGGGCGAACCGGATCATCTCGCCAGGCGCAACAATCATCGATCGTGCGGCTTGCGGTGCTCGTCGCGACGCTCGTTGCCGCGCTGCGGGTGCGGCTGCGGCTGGGCGCGCGGCGGCTGCGGCTGGGCGCGCGGCGGGATCGGCCGCGGCGCCGGCGGCGTCGGCTCGGGCTTCACCTGCGCGGGCGGCTGCGGGCGCGGATGATCCGACGGCGGCGTCGGCTGGTTCGACGGCGGCCGCGGCTCGTCGGACGGCGGCTGCGGACGCTGGGTCGGCCCACGACGCTGCGGCGGTCGTTGCGTCTGCTTCGGTTCCGGCCGCTGCGGCTCCGGTCGCGCGCGTTGCGGCTCCGGCTGCGGCTGCGCGCGCGCGCCCGGCTCCGCCGGCGAATGCGGCGGCTGCGTCGGCGGCTGCGTCCGCTCCGGCGGCTGCGTCGGCGGCTGCGGTTCCGGCTGCCGTTGCCGCTGCGGTTCCGGCTGCCGTTGCCGCTGCGGTTGCGGCTGCGGCTGCGGCTGCGGGATCGGCGTGTTCGATCGCGCCGGCGCCGGCGTCATCGTCGGGCCCGCCGGCGGCGCCTGCGCCGGCCTCGCCTTCGCGCGCAGGTTCGCGTCGCGCTGGATCCGATCGCGATTCCGCTGCTCGTCCGCGGCGCGCCGCTGCTCGGCCCGTCGCTGCGCCGCCTGCGCGTCGCTCGGCGACATCCTGCCGACCTGCCGCGCGTCGACGCGCACCGGCCGCACGTTGACGTTCCGCGCGCGCAGCGTCTCCGGCGCCGGTCCCGCGATCACGCGCGTGCCGCTGACCTCCGCGTAGCGCTGGATCGGCCGCGCCTCGCGATGGATCTCGACGACGCGCTCGCGCGGCTCGTAGTACCGCGACACGTGCGCGTCCAACACGTGCTGCGCGTTGCAGTAGTGCCAGACGCTGACCGGCGGCTCGTAGCCGATGTCGATCGCGACCTGCGGCGCGAGCGGCGCCCAGCCGAGATCATCGCCGCTCTCGCGCCACTCGACCCACGCCGGCCCCCACGTCGTGTCGGGCAACCACACCCATCGATCGTAATAGTCGGACCACGCCCACCGGCCGTAGTGCGCGGTCGCCCACTCGAACGGATCGGGCGAGACCCACGTCATGCCGGCATCGGTGTAGATCCAGTGCCCGTTCGTGTACGGCTCGAAGTCGTCGCGCGCCGGCGTGAAGACCGTGCCGTAGCTCGGATCGTCGAGCCACACGCCGTACGGCGCGAGCTGATCGTAGAAGACGTCGACCGACGCCACCGGCTCACCGCCGAAGCTCGCGTCGACGTCGACCGAGAAGTCCACCGAAGCCCCCTGTGCGAAGGCGCTCGCTGGGGCACCCACGAGCAGGGTGCACAAGAGGACATTGCGGATGGTTGGGAAGCGCATGCCTCCGGATAAGGCAAGGGGCGCGCCGCTCCCCGTCGGCGCGCCCCTCATCCGAAGCCTACGGTCGAACGATCACGGAGCGAACACGAGCGGCGTGCGGAACGTGAGGCCGCCGCTCACCTGCATCGCGCTGACGTCGGGGCCGAGATCGCGCGCCGCCACCTCCGCGTAGACGCCGATCGCGTAGGTCCCGAGGAACACGCCGCGCGGCTCGATGCCGACGCCGCTCGTGTACAGCTCCGCGCTCAAGCGACCCGCGACGCCGAAACCGGTCTGCTCGTGATCGAACGCGTTCGACGCGAGGTACTCGGCGCGGCCCGACGCCCACGTGCGCCAGTAGTCGCCGTGCGAGAGCGTCTCTCCGACCTCGAGGTACGCGCCGCCGTAGAGGACGTCGTTGTTCGCCTTCGGCATCGTGTCGTCGGTCGGGCCGACCAGCGCCGCGCCGAACAAGCCGAGCCCGACGTCGAAGTTGGTCGGCGTGGGCGACAGCGACGCCCAGTGGATGCCGGCGCGCAGCTCGACGCCGGGCAGGTAGCCGTGCGACGTGTTCGCGCCCTGCGCGCCGATGTCGATGCGCAGCGGCATCATGATGCTCGGCCCCGGGCGGCGGCGATAGCGCGTGGTCGTCGCGACCGGCTGCGCGTCGTCGCGGTGATCGCGCGCCATCGGCGCCGAGGTCTCGGTCGGTGACGCGAACGCGGGCGCGCTCTCGAAGGCGAGCGCGGTGAGGGCGAGGAGCGAAGAGGCTTTGGCGAGGCTACGCATGCCAGAGCCTCAGTACACGCGACGTGCCGACCCGTCGGCGGCGATCTTTCGCAGGCTTGGACGTGCCGTTGTGAACAGCGGTTCGCTCGCCGCCCACCACGGCAAGGCCCGGCATGGCTGTACTATCGCCCGCATGCAGGATGTCCCCGCGTCGGAGCGAGTCGATTACTTGATCGTCGTCGCGTCGGTGGTCGCCTCGGATCGCGAGGTCAGCGAGAGTGAGCTCCGTGCGGTCGAGGAGCTGTGCCAGGAGGCGCAGATCTCCGACAGCGATCGCGCGCGGGTGCTCGCGGTCGCGCGCGAGCACGATCGCGCGGTGATGGCCGCGAGCCTCGCGCGGATCAAGGAAGACGTCGCGCTGCGCGTGCGCCTCCTCCAGGACGCGATCACGATCGTGTTCGCCGACGGCAAGCTCGAGCCCGGCGAGAGCGACGTGATCGACGAGCTCGGCCGCGCGCTCGACGTCGCGCCCGCGCAGATCGCGCTGATCGCGCGCGAGGTCGAGGCGACCATCCTCGGGCACAAGGACGAGCAGCGCTTGTCGCGCGAGCTCGGCGCCGGCGTCGCCGCGTCGGAGCGCGCGCACCATCCGGGCGTGATCCGCCGGCTCTACGATCGCTTCCGCAAGAAGAGCTAGTCGTGGCCTGCCCGCACCTCGAGGCGACCGCCGCCGGGCTGGATCACGCGTTCACGATCGACGCGTCGCGCGTGACGTTCGGACGCGGCGCGCTGGTCGAGGTCGGCGATCGCGCGCGCGCGCAGGGCATCACGCGCGCGGCGCTGTTCACCGATCGCCGGCTGCGCGCGTTGCCGTGGTTCGAGGAGGTCCGCGCGTCGCTCGCGGCCGCGTCGATCGACGTCGCGATCTTCGACGACGTCTCGATCGAGCCGACCGATCGCTCGATCGAGGACGCGGTGCGCTTCGCGCGCGACGCGCGCCCCGACGGCTACGTGTCGCTCGGCGGCGGCAGCGTGATCGACACCTGCAAGGCCGCCGATCTCCTGGTCACGCACCCCGCGCCGCTCATGGACTACGTCAACGCGCCGATCGGCGGCGGGCGCGCGGTCCCCGGGCCGCTGCGTCCGCACCTCGCGTGCCCGACCACGTCGGGCACCGGCAGCGAGGTCACCGGCATCGCGATCTTCGATCTGCTCGCGCTCCACGCGAAGAGCGGCGTCGCGTCGCCGCGCCTGCGCCCGACCGAAGCGGTCGTCGATCCGCGCGTGACGAGCACGCTGCCCGCCGCGGTCGTCGCCGCGAGCGGCATGGACGTCCTCTGCCACGCGCTCGAGTCGTTGACCGCGCGGCCGTTCACCGCGCGGCCCGCGCCGAGCGTGCCCAGCGCGCGGCCGATGAGCCAGGGCGCGAACCCGTGGAGCGACATCGGATGTCGCGAGGCGCTGCGCCTGTGCGGCAGGTACCTCGCGCGCGCGGTCGCCGACGCGCACGATCACGAAGCGCGCGAGCAGATCATGTGGGCCGCGACGCTCGCGGGCATCGCGTTCGGCAACGCCGGCGTGCACGCGCCGCACGCGATGGCGTACGCGGTCGCCGGCCTCGTCCGCGACTACCGCGCGCCCGGCTACCCCGCTCACGATCCGCTGGTGCCGCACGGCTTCGCGGTCGCGGTCAGCGCGCCGTCGGTCTTCCGCCACACCGCGGTCATGTCTCCGGACCGCCACCGTGAGGCCGCGGCGCTCCTCGGCGGTGAGGACCTCGCCGAGCGCGTGATCGAGCTCATGAAGCAGATCGCGATCCCGAACGGCCTCGGCGGCGTCGGCTACGCGCGCGCCGACATCCCCGCGCTCGTCGACGGCGCGCACCCGCAGCGCCGCCTGCTCGACAACGCGCCGTCGCCGATGACCCGCGAGGTGCTCGCCTCGCTGTTCGAAGGCGCCCTCGCCTACTGGTGAACGATCCATCCCGCCATGCCGCGCGAACGCCCGCACCTCTCCGCGTATCCCTTCGTCACCGCGATCACGACGCGCTGGATGGACAACGACGTCTACGGGCACGTCAACAACGTCACGTACTACTCGTACTTCGACAGCGCGGCGAACCTCTACCTGATCCGCGAGGGCGGCCTCGACATCCACGCGGCGAGCGTGATCGGCGTCGTCGTCGAGTCGCAGTGCCAGTACCACGCGCCGCTCGCGTACCCCGAGCCGCTCCGCGCCGGCGTGCGCGTCGACAAGCTCGGCGCGCGCGCGGTCACCTACGGCATCGCGATCTTCGGCGAACGCGACGACGCCGCCGCCGCGCACGGTCACTTCGTGCACGTCTTCGTCGATCGCGCGACGCGGACCCCGGTCCCGATCCCGGAGCCGATCCGCGCCGCGCTCGATCGGATTCAGCCGAATCAGAAGACGACGACCTGACAGACGCACCCGGTCGTCTGCCCGTCGGGGCACGTCATCGACGGGTTCGATCCGGCCACGTTGCACTCGAGGCCCGCGCAGCACGGGTTCGCCGACGAGCAGTCCTGTCCGAGCTGCGGACAGTTGGTCCCGACGTCGCCGCACGTGCCCTGCACCGAGCCGGCGGGGAACGTGCACGGCAGGCCGTTGCAGCAGTCCGCCGTCGACGAGCACGAGCCGCCCGACATCACGCACTGCGACGTGCCGCAGCGGAGCACGCCGTTCGGATCCGGCACGCACGGCACGCCGTTGCAGCAGTCGCCGCTGAACGAGCAGGTCTCGCCCGCCTGGCGGCAGGTCGTCAGGCCGTAGCAGCGCGGCACGCCGAGCGCATCGAGCTGACAGACGCCGGAGTTGCCCTGCCCGCCGCAGCAGTCGTTGCGCGCGTTGGAGTTGCCGCACGTGTTGTAGTCCTTGAAGTGGCAGACGTCGCCCTCGGGGTCGCAGCCGTTCGGGTTGCGGCACACGCCGACCGGGTCGTTCGGGTTCTCGCGCAAGCAGATCACGTGACCGTCGCCGGGCAGCCCGCTGCCCGCGCCGCCGCAGCAGTCGCTGTCCTTCTGGCAGAGATCGCCGTCGATGCGGCAGCCCTCGGCGGGCTGACAGATCTTGATGCCGCTGTTGCCGTACGGCGCGCACAGGCGGCTGCAGCACTGTCCGCAATCCGTACAGACCGTGCCGTCGACGCCGTCGGAGCAGTTGGTGCTGCCCGGCGACGGATGCGTGCAGGTGCCGAGCGTGCCGCCGCTCTTCGTGCACAGGCCGCCGCAGCAATCGTCGTCGTGCGCGCAGGCGTCGCCGTCCTGGACGCAGTACGAGCCGTTCGCACAGGTGCCGCCCGTCCCGCACAGCTTCGAGCAGCACTCGGTGCTGTTCGCGCACGTGTTGCCGAAGCTCTTGCACGCGGTGTTGAGCGGCGTGCACGTCTTGCCCGAGCCGCAGGTGCCGCTGCAACACTGCCCGTCGTTGGTGCACGCGGCGTTGTCGCCGACGCATTGATCGTTCGAGCAGACGTTGCCGAGGCAGCTGCCCGAGCAGCAGTCGGTGTTGACCGCGCACGACGTGCCCGCCGCCGAGCAGGTCGTCGACGAATCGCACGTGTGGCTCGCGTTGCACAGGTTCGAGCAGCAGTCGCCGTCGACGGCGCACGTCATGCCGAACGTGCCGCACACGTGGCTGGCATCGACGTAGCCGGCATCCGGGGTGCCGTTGTTGTTCTTGTTGCCGCACGCGACCACGGCGGTCGCGATCAACGCGGCCGAAACCAACACGACGACCAGACCATGACGCATGGCGATCTCCTCTCCCACGCTCGTGTGAGCGCTCCCACCCTCGATCTTATCCCCGCGTGAGATTGCGTGGCGAGTTTCGGCGACGGAGTATGGTGCGCGCCATGAAGACGATCCTCATGTGTGTCTTGGTGATGGCGACGGAGGTGGTGGCGCACGCGGGCGTGATCCGAGTCCCGTCGGACGCGCCGACGGTGCAAGCGGCGGTCGATCGCGCCAGCGACGGCGACGTGATCAAGGTCGCGCCCGGTCGCTGGTGCGGCGCGACGATCGATCGCGAGGTGCACCTCGTCGGATCGTGGGGCGCGACGATCCAGGGCTGCGCGGCGATCACGCAGTTCGGCGGGCTGCGCGTCGGCTTCCTGCTCGTCGACGATCGCGCGTCCGGCACCAGCATCCGCGGCTTCCGCTTCGACGGTGAAGGCATCTCGACGACCAACACCGATCCGCTCGGCCTCGCGGTCCTCGGCCGCGGCGCGCACGGCGTGGTGGTCGCCGGCAACTGGATCGACGGGACCGTGCAAGGGATCACGAACACCGGCGGCGACGACTGGCTCGTGATCGGCAACACGATCCACGGGCTCTCGATCTTCGGGTGCGTCGATCCGAACGGACGGTGCGGCGGCGGCGTCGGCATCGTGATGCAGCAGCGCGATCCCGCGCTCGATCGCGCGTTCGGCAACCACGTCCTGCTGAACGACGTCGAAGGCGCGATCCCCGACGGGCTCGCGATCGTCGGGATGACCGCGGTCTTCCTGGTCGGGCAGGATCATCCGTTGGTCTCGGTGAACCGCGTCGCGATCCCGCACAACCCCGCCGCGAGCGCGAGCGGCATCGGCGTGCAGATCGCGAGCGACTGCTGCGGCGAGCCCGATCCGCTGCCGACCACGCTGCACGCGGTGATCACGAACAACGACGGCCGCGGCAGCGAGATCGCGGTGCAGATCGATCCCGAGGGAAGCGGCGGCTGCGAGAGCGGGAATTCGGCGATCGTGAAGCACGACCTCGGCGTCGTGATCATCTGCGGCGAGCTGCAGTAACGTCGCGCGCATGAAGCTCGCCCCGCTCGCGTGTCTGCTCGTCGCGTGCGGGGCGCGGGTCTCGGCCCCGCGTCCGTTCGCGCACCGGCTCGTCGTCGTCTCGATCGACGGGCTCATGCCGGACGCGTACCTCGATCCCGACGCGCACGGCCTGAAGGTGCCGACCCTGCGCGCGCTGGTCGCCGGCGGCGCGTCGGCGCGGGTGCGCGGCGTGATGCCGACCGTCACCTATCCGGCGCACACGACGATCGTCACCGGCGTGCCGCCGCGCGTGCACGGCATCGTCTCGAACGAGCCGCTCGATCCGATGTTCACGAACCACGACGGCTGGCGCTGGTACGCCGAGGACGTCGCGGCGCCGACGATCTACGGCGCGGTCGAGGCCGCCGGCGGACGCGCGGCGCTCGTGATCTGGCCGGTGACCGTCGGCGCGCGCGCGAGCGTGGTCGTGCCCGAGTACTGGCGCGCCGGCGGCCCCGACGATCAGAAGCTCCTGCGCGCGCTCGCGACCCCCGGCGTGCTCGACGACACCGCGCGCGCCACGCCCGATCTGTGGACGCACCTGACGCCGCCCGACATCGAGGACGCCGCGCCGTTCGCGATCGCGCGCACCGTGCTCGCGACGCGCGCGCCCGATCTCTTGATGGTCCATGCGTTCGGCCTCGACGACGCGCAGCACGCGCACGGCCCGTGGAGCCCCGAGGCGAAGGCGACGATCGAGAACGCCGATCGCGAGCTCGGCGTCCTGCTCGCCCAGCTCGAGCACGACCCGCGCTGGCCCGAGACCACGTTCGTCGTCGTGAGCGATCACGGCTTCCGCGCGATCGATCACGAGCTGCGCTTGCCGGCGCTGTTCGCGGCGCACGACCTGAACGGCGCGCAGGTCGCGGTGCTCTCGAACGGCGGCACCGCGTTCGTGTACGTCTTGGATCCGTCCAAGCGCGACTCGATCGACGCGGCGCTCGCCGAGCTCGGCGATCACGTCGCGCGCCGCATCGATCACGATCAGCTCGTCGCGATGGGCGGCGATCCGAACGCGTCGTTCGCGCTGGTCGCCGCGCCCGGCAACGGCTTCTCGCTCGCGCGCACCGGCGCGCCGGTGACCGATCTGCAGGCGACCCGCGGCACCCACGGCTGGCCGCCCGATGATCCGGACATGGCGGCGTCGTTCATCGCGTTCGGCCCCGGCGTCGCGCACGCCTCGCTCGGCACGATCGACATGCTCGACCTTGCGCCGACCTTCGCGCGCTGGCTCGGCGTCGCGCTGCCGAGCGCGCAGGGCAAGCCGCTGCCGATCCGCTGATCAGATCGCGTAGTCGTCGGCGGATTCGACGCGCTTGTGCGCGCCGAGCACGCCTTGCGCGCCGAGCGCGGCGAGGACCGCCTTCGCGAGCGCTTCGTCGTCGGCGGCGTCGGAAGGCGCGAGCGGCGCGTCGTTCACGCGCGCACCTTCGCCGCCGATCGTGATCGCGATCAGGCCGGCGGCGGCGATCGCCGGCGCCGCGTCGGGCGTGACGATCGAGGTCACGAGCCCGGCGTCGAACAGGACGCGCTCGACGAGGAACGCGCGCGCCTCGCGATCGATCGAGACGATCGCGCCGCCGTGTCCGAGCCGCGCGCGCCGCTCGGCGTCCGAGACCTGCGCGCGGTTGGCGTCGGCCGCGGTGCCGGCGGCGACGATCATGCCGGCGGCGACCGTGTCGTTGGTCAGCGAGTCGATCAGGATGAACGCGCCGGTCGCGCGGTTCGCGCGGTACGCGTCGGCGAAGATCGGCTGGTACGTCTTGATCGTGACGCGCCCGATGTCGTTCAGGCGCAGGCGCGCGGCCGGCGCCGGCGTGAGCGTGTCGGGATCGATCACGCCCTCGATGCGCGAGACCTCGGCGCGCACGGTGCGCGTCGTGTGCTTGAGCAGGTACGAGCGCTCGGGATCGAGCGGCCGCTCGTTCATCCACACGAGGTGCGCGTCGAGCCGCGTCGCCGCGACCGGCACCGACGACGCGCGCACCAGCATGTCGCCGCGCGAGACGTCGATCTCGTCGGTGAGGCGCACGGTGACGCTCATCGGCGCGAACGCCTCGGCGATCGCGCCCTCGAACGTGTCGATCGAAGCGACGCGACTCGCGCGCCCCGAAGGCAGCGCGACGACCTCGTCGCCGACCGCCAAGACGCCCGACGCGATCTGCCCGGCGAAGCCGCGGTACTCGAGGCTCGGGCGGATCACGTACTGCACCGGGAACCGCAGATCGACGAGGTTGCGATCGCTGTCGATCGGCACGGTCTCGAGGAGCTCGAGCAAGGTCGGGCCCGCGTACCAGGGCGCCGACGTGCCGCGGGTCGCGACCTGATCGCCGCGCAACGCCGACACCGGCAGCGTGCGGACGTCACCGATCCCGACGTCGTGCGCGAACGCGGTGAGCTCGGCCGTGATCGCGGCGAAGCGCGCCTCGTCCCAGCCGACCAGATCCATCTTGTTCACGCACGCGACCAGGTGCGGGATGCCGAGCAGCGCGGCGATGTACGCGTGGCGGCGCGTCTGCGGCAGCACGCCGAGCCGCGCGTCGATCAGGATCACGGCGACGTCCGCGGTCGACGCGCCGGTCGCCATGTTGCGCGTGTACTGCACGTGCCCCGGCGTGTCGGCGATGATGAACTTGCGCACGGGCGTCGTGAAGTAGCGGTACGCGACGTCGATCGTGATGCCCTGCTCGCGCTCGGCGCGCAGGCCGTCGGTGAACAGCGAGAAGTCGACCTCGGCCTCGCTGCCCTGCCCGCGCGTCGCGCCCTTCGCGCTCGCGCGCTGGACGGCGGCGAGCTGATCCTCGAAGACGCGGCCGGTGTCGTGCAGCAAGCGGCCGATCAGCGTGGACTTGCCGTCGTCGACGGAGCCCACCACGACCAGCCGCAAGAGCTCCTTCCGCTCGTGCGCGCGCAGGTAGCCGACGACGTCGTCCTTGATCAGCGCCTCGTCGTCCATCGGTGCGATCTTGCGGAGCGCCGACATCAGAAGTACCCCTCGCGCTTCTTCGTCTCCATCGATCCTTCTTCGTCGTGATCGATCAGACGCCCCTGCCGCTCGCTGAACTTCGCGAGCAACATCTCCTGGATGATCTCGGGCAGGGTCGTCGCGGTCGATCGGATCGCGCCCGAGAGCGGATAACAGCCGAGCGTGCGGAAGCGAACGACCTCGGTGCGCGGCGTCTCGCCCGCGTGCAACCGCATGCGCTCGTCGTCGACCATGATCAGCGCGCCGTCGCGATCGACGACCGGCCGCGGCGCCGCGAAGTACAGCGGCACGATCGGGATGTCCTCGAGCCACACGTACTGCCACACGTCGAGCTCGGTCCAGTTCGACAGCGGGAACGCGCGGATCGTCTCGCCCTTCTTGACCTTGCCGTTGTAGAGGCTCCACAGCTCCGGCCGCTGGTTCTTCGGATCCCACTGGCCGTGGCGATCGCGGAACGAGTAGATGCGCTCCTTCGCGCGCGATCGCTCCTCGTCGCGGCGCGCGCCGCCGAACGCGGCGTCGAAGCCGTGCAGGCGCAGCGCATCGAGGAGCGCGTGCGTCTTCATGATCTGCGTGTACTTGTTCGATCCCTGATCGAACGGGTTCACGCCCTCGGCGATCGCCTTCGTGTTCTTGTGGACGATCAGCTCGAAGCCGTGCTGCGCGACGAAGCGATCGCGGAACTCGTACATCGCCTTGAACTTCCACGTGGTGTCGACGTGGAGCAGCGGGAACGGCAGCGGGCCGGGCGCGAACGCCTTCTGCGCGAGCCGCACCATCACCGAGCTGTCCTTCCCGATCGAGTACAGCATCACGGGTCGCTCGAACTCGGCGGCGACCTCGCGGAGGATGTGGATGCTCTCGGCTTCGAGCTGGCGCAGGTGCGTCAGTCGGTGCTTGTCGATGGGAAAGGGCATCTCCGTTATCACGGAGGAATCTCCACCGAACACGACGGAACGTCAAGGATAAAGGACGTTCATCTGTGATTACGGATGGTGACGGGGACGCCGTTGAACGCGGCGTTCCCGCTCGGCGCGTCGAGGCGCGCGTCGTCCGACAGGATGTTCACGTTGATGCCGGCGTGAGCGGTCGCGACGCGCGTGCGCATGCCGGCGCGGTCGTGGCCGAAGCCGTGCGGCAGCGAGACGACGCCCGGCATCATCTCGTCGGTGATCTCGACGTCGGCGATCACCTCGCCGACCCGCGTGCTGATCGCGGCCTTGCCGCCATCGATCAAGTCATGTCTTTCGGCGTCGCGCGGATGGATCTTGAGCGTGCAGCGGTTCGGTCCCTTCACGAGCGCGGGCAGGTTGTGCATCCACGAGTTGTTGCTGCGCAGGTGACGGCGGCCGATCAAGACCAGCTCGGCGGGCGGCTGCGCGAGCGCGGCCTCGAGGCGCGGTAGATCGCCCGTGACGATCGGCGGCGCGAGATCGATCTTCTGGTCGTGGGTCTTGAGGACGTCGGGGACGCACGGCTGGAGCGGGCCGAGATCGATCCCGTGCGGATGCCGCTCGAGCTCGTCGAGCGTGAGTCCCGACGGCCCGAGGCGCAGCAAGATATCGAGCAGGCGCTCGGGTCCCTTGCGATCGCCGATCGCGAGTTCGCCGCCCTCTTCGTGTCGGATCAGCTCGCGGGCGACCAGCTCGTCGGCGGCGGCGAGCGGCGCCTGCGCCATGCCCATCAGGCCCTTCGCGAGGGTCAGCGCGATCTCCCACTCGGCGGGCACGCCGTCGGCGCGCGGCGCGGCGGGGACGAACTTGGCGACGTTGCGCACCGCGAGCTGATAGAGCGCGACGTCGTAGCTCGCGCGCTCGATCGGGCTCGGCGGCGGCAGGATGACGTCGGCGAGGCGCGTCGTCTCGTTGATGTACGGATCGATCGCGACGCGCGCGCCGAGCGACTCGACCGCGCGCGTGAGGCGCTCGGCGTTCGGCGCCGACGACAGCGGGTTGCCGGCGATCGTGAGCAGCGCGGTGACCGCGCCGGCCTCGATCTCGTCGGCGAGCGCGGCGATCGGCAGCTCGCCGAACATCTCGGGCAGGCCCTTGGACGAGCGGAAGCGGCCGAAGCGCGCATCGCTGCGCTTGCGACGGCGCCCGGGCAGGACCGCCGGCGTCGTGAACATCGCGCCGCCCTCGCGATCGAGGTTGCCGGTGAGCACGTTGATCACGTCGACGGCCCAGCTCGCGATCGTGCCGAACTCGTTGCACGTCGTGCCGATGCGGCCGTAGCACGCGGCGCGCGGCGCGCGCGCATGATCGCGCGCGAGGCGGCGGATCGTCGCCGCGTCGATCCCGACCTGCGCGGCGACGCGCTCGGGTGAGAAGCGCTTCGCGATCGCCTCGACCGTGTCGAGCGCCTTGACGTGCGCCTCCAGTCGCCCGAGCGCGACCAGGCCTTCGTCGAACAAGACGTGGATCATCGCGAGCAGGAACGGCGCGTCGGCGCCGGGGCGGATGAAGTGGTGCTCGCTCGCCTGCGCCGCGGTCTCGCTGCGGCGCGGATCGATCACGATCACCTTGCCGCCGCGCGCGACGATCGCGTCGAGCCGCCCGCCGACGTCGGGCGCGGTCATCAAGCTGCCGTTCGACGCGCGCGGGTTGCCGCCGAGGATCAAGAGATGATCGGTGCGATCGAGATCCGGCACCGGCACGGTCAGCCCGCCGCCGAACATCGACGCGGCGCTCACCATCTTGGGCAGCTGATCGGCCGAGCTGGCGCTGTAGCGTTGCTTGGTCCCGAGCGCGCGGATCAAGACCGGCCCGTACAACATCAGATCCAAGCTGTGCGCGGTCGGGTTGCCGAGATAGATCGCCGTGCGCGCCTTGTCGCGCGACAGCAGCTCGATCGCGCGCGCGAACGCGATGTCCCAGGTGGTCTCGACCAGCTCGCCGTGCTCGCGCACCATCGGCGCGCGCAGGCGATCCGGATCCTCCGACAAGGCTTTGACGCCCCACGCCTTCGGGCAGATGTAGCCGCGCGAGAACGGATCGTCGGGGTCACCCTTGACCGAGACGATCTCCCGCCCCCGCCTCTCGACGAGGATCCCGCAGGTCGCTTCACACAACGGACACGTGCGCGGCTCGATCGTCATGGCGGTGGGCAGCGTATCGGATATCCTCGCGCACCGGTGGAGGACCTGGACGACCTCGACGACGTCACGCGCCGGGTCGACCCGAGCGGCGCCGGCACGACGGTGCGTGACGGCCTCGGCGTGCGCGCGCGCGGCACGCTGTCGTCGGGCAGCCGCATCGTGCGCACGCAGGTCGCCGCGGAGGACGCGCTGCGCCGCGACGAGATGGCGCGCATCGCCAACACGTCGCGCCTGATGCTGGTGCTCGGCTTCCTCGGCGTCGGGTTGATCCCGATGCTCGACGTGGATCGGATCGCGAAGATCGTCTTCGGCTGCGTGATCGTCTCGAACGCGGTCGCGTACTCGCTGCTCTTGCGCTTCACGACCGACCCCGCGCGCTACTCGCCGGCGCGCGTCGGCCTGATCGCGCAGATCACGTCGCTGGGCGTGTGGGGCCTCGACTACACGTTCGGTCCGTTCTCGGCGGCGCCGATGGCGACGGTCTTGCCGCTGTTCGCGTACGCGCTCGGCGCGAGCCCGCGCTGGACCTTCTTCTCCTACCTGCACTGCGCGATCGCGCACCTCGTGATGGGCCTCGCGCTCGGCAGCGGGTGGATCGCGGATCGCGCGGTGGTCTCCTCGCACGATCTGTCGGCCGCGAACCAGCTGGTCGCGCACGGCTGCATCCAGTCGGTGCTCTTGTTCGCGTGGCTGCTGGGCCGATGGTCGCGTCGCAAGACGGTCGCGTCGCTCACCGAGCTCGAGAACGCCGTGCGCCAGGTCGCCGAGCGCGACGCGCTGCTCGCCGAGCTGCAACATCACTTCGACGTCGCCGTCGGCGTCGGCGCGCCGGGCCGCTTCAGCGATCACGTGATCGGGCCGTATCGCTTGGGCGACGTGATCGGGCGCGGCGCGATGGGCGAGGTCTACGCGGCGGAGCGCGTCGGCGGCGGCGAGCCGGCGGCGGTGAAGATGATCGGGCGCGGCATGGTCGGCAGCCCGGAGAAGATCGCGCGCTTCCTGCGCGAGCTCGAGATCGCGCGCAAGCTCGAGGCGCCCAACGTCGTCAGGGTCTTGGCGGTCGGCGAGCCCGGCGACGATCTGCCGTACCTCGCGATGGAGCGGCTGCGCGGGCGCGACCTCGCCGATCTCTTGCGCGAGCGGCGCATCTTGCCCGCCGACGTCGTGACGACGATGGTGCGCGAGGTCGCGGCCGGCCTCGACGCCGCGCACGCCGCCGGGATCGTGCACCGCGATCTCAAGCCGTCGAACCTGTTCCGCCACGAGGTCCGCGCCGACGAGGCGATCTGGAAGATCCTCGACTTCGGCGTGTCGAAGCTCGCCGGCGGCGACGATCTCACCCAGCACGCGGTCGTCGGCACGCCCGCGTTCATGGCGCCCGAGCAAGCGCGCGGCGAGACGACCGACGGTCGCGCCGACGTCTACGCGCTCGCCGCGATCGCCTATCGCGCGCTCACCGGCTCGCCCTTGTACGCGGCGCCCGAGATCCCCGCGCTCTTGTACCTCGTCGTGCACAACACGCCCGCGCGGCCCAGCGCGCTCGCGCCGCTCCACGCCGACGTCGACTGCTGCCTCGCGATCGCGCTCGCCAAGCAACCGCGCGATCGCTTCGCGACCGCCGGCGAATTCGCCGCCGCGCTCGAGGCCGCGCTCCGCGGCGCGCTCTCCGACTCGCTGCGCGATCGCGCGCGCCGCCTGATCGACGCGCACCCGTGGGATCCTCGCGCGCGCTGACGAACGCGCTCGACGTGGTCGTAGTCGTAGTCGTAGTCGTGGTCGTGGTCGTTGGGCGTTGACGGCGACGGCGACGGCGACTTGGTCGTTGACGTCTAGGCGTCCCTCAGTCTTGTTGACACGCATCGGAGGAAGCGATGCGTGTGATGCGAACAAAACGGAAGTACGAGCCCGAATTCCGCGAGCAGGCGGTGGCGCTCCTCGAGCGCACCGAGCTGCCGATCGTGGAGGTTGCCC
>DATJIA010000123.1:0-15345 GCA_035493675.1 Kofleriaceae bacterium | reverse complement strand
TGCCCCGGCGCGGTCCCGACGGTGACGTCGCTCGCGCCCGACTCGATCGAGACCGGCGCGTCGGGCCCGGACACGACCTGGACCTGGAACGTCGCGATCTCGATCCGGTCGCGGGTGATACGTCGAGTCGCGGACATCGGTGGTCGGAACAGCAACCGACGTGCCCACGCCCGCGCGACCTAAGTGCGCGCCATTCCACGACGGACGGCGCGCGGGCGGGGGGTGCCCTCCCAGGCTGTCGGCTCGAGCCGACGAGCGCGGCTTACCAGCCGTCGCCGTTGGTCGTATCGACGCCCGAAACCGCGCCGCCCACGTTCGGCCCGAACGGCGCCCAGCTCAGGCCGTGATCGACCGTGCGCAGGGCCTGGCCGTCGTCGCCCGCGACCACGCCGACGCCGTCGGCCTCGAGGCGGATCGTGCGCAGGTTCGTGTCGCTGACGTGATCCGCGCTGATCGCGCCGGTCGCATCGATCGTCAGGACCGTGCCATCCGCGCCGACCGCGAAGACCTCGCCCTGCGCGGTGACCCACGCGTCGTTCAGGTCGTAGCGCGCGCCGAGCTCGATCGATCGGAACGACGCGCCCGCGTCGCTGCTGACGAGCGCGGTGGTGCCGGCGCCGAGGATCGCCGCGCGCGTGCCGTCACCGGAGAACGCGACCACGCGCGCGCCGGCGAGCTGCGCGACCGGGGTCAACGTACCGTGCACCGCATCGAAGCTGATCACGCGGCCCGCGCTGTCGAGCGCGAGCGCGCGATAGCTCCAGTGACCCGCGGTCACCGAGACGTAGTCGCCGCGATCGATCGTGCGCCAGCTCGCGCCGTCGTCGTCCGAGACCGCGAGCGTGCGATCGCCCGCGACATAGATCGTGTGCTCGCGCTGCGCCGCGATCGATCGCAGCGTCACGTCGGCGCCGAGATCGATCGACTCCCAGCTCTCGCCGCCGTCGTAGGTGCGGAGCACGGCGCCGTGATCGCCGGCGACGAACGCGACGTCGGCGCCGCGGCACGCGATGTCCTGCAGGTTCGAGTCGTCGCCGAGCGCGTAGCCGGCGCCGAGCGTGCCGTCGTCGTGCATGTTCGCCATCAAGCCGTGCGGCCCGACGAACCACGATCCACCGGTCGGTCCACCCGTCTTCTTCTTGCACCCGCCGGCGGCGGCGAGCGCGATCATGCAGAGAGCGATTCGCTTCATCATCGAGGGTCTCCTTCTTGAGCTTGACCGCGCATGCGTTGCAAGCCGCGGTTCCATCGCCGGCGCTGTGATGACGCGCGCTCTCGCGATCACACGTGGGGAAATCGCTTCGAGGTTGTCGGCACGCACCGACATGAGGAGGCGGCCTCGCACGCCGAGTCGCACGCAAATGCGCGGCTTCGTTTTCGTCGTCGAGGGATCGCCGCGCGGTCCGGCCGTTGCAGAACGCCCTCGGCATGACCAGACCTTCGCTCGCGATCGTCGCCGCGTTGGGGTGCGCTGCGTGCTTCGGCCCGTCTCCCACGACGGGCACGGACACCGACCCCGAGTGCCAGCTCCATACGCCGAGCGAGAAGACGCCGGGCTACCCGTACAGCATCGACAAGTTCGATCACGACGTGCTGCCGCTCTTGCTCAAGAGCTGCGCGAGCGCGGGATGTCACGCGTCGCCGAACGGCAACGGCGGCTTCTCGGTGTGGGCCGACGCCGCGCCGGGCAACTGCTCCTACGCGAAGACGTTCAACAGCGTCATCGCGAAGATCGATCTCGCGACGCCGGCGAACAGCCAGCTGCTCGCGGCGGTCGGCGGCGGTGACACCGCGCACCCGATGAAGCTCTCCGCGGGCTCGGCCGATCTGCTCGCGATCAGCGGCTTCATCGACGACGCGGCGAAGACCAACGCGGGCAACGGCGGCGGCACCACGCCGCCGCCGGGACCGTCGCCGTTCGACTACGCGGTCTACCAGGCGCAGATCCAGCCGGCGTTCGACGCCGCGAATTGCACGAAGAGCGGATGTCACGGCACCGGCGCGGGCGGCTTCACGATCAAGCCGGCGCCCGCCGCCGGCTCCGACGACATGCAGGCGAACTTCATCGCGGTGAGCTCGCGCACGACGCTCGCCGATCCGCCGACCTCGCTCATCTATCGCAACGGCACGACCGTGCACGGCGGCGGGCTCTCGACCCAGCTCTCCGCCGACGACGCGCAGAAGCTGCTCGCGTGGATCACCGCCGCCAAGGACGCCGCGGGCAACGGCGGCGGCGGCAACAACCCGACCTGCGCGAACGTCTCGCTCTTCAACGACGGCGTGTTCCGCACCGAGATCCTGCCGATCCTCAACGGCTCGCTCGATCTCAACCAGCCCGACGGCCAAGGCCACGGCGCCGGCTGCATGTCGGGCGCGTGCCACGGCGTCGATCGCGGGCCGGGCAAGCTGTCGCTCCTGCCCAACGCCGACAGCGCGACGCAGCTCCAGAACTTCGCGTGCTTCGTCAACCTCACGTCGCCGTCGCAGTCGGAGATCGTGCAGTGCCCGCTCAACAACCCGGGCTGCCGTCGCTATCCGCACCCCGGTCAAGACGTCTTCGGCGGCGCGACCGATCTCAACTACCAGCGCGTCCTCGGCTTCCTCTACGGCGCGAAGCTCGACAACTCGCCGCTCGACTTCGCGTTCTACGTCCGCAAGGTCAACCCGATCTTCAACGACGTGAACGCCGTCGAGAACGGCGCGCAGAACCGCACGTGCGCCGACAGCGCGTGCCACGGCATCGCGGTCGCGGGTCAGCCCGCGCCCAACGGATCCGACTTCCCGATCATCGGCAACGCGTCCGACGGCGGCCGCCTCGCGTTCGACTTCGTGTCGGCGACCGGCTTCGTCAACTTCTTGAACCCGGGCGAGAGCTCGCTCGTCCTCTACCCGACCAACGAGATCGCGGATCGCGCGAACCACCCGTTCGCGACCGGCATCCCGCACCCGGGCGGCACCGACTTCGCGATCGACAGCGTGCAGGCGCGCACGATCCTGACCTGGGCCGCGGGCCTGCGCCCCGACGCCGACGGCGTGCAGAGGAACTGGCTCGTGCTCGGCGACTTCCCGGCGACGCGCGTCGCGGATCAGACGCTCGTCGACGAAGCGACCGTGACGCCGAAGATCTTCGACACCGGCGGCGGCTCGTTCAACCGCGGCGAGTGGGACGGCCTGTTCTCCGACGTGCAAGAGGTCGACTTGAACCTCGCGTTCCCGCGCGACGCCACCGGCGGCCGCGTCGCGTACGCGGTGTCGTACGCGATCAACACGCAGCCGTTCGCGCAGACCGCGCAGCTGGTCGTCTCGACCGACAACCCGCTCCGCATCTACGTCAACGGCATCCTCGTCGCGCAGAACGACAACAGCGGCGGCGCGAGCGCGATCGTCTCGCTCCCCGCCGCGGGCACGCAACCGCCGCCGCGCCTGCTCATCAAGCTGCTGCAACGCCCGACCGACGCGCGGTTCGCGTTCACCGCCAAGCTCGAGGACGAGCTCGGCAACCTGCTGACCGATCAGAACGGCGGCCTGGTCTTCACCCTCGGCCCGAACGGAGGCATCTGATGTCGCGCTCCCTCTCCCTCGTGATCGCCCTGACCGCGGTCGCGTGCGTCGCCCCGATCTCCGGCCCGCCCGGCGACGGCTCCGGCTCCAACCCGCCGGGCCCGACCCAGCCGCCGCCGCCGCCCGATCCGCCGCCGCCCGCGCCCGCGGTCTACAAGCGCGGCTCGCTCACGCCGATCTATCAGCTCACGCCGCGCAACGAGTACGGCCGCTTCGCGGATCAAGGCGTGACGATGAGCGACAGCGACTTCATCTCGACCGCGAACAACTTCGTCACCGCGTCGCAGAAGATGGACGAGGTCGCGGCGCAGATCGCCCGCGAGCGCGGCCTGCCCTCGCTCGATCTCCTGCCGCGCGCGGAGGATCGCCAGCGCGCGAACCAGATCCCGTTCCGCGGCAATCCGTCCGACGTCGACCTGATCACCGTCGGTGGGCGCCGCAAGGCGTACGTGCCGCTCGGCGGTGATCTCATGACGCCGGGCAACGAGATCGCCTCGGTCGATCTGTCGACCGGCAACGTCACGCGGATCAAGGTCGGCATCCGCCCGCAGCGGATCGCGATCCATCCCGCGGGGCTCGTGTTCGTGTGCAACCAGTACTCGAACTACATCACCGTGATCGATCCGACCACCGATCTGCCGCTCCGCAACGCGCAGGGCGCGATCGAGATCAAGACCGAGTACTACTGCGACGACCTCGCGTTCGTGCCGCGCAACCCGGCGGCGCCCGACGTCGACGAAGAGGACCTCTACGTCGCGAACGGATGGCGCGCGAGCGTCCTCAAGTACTCGCTGTCGATCACGCGCGACGGCCTGTCGAACCTGCCCGTCGACGTCCGCCTCACCGGCGATCCGGTCGAGATCAGCGGCGCCGGCTCCAACCCGTATCGGCTCTCGGTCGGCCAGGACCTGCGCTCGCTCTACGTCGCGAACAACCGCGGCGGCGAGCTCGCGAAGATCGATCTCGCGACCAACGCGGTGAAGCGCATCGCGATCAACGCGCCGGTGCCCGACGTCGTGCAGGCGAACGACATCTTGATCGTCCCGACGACGACCGTCGATCGCGGCCTGCCCGACGGGCGCGATCAGCAACCGAGCCAGATCGTCGCGGCGCCCGCGATCGTGAAGGGCCTCGACGGCCAATCGCACGTCGCGCACCCCGGCTCGCTGTTCGACACCACCAAGGCATACAACTTCGAGGATCTGCGCAACGGCCTGTTGACCGTCGACGCGCAGCTCAACCCCGGGCTCACGCCGCAGTACTACACCGACGACATCTCGCCGGAGCCGAACTTCGTCGCGCAGCAGAAGATCCTGCAGGGCTCGCTGCCGCAGGCGGTCGTGCTCGACGCCGCGAAGCAGAACGCGTACCTCGCGATGTCGGGCTCCGACGCGATCCAGAAGGTGTCGCTGGTGTCGGGCGCGTTCCGCGTCAGGCAATCGGGCGCCGCGCTCATGCACACGTCCCATCGCCCGTTCGCGCTCGCGCTCGACGAGTCGCGCCAGCAGCTCGTCGCCGCCGACTGGGGCGGCGAGGTGCTCGAGGTCTTCGACACGCAGTCGGGCCAGCGCCTGCAGCGGATCGATCTCGGCTACGCGACCGCGCCCTACCCCGCGACCAACATGGAGAAGGGCGAGCTCCTCTTCTACAACACCGGCTGGTCGAACAACGGCCGCAAGTCGTGCGCGACCTGCCACTTCGACGAGCTGCTCGTCGACGGCGTCGGCTACGCCAACGGCGCCACCGCGCCGACCGCGTATCACAAGGTCCCCGCGAACTTCAACCTGCTGACGACCGACAGCTACTTCTGGAACGGCTCGTTCGCGAACGGCACGTACGCCTCGCTCGCCGCCGACGCGCAGAGCCGCACCAACTGCGAGCTGATCCTGTTCGGGCTCGTCGAGGGCATCGCGTCGGATCCCAACGCGCGCGTCGGTGATCCGAACGACCGCGTGCGCTCGGCGCAGGACACGCAGTGCCGGCCCGACACGTCGCAGCCGGGCGTGCTGCCCGCGAACTTCGCGCAGATCGCGAAGATCATCGCGGCGGACAAGCTGGTCCGCGATCAGGTCGTGCAGCAGGAGACGGGGCTCAAGTTCCTCGACGTCGCGCGGCTGGTCGACTTCTACTCGGTCAGCGAGATGCGCCTGCCGGCGAACCCGCTCGCGTACCTGAACGCGAACAACCAGCTCGACGCCGGCACCACCGCGAAGATCCAGCACGGCAAGGATCTGTTCACGACCGCGGGCTGCGTGAACTGCCACGACCCCGGCAACTCGCGCCATCCGTACACCGACGGGCTCAACCACGGCTCGGGCGTGACGTGGGCCTCCGACTTCGTCGACACCTACCAGACCGATCCGCGCATCATCAACGCGATCGGCGCGATCCCGCAGAACATGGTCGCGGCGATCGTCGGCTCGACGCCGGGGCACGAGATCAACATCCACCTCGATCCGATCGACTTCTTCGAGCCGTTCTGCTTCGACGTGACGAAGTGCCTCGAGTTCGACGATCCGCTCGCGGTGCGCGGCGACAACACGCAGGAGACCGCGCGCCTCGACGCGCTGGTGCAGATCAACCTCGCCAACGCCGACCGCGGCTTCATCCCCGGCAACGTGCGCGGGCAGCCGCAGTCGAACACGCCGTCGTTGCGCGGCATCTGGTTCCAGTCGAACTTCCTGCGCCACGGGCTCGCGCACACGCTCAACGAGACGATCCTCGCGCCCGGCCATCCGGCGCTGCGCGAGGGTGAGCGTGGCTACGCGATCGATGCGCTCGGCACGATCGACGTCCACGGCAAGACCTCGACGATGAGCGCCGACGACGTCGACGCCCTCTACCTGTTCCTCACGTCCATCGAGTGAAGGAGGCCGTCATGCGCAAGCTCGTCTTCGCGTTCTTGATCTTCGCGTCGGTGAATGCGTCCGCCGACACTCCGGTGTGGACGACGCGCGACGTGAACCTGCGCGAGCGTCCGGGCGAGACCGCGGACGTCGTCGCGGTCGCCGACACCGGCCAGAAGCTCGTCGTGATCGGCCGCCACGGGCGCTGGATCCACGTGCGCTATCACCGGCGCACCGGCTGGGTCACGCGCACCGAGGTCGAGACGCGCGCCGACGCGCCCGCGGCCCCGAAGTCCGGCTTCGCGGGCGACAAGGTCTCCGACGCGACCAAGGTCACCGTCACGATCGGGAAGGTCCGCGGCTTCGACGATCCGAAGACCAAGGCGACCGCGACGCTCGATCTGAAGCGCGGCGACGTCGTCACCGTGCTCGGCCGCGGCGACGACGACTGGCTCCTGGTCGAATCGACCGCGGGCGACGTCGGGTGGATCCCGGCGGTGACCGTCACCGACGGCGGCCCGAAAGGCGCCCGGTTCGTCACTGACCCGCGGTCAGTGAAATCGGACGCGGTGACGAGCGCGGTGTCCGCGCCCGCCGAGGTCGCCGAGCCGCCGCACGCGATCGGCATGATGCTCGCGGCGACCGCGGGCGCGCAGACCTTCGCGATGCGGCAGACCGGCGGCGCGACCGGCGGCGACGCGCTCGCGACCGAGACCGGCGAGGCCGCGAGCGTCGCGGCGGGCGCGCGCGCGCGGATCACCGGCAACGTCTGGGGCGGCGCCGGCCTCGACGCCGAGCTCGGCGCCGGCGACCTCATCTATCAGACCGCGAGCGAGACCTCGCAGCCGATGCAGGCGAAGTCGATCGCGATCGACGCGCGCGGCGAGCTCGCGTTCGGTCCGAGCTGGATGATCGCGGCGCGCGGCGGCTATCACTACGGCTCGCTCGCGATCACCAGCGATCGCACCGACGCGATGCTGGTCGGCGAGCACACCGGCGGCTTCACCGTCGGCGTCGGCGGCGCGGTGCCGCTCGGCCGGCGCGCCGCGATCGTCGCGGCGATCGACGTCATGCCCGAGGGCGTGCAGGCGCCGCGCGCGCTGCCGGCCGGCATCCTGTACGGCACGTCGATGCGCGCCGCGTGGGCGCACACGACCTTGTCGGTGCGCCTGCCCTCGCACCTGATCGCCGCGCTGTCCTACCGCGGCGGCGTCGCCGAGATTTCACTGACCGACGGTCAGCCAACGCCCACGACCGCGAAACGCAGCGATCAGATCCACACGATCACCGCGGGCATCGGCCTGTCGTGGTGAAGGAGTCGTCCATGCGCATCAGCGTCCCTCGAGAGATCACGTTCCACGACGCGCGCGTCGCGATCACGCCCGAGGCGTGCGCGCGCCTCGTGAAGAGCGGCATCGCGCTGTCCGTGCAGCGCGGCGCCGGCGCCGGCGCGTGCTTCGCCGACGCCGACTACGAAGCCGCGGGCGCGCGCATCGAGCCCGACGCGCCGTCGGCGTGGCACGCCGGCGACTGGATCGTGAAGGTGCGGCCTCCGACGCCGGCCGAGGTCGGCCTGATGCGCGCCGGCCAGACGCTGGTCTCGCTCCTCTACCCGCTCGTCGAGCTCGATCTCGTGCGCGACCTCGCCGCGCGCGGATGTTCCGCGATCGCCGCGGATCTCGTGCCGCGCACGACGCTCGCGCAGATGATGGACGTCCTCAGCTCGCAGGCGACGATCGCCGGCTATCGCGCCGCGCTGCTCGCCGCCGAGGCGATGCCGAAGATCTGCCCGATGATGATGACCGCGGCCGGCACGATCTCGCCGTCGCGCGTGCTCGTGCTCGGCGCCGGCGTCGCGGGCCTGCAGGCGATCGCGACCGCGCGCCGGCTCGGCGCGATCGTCGAGGCGTTCGACGTGCGGCGCGCCGCCAAGGAGCAGGTCGAGAGCCTGGGCGCGCGCTTCGTCGAGGTGCCGATCGACGAGGATGCGCAAGGCGCGAACGGCTACGCGACCGAGACCTCGGACGCGTACAAGGCGAAGCAAGCGGAGCTGCTCGCCGCCGCGATCGCGCGCTGCGACGCGGTGATCACGACCGCGCTGATCCCGGGACGCCGCGCGCCCACCCTCGTCACCGCGGAGATGGTCGCGTCGATGAAGCGCGGCGCGGTCGTCGTCGATCTCGCCGCGGAGCAAGGCGGCAACTGCGCGCTGACGCGCCCCGGCCAGCGCTACTGCACCGACCGCGGCGTCGCGATCGTCGGCGAGGTCGGCATCGCCGCGCAGGCGGCGGTCCACGCCAGCCAGATGTACGCGCGCAACATGGAGAAGCTGATCGCGCACGTCCGCGCGTCGACCCCCGACGACGAGATCGTTCGCGCGATGACCGTCGTGCGCGACGGCGCGATCGTCAACCCGCAGGTCGCGATCGCGATCGGCCCGACCAAGGAGCTCGCGGCATGAGCACGACGCTCGTCATGGGTCTCTACGTCTTCGTGCTCGGCGCGTTCGTCGGGTGGCAGGTCCTCTCCAAGGTCCCGCACCTCCTGCACACGCCGCTCATGAGCGCGACCAACGCGATCAGCGGCATCTCGCTGGTCGGCTCGCTGGTCGCCGCCGGCAGCGATCACGACGCGCTCACCACGCTGCTCGGATCGATCGCCGTGGTCGCCGCGACCATCAACGTCGTCGGCGGCTTCCTGATCACCGACCGCATGCTGCGTATGTTCAAGAAGAAGGCGGGTGCCCGATGATCGCGATCCAGCTCCTCTACCTGGGCGCCTCGGTGCTCTTCATCCTCGGGCTGCAACAACTCGGCAACCCCGATCGCGCGCGGCGCGGCGTGCAGCTCGCGGAGCTCGGCATGCTGCTCGCCGTCGTCGGCACGCTGCTCCAGCGGGAGATCATCAGCTACCAGTGGATCGCGATCTCGATCGTGATCGGCGCGGGCATCGGCACCGCGATGGGCCTCTTCATCCCGATGGTGAAGATGCCCGAGCGCATCGCGCTCTCGCACGCGTTCGGCGGGCTCGCGGTCGCGCTGGTCGGCGTCGCCGAGTACGCGCGGCACGGATCGTCGCTCTCGACCTTGAGCCTGATCGCCACCACGCTCGAGGTCTTCCTCGGCGCGCTCACCTTCACCGGCAGCTTGATGGCGTTCGGCAAGCTGCAGGGCGTGATCCGCGGCGCGCCGATCACCTTCGTCGCGCAGAACGCGATCAACGTGATCGCGATCGCCGCCGCGGGGTTCGGCGTCGCGTACGTCGTCGCGCACCCCGACGCGACCGCGTTCTTCTACGCCGTGCTCGCGCTCGGCACCGCGCTCGGCGTGTCGCTGGTCTTGCCGATCGGCGGCGCCGACATGCCGGTCGTGATCTGTCTCCTGAACGCGTACGCCGGGCTCGCCGCGTCGGCGACCGGCTTCGCGCTCGGCAACAACGTGCTGATCATCTGCGGCGCGCTCGACGGCGGATCGGGCGTGATCCTCGGGCTCATGATGAGCAAGGCGATGAACCGATCGTTCCGCCATGTCGTCTTCGGTGCGGCGGGCGCAGTGGGTGAGGCCCCGGCTGCGTCCGTCGCACCGACAGCCAACGCGTCTGCGAACGTCGGATCGATCGACGACGCGGCGGCTGTCCTCACCGCGGCGCAGCGCGTGATCATCGTGCCCGGCTACGGCATGGCGGTCGCGCAGGCGCAGCACGTCGTGCGCGAGCTGGTCGGCGCCCTCGCGGCGAACGGCGCGGAGGTGCGGTTCGCGATCCATCCGGTCGCGGGCCGCATGCCGGGCCACATGAACGTGCTGCTCGCCGAGGCCAACGTGCCGTACGAGCAGCTCTTCGATCTCGACGCGATCAACGACGACTTCGCCTCGACGGATGTCGCGATCGTCGTCGGCGCCAACGACGTCGTGAACCCGGCCGCGCGCACGCAGCCCGGCTCGCCGATCTACGGCATGCCGGTGCTCGCGGTCGATCGCGCGCGCACCGCGATCTGCTTCAAGCGCAGCTTCAACCCCGGCTTCGCCGGGATCGAGAACGCGCTGTTCACCCTTCCCTCGACGATGATGGTGCTCGGCGACGCCAAGACCTCGCTGACCGCGCTGGTCGCCGCGGTCAAGCAAGAGATCCGCCGCGCCGCCTGATCGCGTACGATCGCAGGATGGGGCGGATCCTCGCGTGCATCGTCGTCGTGGGCATCGCGACCGCCGCGCGCGCGGACGATCTCTCGCCGCTCGGCGCCGCGGTCAGCAAGGGCGACGTCGCGGAGGTCACGCGCCAGCT
The DNA here is from genome assembly GCA_035493675.1 of Kofleriaceae bacterium. Lineage (GTDB taxonomy): Bacteria > Myxococcota_A > Polyangia > Haliangiales > Haliangiaceae > JAIOQA01. The sequence continues at coordinate 4,657 of DATJIA010000123.1, read as the reverse complement.
CGACGCCGGCGCTGATCCCGACGAGACCGTCCAGGGCTACACGATGCTCACGTGGGCGGCGGGGACCGGCAAGCTCCCGATCGTCAAGATCCTCGTCGAGCATCACGCGAAGGTCGATCCGAAGATCGACAACGGCTTCACGCCGCTGGTCGCGGCCGCGTCGAACAAGCACGCCGACATCGCCGAGTACCTGATCGCGCACGGCGCGAAGGTCAACGTGCAGGGGAGCAACGGCTGGACGCCGCTCGACGACGCCGAGGGCAACCACGACGCGAAGACCGCGAAGGTGCTGCGCGCGCACGGCGGCGTGAGCGGCTTGCCGCCGCTGCTCGGCGCGGTCAACCGCGGCGAGACCGCGAAGGTGAAGAAGCTCCTCGCCAGCGGCGCCGACCCCGACTCGCACGACACCGCGGGCGGCACCGCGATCTCGATCGCAGCGAACGTCGGCGCGCTCGCGATCGTGAAGCTGCTCGTCGCCGCGCACGCCGACGTCGACGCCGCCGACCAGAACGGCTACACGCCGCTCATGGAGGCGTCGCAGAACGGCCACGCCGACGTCGTCGCGTTCCTGCTCGCGCACGGCGCCAAGGTCGACCCGCGCAACCGCGAGAAGCAATCCGCGCTCGACATCGCGGTGTCCACGAAGCACGACGACGTCGCGAAGCTCCTGCGCGATCACGGCGCGACCGACGCGCCGCCGCCCGCGCCTGCGGCTCCGACCGCGCCGACCGACGCCGACTGCGCGGACTATCGCGCCGACGTCGAGATGGGTCCGAAGGGTTACGCGTCGCTCGTCGCCGGCCCCGCGCCCGCGGGCAGCATCATGGAAGCCGTCCACGAGAAGCCCGCGACGATCTCGCTCGGTGGCTCCGACTGCACGGTCAGCGACGACGCGAGCACGCTCACCTGCACGTGGAAGGGCGGCGCGAAGGACTACGACGGCCTCGCCTCGGTCGCCGTGCAATGCAGCGCGGGCAGCAAGATCGACCAGCGCCCCGGCAAGACGATGATCTGGTACGGCGGCGTCCCCGACACCAAGGCGCTGATCAAGATCTTCACGTCCGACGACGATCTCGTGATCCGCTTCGTCGGCTCGAAGCCCTGATCACCGGGGCCGCACGCGCGCGCACGCGTCGCCGACGCGGGCGGCAACGTCCGCCGCGACGCCGTGAACGCCGCAGTCGAGCGCGCGCCCGCCGACGACGATGCGCGCGATCGTGCCGGCCTTGCCGTCCTCGAGCGCGTAATCGAAGCGCCACGTGCGATCGCCGCGCTCCTCGCGCGTCACGCGCACGAAGTCGTCCTCGCGATCGAGGAGCGCGCGCTGCTCGTCGGCGGTCGCGGGCGAGCGCTCGTTCACCGCGAACAAGTTGAGCGCGAAGCTGCCGTCGCCGACGAACGCGTGCGTCGCCGTCTGCTCGACGGTCGCGCCCGCCGGCGCCTCGACCTGCGCGCCCATCGACGGCACGCCCTGCCACACGCCGCCGCTGCACGCGGCGAGCGCGATCATCGCGGCGGCCGCGCGCTTCGTCATCGCGGCTCAGCATACAATGCGCGCATGCGGTTCGCGCTCGCGTGCGTCGCGGCGATCTCGATCGTGCTCGCGGCGCGCGCCGCGCGGCCGAGCTGCGACAACGGCGGGCTGTCCGAAGGCTACGGCGAGTGCCAGGCGCATCCCGGCTGCGAGTGCCAGGCCGTGACCAAGACGTGCCCGAACGGCGGCTGGTACACGCAGTACTCGGTCGATCTCACCAAGTGCGTCGGCGCCGGCTCGTCGGCGACGCCGACCGACACCACGCCGAAGCAGCCCGCGCCGTCACCGACGCCGAGACTCCCGCCCAAGAAGCCGAAGGGCACGCCGTGCGAGATGATGCAGCGCTGGCTCGACGCCGAGAAGCGCGTGCTCGCCGCCTACCAGAACGACTCGATCCTCGATCAAGCGATCCGCGAGGGTTGGAGCTCGTATCAATACGACTCGGCGATCTACGAGGCGGTCAACGGCGAGCCGCCGAACGAGGACGACGGCATCGCGGTGATGTGGACCGACATGCGGCGCTGCAAGATCCAGAACGTCAAGGAAGGCTGCGACTGGCTGATGAGCAAGGGCCTGCCTCCTGCCGCGTGCAAGATCGCGCTCGATCACGAGAAGGTGCACGAGCAGCAGTGCAAGCACCGCATCGCCGGCTACAAGCCCGGCGATCAACGCCAGCGCCGCGATCGCGAGACACAGGCCCACCAGCAGACGATCGACGAGATCCAGCGCTACCTCGATCAGAGCTGCGGCCCGGTCTCGCTGCGGTAACGAGACCTCACGCGCGGCGGCGCGCGAACATCCAGAACTGCCCTTCGGGATCGACGCAGCAGTACATGCGATCGCCCCACGGTTGATCCGCCGGCGGCAGCTTGATCGTCGCGCCGGCGGCGGCGGCGCGCGCGTGGTGCGCGTCGACGTCGTCGACGAAGACGTAGACGCCCGCGTGCAGCTTCGCGCGCGCGCTCGCGGGCTCGGCGAGGTTCAGGCCGCCGCCGCCCGCGTGGCCGAGCATGATCATGCCGTCGGCGTGGAGGAGCTGCGCGTGCGCGAGGCCGCCCGCGGGATCCGGCGAGGTGAAGCCGAGCGTGAAGCCGAACGCCTCTTGCAAGAAGGCCGCGGCGCGCGCGACGTCGGAGTAGAAGAGATACGGGGCGAGCGCAGCCATGCGCACATCCTATTGCTACGCTCGGCGCATGCTCAAGCTCTACGCGTTTGCGCGAGTGAACAAGGTGGCGCGCGGCAACACGCGTGACCTGCGCGTGCTGTGGGCGCTCGAAGAGATCGGGCTGCCGTACGAGATCGTCGGGATGGATCACCCGAACCACGATCTCGACTCGCCCGCGTACCGCGCGCTGAACCCGTTCGGTCAGATCCCGGTCATCGACGACGACGGCGTCGTGGTGACCGAGTCGGGCGCGATCCTGCTCTACCTCGCGCGCAAGAGCGGCAAGCTGATGCCGCGCGAGCTCGCCGGTGAAGCGCAGGTCCTCCGCTGGTCGATCGCCGCGCTGAACACGATCGAGGTCCCGATCCTGTCGCGCATGTTCGTCGACTGGAACGACGGCAAGGGCACCAAGCCGAGCCAGGCGCTCGCGCACTGGGGGAAGATGCGGCTCGAGCAGCTCGACGGCTGGCTCGCGAGCCGACGGTACATCGCGACCGATGACTTCACCGTCGCCGACATCTTGATGACGCACGTCCTCGACGCGGGCAACACGCCGCAGCTGCTCGAGCCCTTCGCGCACGTCCTCGCCTACCGCGCGCGCTGCACGGAGCGCCCGGCGTGGCAGAAGACGCTCGACGCGTATCGCGCGCGCGTCGAAGCCGCGTAGGACTGTGCGCGGCGCTCGCGCTGCAACGCTACTCGCGATCGCCGCGCGAGCGAGCGGAGCGCGCAGTCGGGATTCTTCCCGAGCGCCCGCATCGCGCGGCCGCCGACCTTCGTGCGATCACGAGGCTCCGCGCCGCCGGCCTCGAGAGATCTTTCGGGTTGAGCTGGGTCTGGATCGCTCCCGGCGCCCGCCGCTCGTTGATTCAGAACCGAAAAACCAAAGGCGGCGGCGCGGAGCCGCGTGATCGCACGAAGGTCGGCGCCCGCGCCGATGTGGGCGTTCGGGAAAAGGAACTACTCGGGCGCGCTGTGCTCATTCCATGCGCGACTCCGCGCGGATCACAACGCTGCGCCGTCCTCGCAGCTCCGGCGGCGTTCAGGCCCCGCCGATCGGCGGTCGCGGTGCCACATGCCACCAAATGCCACATCGATCGGGTAGCGCATTCGCCTTGTTCATATAAATTGCCCTAAGTATGACGAAGCGGCGGCGGCGGAAGTCGGCGTGGAACCAGCGGCGCAAGGGCCAGCTCGAGATCGATCTACGCCCGCGCACCCGGCGCGGCGCGGTCCGGAAGAAGCTCGGCCGCCCGATCACCCACCGCCGGATGGATCCGCGCCACCGCACGCGGCCCGAGCTGGATCCGCGCCACCCGGTGCACGTCGTGTTGCGCGTCACGCGCGAGGTGTCCAACCTGCGCACGCGTCACGCCTATCGCGCGATCCGCCGCGCGATCGCGAACGCCCGCGCGCGCAGCGACTACCGCATCGTGCACGCGAGCATCCAGTCGAACCACCTGCACCTGCTCGTCGAGGCCGACAGCAAGGACGCGCTCCGCTCCGGCATGCAGGGCTTCGCGATCAGCGCCGCGCGCCGCCTCAATCGCGAGCTCCGCCGCGCGCGCGGCCACGTCTTCGCCTTCCGCTATCACGCCACGACGATCGCGTCGCCGACCCAGGCCCGCAACGCGATCAGCTACATCGTCAACAACTGGCGCCATCACCGGCGCGACCTCTACGACACGCGCCGCACCGATCCGTTCTCCTCCGCCCACGCGCTCGCCGAGTGGCGCATCGCGCCGCACGAAGACGCGCTGCCCGTCGTACGCCCGACGACCTGGCTCCTCACGGACGGCTACAAACGCGGCGATCCGATCCGCTTCGACGAGATTCCAGGCCCGGATCCGACCCCGTAGTCGCCGCGGCACCGTCGGGCTCTCGCCGTTCGTACCGCTCGGGCGGCGTTCCAGATCCGCGAGCGTTCACGTCCCGGATCCCCGGGCACTTCTCGATCG
>DATJIA010000122.1:0-6980 GCA_035493675.1 Kofleriaceae bacterium | reverse complement strand
CACGACCGGCTCACCGAGCATCGGAGGGATCGCGATCCCAGCTCCTCATCGACGGGCGCCTCGCGATACGGCATCAGCGGCGCTTCTTGTCGCGATCGCGGCCGCCGCCGCCGCGAGGCTTGCCGCCGTCGTCGCGATCGTGACCGCCGCCGGGGCCGCGGTGCGAGACCTTGAGCTTGAGCTTGCCGCCGCGCGGCGTGCCGGGCGCGAGGCGATCCGTCACCGCGCGCTCGACGGCGCGGCCGGCGGCGCGCTGGCGCGAGAGGCCGACGCGCGGGTTGGCCTCGACGGCGGGCTCTTCGCGAGGCGCGCGATCGCGATCGCGACCGCGTTCTTCACGGCGCGGCGGCGGGCGTCGCTCGCGCGTCGACTCGCCGCGGATCACGCGGCCGCCTTGCACGAGCCCGAGATCGACGCGGCGCCGCGTGACGGAGACGTTCAGGATCTCGACCGTGACGGAGTCGCCGAGCGTGAGCGTGAGCCCCGAGCGGCGCCCGCGCAGGCGCATGTGGACCTCGTCGAACTCCATCGCCTCGCCGAGCGAGTCGAGCTTGATCAGGCCCTCGACGAACGGCTCCTCGATCTCGACGAACGCGCCGAAGCTCGTCACCGCGGAGATCACGCCCGGGAAGCGCTCGCCGATCTGATCGCGCACGAGGTACGCGCGGTACATCGAGACCGCCTCGCGCTCCGCCTCCATCGCGCGGCGCTCCTGCGCGCTCGCGTTGGCGGCGAGCTCCTGCAGGCGCGGCGTCGGCGGAGGCGGCTTGCGATAGCCGCCGCCCGACGGCTGACCGTCGCGGTGCAGGTGGTACTTGAGCAGCCGGTGCACGAGCAGATCCGGGTAGCGACGGATCGGCGACGTGAAGTGCAGGTAGTCGCCCGACGCGAGGCCGAAGTGACCGACCGGCACCGTGTCCCACACCGCCTGCGTCAGCGTGCGCAAGACCAGGAACGACAGCGAGCGCGCGGCCGGCATGTCGAGGATCTGATCGAGCACCTTCTTCATGCCGAGCGGCGTGACCGCTTCGTCGACATCGACCTTGATCCCGTACGCACCGAGCACCTCGGCGAGCGCGCCGACGCGATCCGGATCGGGCGGCGCGTGCACGCGCCACACCGTCGGCGCGTTGTGCTGGCGGAAGAACCGACCGACCGCTTCGTTCGCGGCGATCATGAACTCCTCGACGAGCTCGTAGGCCTGCTTGACCGCGGGATCGCCCTTGGCCTTGATGATGTCGCGCACGAGGCGCGGATCGTCGGCGTCGAGCACGACCTTGGGCTCGGGGATGTCGAGCTCGAGCGCGCCGCGCGCGCGGCGACCGTCGCGCAGCGTGCGCGAGAGCGCGTGCAGGCGCTCGAGCTCGCCGGCCCACGGGCGATACGCCTCGCGCCGCCCGCGGAAGTCGCCGCCGAGCGCCGCCGCGACGCCCGGATAATCGAGCCGCGCCTTCGAGCGGATCACCGCCGCCGCGTACGCGGTGTCGACCAGCTCGCCGTCGGCGGTGTAGTCGAGCCGCACGACCATCGCGCAGCGATCGACGTCGGGGTTGAGCGAGCAGATGCCCGACGAGAGCTCGTGCGGCAGCATCGGGATCACCCGATCGGGCAAGTACACGGAGACTCCGCGCAGCGTGCTCTCGCGATCGAGCGCGTCCTCCCAGCGCACGTAGTGCGAGACGTCGGCGACCGCGACCCACACGCGCGGGCCGCCGTGCGGCCCGTCCTCGACGCACAGCGCGTCGTCGAAGTCGCGCGCGGTCTCCGGATCGATCGTGCAGAAGCGGCGGTCGCGCAGATCGATGCGATCGGCGAGATCCTCGGCGCGCAGCTCCTGCGGCGTCGACTTGCCCTGCGCGATCGCGTCGTCGGGGAACTCGAGCGGGATCGCCGCGATCGCGAGGATCTTCTCGATCTCGGTGCGCGGATCGTCGGGATCGCCGAGCACCTTCACGACGCGACCGGCGAGCTCGCCGCCGGCGGCGCTCGGGTAGCGCGTGATCTCGGCGACCACCGCTTGACCGTCGTCGCCCATCGCGGCGCCGTCGATCGACACGCGGCCGTGATCGGCGGCGATGCGCGGATCGTCGGGCTCGAGCCACACGAGGCGGCCGCCGCGCCGCAGCGTGCCGGTGAGCCGCGCGCGCCCGCGCGCGACCACGCTCTCGACGCGCCCTTCCGTCCCCTTGTAGCCCTCCCACGTCACGAGCACGACGCGATCGCCGTCGAGCGAGTTGCCGCGGTACTTCGCGGGCACGAACACGTCGCGGCCGTCGTCGAGCGTGACGAAGCCGTAGCCCGCCGGGTGCACCGTGATGCGCCCGACCGGCTTGCCTTCGTGATCGATCGCCGCGCCGCCTTCGGGCTCGGTGACGCGCGGCGCCTTCACCTCGATCGGTTGCGGCGCGGCCGGCTTCACCGACGGCGCGCCGCCCCAGGGCAGGCGCGCGCTGCGCGGCGCCGCGGGCGCGGGCCGCTCCTTCTTCTTGTCTCGCTCCTGGCTGCTCCGCTGCGACGGCAGCGCGTACAGGCCGCTGCCGAGGTTCACGATCGCACTACCCTCGAGCAGCTCGGCGAGCAGCTTGCGCAACCGCGCATAGTCCTGCTTGCGCAAGCCGAGCTCGTCGGCCAACGACGTGAGGGTCATCCCTCGCGTCGTGTTCCGCCCGAGCGTCTCCAACACGTCTTCTCTCGTCGTATCCATTCTTCTTCTCAGTCTCTCTCACTCTTTGAAAGCATGTAGCTTCCCGTCGTCGCCGGCGACGTACAACGTGCCGTCGCGCGCGATCGCGGGAGTCGGATCGACGTCGCCGCCGAGCGCGAGGCTCCAGCGCAGCGACCCGTCCGGGTTCACACAATACACATGATCGTCCTGGCTGCCGACGACGATCGCGCCGTCGGCGGCCACGCCCGGCGCGCCGTGGATCTTGTCCGCGGTGCCGAGCTTCCATTTCACCTTGCCATCGGGCGCGATCGCGTAGAGCGCGCCGTCGTAGCTTCCGACGTAGATCGTCCCGTCGTCGCCGAGCGCGGCCGCGCCGCGGATGTCGCCGCCGGTCAGGACCTTCCACTTCACGGTGCCCGCGCGATCGATCGCGTACAGCGCGTGATCGTCGGAGCCGACGTAGATCGTGCCGTCGTCGCCGACGACCGGCGACGCGTCGACGTCGCCGCCGGTGCGGACCTGCCAGAGCGCGACGCCGTCCGAGCCGATCGCGTAGAGCGCGTCGTCCTCGCTGCCGGCGTACACGACGTCATCCGCGATCGCGGGCGCGCTGGCGACGTGCTCGGCGGTCGCGAGCTTCCAGCGCAGCGTGCCGTCGGCCCACACCGCGTGCACGCCGTCGCCGCCGAGGTAGATCGTGCCGTCGGCGCCGATCGTCGGTCCGCCGTCCGCGTCGCAGCGCGACGACTCCGGCCCGAAGCCTTTCGGATCGCAGTCGCCGATGCGCACGCTCCACTTCGATTTGCCGTGCGCATCGATCGCGTAGAGATGATCGTCGTCGGAGCCGAAATAGATCGTGCCGTCCTCGGCGACCGCGGGCGTGCTCCACGATCGATCCCCCGACGCGACCTTCCACGCGATCGCGCCCGCGGGCGTGATCGCGTACAAGGCTCCGTCTTGCGACGCGACGTAGATCGTCCCGTCGGGGCCGATCGTCGGCGATCCCTCGACGGGACTGCCGACCGACACGCTCCAGATCTCCTTCGGCTGCTTCGTCGGCGCGGGCCCGCCGCGGCGCCCGCGATGGCGCGCGTCGCCGCCGAACATCGCGAACGGCGGCGAGCCGGCGACCGGCGCCGCGCGCGGCACCGCGTCCGGCATCCCGGGCGGCATCGGCCGCTGCGGCGGCTCCACGCACGTGCCGCGATCGCACACGCGCGGACCCTTGCAGTCGGTGTCCTTCGCGCAGCCGTCGTCGCGTCGCGCGCTCCCCGCACACGCCGCCAACCCCATCACCAAGAAGAGACGCTTCACGCTTTCGGTAGATCGTTCGAGAACCGCTCGGCGAGCTTCTCGAAGTAGCGACGCGTCTCTTCGAGGACCGCGGGGTCCTGATCGGGATACATGCGGATGCCGTGCGCGCCGTGCGGATCGGTCGTGACCGGGCCCACCGGGAGCCCGCCGACGATCCCGGTCTGCTCGTGATAGAGCAGCGCCAGCACCTCGGCGTGGTTCTCGGGCACCAGGAACGTGCGGCGACCCAGCTCGGGTCGGCCGTCCTTGAAGCCCTCGATGAGCTTTGCCATTGGCCACCGAGAGTGTATCCCCGCGATCGCGGAGGTCAAAGCCTCAAGTTGCCCGATCATTGTAGAGTCGCGGCATGCACGTCGCGTTGTGGTTCGACTTCTCGTGCCCGTACGCGTACCTCGCGTCGCAGCGCATCGAGGAGCTGGTGCGAGAGGCCGGCGCCACGCTGTCGTGGGAGCCGATGCTCCTGGGCGGCGTGTTCCGCGCGACCGGCGCGGGGGCCGGCCCGATGGCGACGCTCGGGCCCGCGAAGGCGGCGAACAACCACCGCGACATGCACCGGTGGGCCGAGCGCTTCGGGGTGGAGTTGCATGTGCCGAAAGCCCACCCGATGCGCACCGTGCGCGCGCTCCGCGTGCTGCTCGGGCTGCCGCAGTCGGCGTGGCGTGACGCGATCCACGCGCTGTACGCCACGTACTGGGTGCGCGGCGAGGACCTCACCCAGGACGACGTGATCGAGGGCGCGCTGAAACGCGCGAGCTTGCCGCCGTTCCTCCGCGAGATGGCGTTCGCGCGCGCGGACACCGAAGAGATCAAGCAGGAGCTGTTCGCGCGCACCGAGCGCGCGGTGTCGCTCGGGATCTTCGGCGCGCCCGCGATGGTGGTGACGCGCGACGCGGGCGAGCCGATCCTCTTGTGGGGGCAGGATCGCTTGGAGATGTTGAAGGAGGTCTTGCGCGGCTGGGATCCGGATCGCGATGCGCTCGCGCGGCCGATGCCGGTGCCCGCGGTGACGACCCCGATCGACTTCTGGTTCGACCTGTCGTCGCCGTTCGCGTACCTCGGCGCGACGCAGATCGCGCGCTGGCCGAACGTGACGTGGCGGCCGCTGTTGCTCGGCGGCTTGTTCCGCGAGATCGGGACGCCCGACGTGCCGATGTTCGCGATGTGCGAGGCGAAGCGTAAGTACACGGGGCTCGACATGAGCCGGTGGGCGCGCTGGTGGGGCGTGGACTTCAAGTTCCCGTCGAAGTTCCCGCTGCGGACGGTCACCGCGCAGCGGATGATCGTCTCGGCGGCGCCGGCCGATCGCCCCGAGCTCGCGATGAAGCTCTTCCGCGCGGCGTGGGCCGAGGATCGCGACATCGGCGACGACGCCGTGCTCGCGGCGATCGATCCCGCGCTCGCGGCGCGCGCGAAGGAGCCGGCCGCGAAGCAGGCGCTGATCGACGAGACCAACGCCGCGCGCGCGGCCGGCGTGTTCGGCGTGCCCGGCTTCGTCGTCGGTGGATCGCTCTTCTGGGGCCAGGATCGGCTCGAGCTGGTCGCGGCGGCCGCGGGCGGCTGGAGGCCGCAGATCGGATGATCGTCGTCGCGATCGTCTTCACGATCGTGTGCGTGCTCGCGCTCGCGGTCTTGCTGATCGCGGAGTGCGCGGAGCGCGCGGACCTGCGCCAGAAGGCGAAGCCGCTGGCGAGCGCGTGCTTCGTCGTCGTCGGGCTCGTGCTCGGCGTGAACGGATGGATCGCGACCGGGCTGGTGCTCGGCGCGATCGGCGACGTCTTGCTCATGTACCCGAGCGATCGCGCGTTCCTCGCCGGGCTGGTCGCGTTCCTCGGCGGTCACGTCGCGTACGTCGTCGCGTTCACGCGCGTCGTGCCGATCGACGCGTGGCCGCACGCGCCGATCGTCTTGATCGCGCTCCCGATCGTCGCGGCGGCGGGCGCGCTCGCGTGGCTGTGGCGAGGCCTGGGATCGATGCGCATCCCCGTGATCGCCTACGTCGCGGTGATCACGACGATGGTGATCGGCGCGCTCGTGTGCGAGCGCGCGATCGGCTGGCACGTCGCGACCGCGGGCGCCCTGCTCTTCTTCGCGTCGGATCTCTCGGTCGCGCGCGACCGGTTCGTCGCGCACGACTTCGTGAACCGCGCGTGGGGGCTGCCGGCGTACTACGTCGCGCAGCTCTTGTTCGCGTGGTCGGTGTATCGGTGACTGCTTACTTCTGGCGCTGACCGCGGCGGCGGCGGCGGGCCTTGTTGCGCCCGATGCCGCGCTTGTGCGCCGCCTTCTTCTTCGCCTTCATCCGGCGGTCCTTGAGCGAGCGCTCGCGCTTGTGCTTGGGGCGGCTCTTCAGGCTTCTCTTGCTGCGACGGGCCACGGTGATTTCCTCGTAAAGGGCCCGCATACTATTCGAAACTCGCGACGCGTCAAGGGGATGGGCGCGCCGGCACGTGCCCGGCCGCGGCCGTAACCAACGGCCGCGGCGCTCGTATACGCTCCATCGGCCTGGATGTCGGCCGAGGTGATCACCCTGATGGAGCGCTATGTCGACGGTGACGCCGCGGCTTTCCGCGCGATCTACGCGCTCCTCGCGCCCAAGTTGCGCGGATACCTCGCGAAGATGACGCGCGATCGCGCCGTCGCCGACGATCTGCTCCAGCAGACCTTCCTGAAGGTGCATCGCGCTCGTACTGCATGGGTGCGAGGCTCCGACCCGACCCCGTGGATCTACGCGATCGCGCATCGCACCTTCCTCGATGAAGCGCGCCGCGTACAGCGCGCGGTGGTGTCGGTCGGCAAGGGTGAGGAGCTGCCGGAGGTGAAGGCGGAGCTCGGCGGCGCCGCCGAGGGCGCGACCGAGACCGCGCCGGATCCCGAATTGACGAAGGCCGCGCTCGCCGCGCTCGAAGCGCTGCCGCCGCAGCAGCGCGAGGCGGTCGTCCTGACCAAGCTCGACGGCAAGAGCATCGCCGAGGCCGCCGCGATCGCGGGCACGACGCCGGGC
>DATJIA010000121.1:0-16995 GCA_035493675.1 Kofleriaceae bacterium | reverse complement strand
GCGTCCCCGCGCCGCCGCTTCTGGCGCCGCGGCAGCGGGGGCGAAGGCAGTGGCAACGGCGAGAACGGCGGCGGCGGCGGCTCGACCGAGAACGAGTAGCTAGCGCCGACGGCGCACGAACAGCGCCGCGAGCCCGATCAAGAACAGCGTCGCGCCCGAGCCGCTGCCCGAGGCGGAGCAGCTCGAGTCACCGCCGTCGTTCGCGCCCGGCCAGCACGCGCCCGCGTTGTTCGGGCCGCCCGTCGGCAAGCAGTCGAACCCCGACGGACACTTGTTGTCGGTGGTCACGCAGTTCTCCGAGCACTTCTTGTCGGTGCCGACCGACGCGCACATCCCGCTCGCGCAGTCGGTGTCCTTCACGCACGTCGTGCCCGGGCCCATCGGCGTGAACGGCGCCGGGCCGCAGTGGCCCATGTCGCAGATCTTGTCGGCGCCGCAGTCCTCGTCCTTGGTGCAGGTCGGGCAGTCCGGGTCGTTCGCGCAGCCCGCCATGCAGTAGTTGTCCGCGGCGCACTTGAGCGCGTCGCCGATCTTCGAGTCGAGCCAGCCGATCACGTGATCGACGCGGGTGTCGGCGCCCCAGCCGTCGCACGCCGTCTGGTTCGACGAGCTCGACCAACCGACGGACGTGATGCCGACCTGCATCTTCTTGTTGTTGATCACCGCGAACGACGGACCGCCGGAGTCGCCCTCGCATTTGCCCGAGACCGTCGAGCCGCCCTGCTGCCAACAGAGCAGGTTGGTGTCGAGCGCGCCCGGATCACCGACGCCCGCGCAGCTCTCCGTGACCTTGTCGTCGAGGAAGTACTCGACGCCCGCGTTCTGACCGCCCGACGTGTTCACGCCGTAGCCGATCATCTGCAGGTGGATGGGGAACGCCGCGTCCTTGGCGGTGCGGTTGAGCGGCACCGGCGTGCGATCGGTGACCGCGGTCTTCAGGTGGATCAGCCCGACGTCGTGATCGAGCCCGGTGTTCACGTTGTACATCGGGTCGGGGATCGTCTCGAGCGCGCCGATCTGCTTGCCGCCGCCCGTGGTGAACGGGCTCACGTTGTCGAAGATCACCGTCGTGTTCGCGGTGAGCTGCTGCTGCGTACACGAGCCGCAGATCAGGCTCGGGGTCACGCAGTGACCGGCGGTGAGCACCCACTCCGGCGTGATCAGCGTGCCGGTGCAGAGGCCGCCGCCGAGCGACACCGCGACGACCGTCGGGAACTGCCCGTTGGTCGCCTTGGTTCCACCGATGATCGGTTCGGGATCCGCAGACGCGGCGGAGGACGCGAGCACGAGGCCCAGGACGACGGAGCGCATTCGCATTAGCGATTCGTAACGTAGCTGCGCCGCAGAGACTGTGAGGGCCGCTAACCTTGCCTCACGATCCGCACGGTACCGAGCGTGGTCCTGAGTCTCCAGGTCGCAATACCGTGATCTAGCTAGCGATCCATGTGCTCGACGTACCCCGTATCGTGGTCCGCCGGGACCTCGATCGGCGACGTGCGCGTGATGTGCAGGGTCGGGTTGTCGAAGTGGAGGACGTGACGCCCCGGGGTGAGCTGGACGGTTTCGGGCGTTTCGTGGCGCGTCGGGTCGTCGTCGACGGTGAAGTACGCCCACGGCGTCGCGCCGACCTTGACCGAACGGAGCGTGGGAGGAGGCGGCGGCAGGGGCGGGGAGGCTGAGCCGCTTCCGACCGGGTGGACGTGGTGGCGAGGAACCGGCGGAACCGAAGCCGAAGCCGCATCCGTAGCCGAAGCCGCAACCGTAGCCGCATCCGAAGCCGAAGCCGCATCCGAAACCGAAGCCGAAGCCGAAGCCGAAGCCGAAGCCGAAGCCGAAGCCGCGTCCGGGGCCGCAGCCGGTACCGAGCCCGATCGCTGTGCGACGATGATCACGATCGCGCCGATCAGGACGATCAGCGTCGCGATCCACGGCGTCCATGCGCGTCGCTGCGGAGCAGGAACCGGCGCGGCCTCCTCCGATCCGGACGCCGGACGACGGACGACGGACGACGAAACGTCTTCTTCAGGACCCACGGTCTCCGCGATCGATCGGCCGGTGCGGCCGAGCACCTCGTCGGCGCCGTCGTCGACGAACGTCACGAGCTTGCCGTCGAGCCCGACCACCTCGCCCGCGAGATCGCCGCGCGCTTCGCCCTCCCACGCGGCGGCGAGCCAGTCCGCGAGGCGACGGCGCGGCGCGCCGAGCTCGGGGTGGCGCGCGCGCTCGGCGACGACGTACGCGTCGAGCTCGTCGTGCATCTCGCGCGCAGACGCGTAGCGATCGTCGCGGAGCGGCGCGATCGCGCGCGCGAGCACGGACGCGAGCGGCGGAGGGATGCCGTCGGGGATCGCGACCGTGCCGTTGCGCGCCTCCGCGAGCATCGCGGCGGAGTCCGCGCCGCCGCGCGCGCGCCGTCCGACCAGCATCTCCCACAGCACGAGCCCGAGCGCGTAGACGTCGGTGCGGCCGTCGACCGCCTCGCGCCGGGCCTGCTCGGGCGCCATGTACGCGGGCGTGCCGCGCACCGACGCGTCGGTGTCGCCGGCGAGGGCCGCGACGCCGAAATCGACGAGCTTGACCTCGCCCGCCCACGACACGAGCACGTTGCGCGGCGAGATGTCGCGATGGACGATCTGGAGCGCCTCGCCGTCGGGGCCGTGCCGCCGGTGCGCGTAGTCGAGCCCGGCCGCGCACTCGGCCGCGATGAACGCGGCGAGCACCGGATCGATCGGATCGGGCGCCTTCTCGCGCAGCCGGGCGAGCGTCGCGCCGAGGTCGTGACCCTCGACCTCCTCCATCGCGAGGAACAGATCGTCGCCGACGCGCCCGAAATCGAAGACCGGCACGATGTTCTGGTGCGCGAGCGCCATCGAGAGCCGCGCCTCGCGCACGAACAGATCCAAGAACCGCGGATCGGCGGCGCGCTCGGGCCGGATGCGCTTGATCACGAGGCGCTTCTCCGCCCCGGCGACGCGGCGGCGCGCGAGGAAGACCTCGGCCATGCCGCCGCGCGCGAGCGGACGAAGGATCTCGTAGCGACCCAGCGCACGGGCCATCGCGGAAACTATAGCGTGCCCGCCGGGGCGGTTATCATATCCGCGGTGCGTGGCTCCGCTGTCGTCGTCGTCGCGCTCGCCTGGGCGACCGTGGCCGCGGCCGCCCCGGCGGCGGACCTCGTCGTGTTCCACGCGCCGTCCGACGCGGGGCCCTCGGTGATCGCCGCACGCGACGCGCTCGCCGCGCTCGCGCGCCGGCGCGGGGTCGCATGGATCGACACGTCGCCGGCGCCGCCGGTCCCGCCCGAGACCGCGCAGGACGTGCGCCAGGCGATCCGCGACTACGATCAGCTCCAGTTCGACACCGCGATCGGCGAGCTCGATCGCGCGGCGTCGCAGCTCGATCGCACCGGCGGCGCCGGCCTCGACGCCAACGCGCTCTCCGATCTCTTCTTGTATCGCGGGCTCGCGCGCGTGCAGGTCGGCGACGCGCGCGCGTGGGACGATCTCGTCGAGGCGGCCGCGCTCGCGCCGTCGCGCGCGCTCGATCCGGCGCGCTTTCCGCCGCGCGCGATCGAGACGTACACGCGCGCCGCCGACGCCGTCCGGACCTCGACGCGCGCGAAGATCACGGTCGTCGCACCCGACGGCTGCACGATCGCGATCGACGCCGCCGGCGTGAACGGCCCGACCGAGGTCGCCGGCGGCCGCCACTTCGTCGCGGTGCGCTGCCCCGGCCATCGCCCGTGGGGCGCCGCCGTCACCGCGGCGTCGGGCGAGGTCACGGTCCAAGCTTCGCCCGAGCTCGAGGTGCCGCCGTCCGACGACGAGCTCGCGATCCAGGCGCGCACCGCGGGCGCGACCGCGCTGGTCGCGATCGCGGTGACCGGCCAGCCGCCGGTCGCGCTCATGCGGCGCCTCGACGATCGCGGCGTGCGCGATCGCGCGTCGATCACGCTGTCGGGCGCGCACGTCGCCGACGACGCCGCCGACGCGCTCGATCATCTCTTGACGCCGCCGGAGCTGCGGGTCGCGCGCGAGCGCTGGTACCAGAAGCGCTGGGTGTGGGGGCTCGGCGGCGCGGCGATCGTCGCGGCGATCTTCGTGCCGATCGTGATCTTCGACGACAACGGCGGAGGCGCGGGCAAGGTCACGCTCGAGCCGAAGGTGCCGTGGTGAAGCGCGCCTTGCCGATCATCTTCGTGTGCGCGTGCTCGTCGCCGGTGACGAAGCTCGCGCCGATCATCGACGCGCCGAGCGGCACCAGCGCCGATCCGTTCGTCAACCTCGACGAGCTCGAGGTGTCGGTCGCGATCGCGGGCGCGAACGACGATCTGGTCGCGGCGACCTTCGCGCGCGGCGCGCAGGTGTCGCTGCCCGGCGTGCCGTACGAGCCGAACCTCGTCGTCCACATGACCGGGCGCGCGAGCGGCGCCGAGGTCGCGTACGGGCGCACGTGCGCGTTCGATCTCGTCGAGGGACAGCCGCTGCCCGAGCCGCACTTGTATCTCTCGCGCACGGTCAAGTGGGCCGCGGTCGATGCGGCGCCGGTCGCGTCGCGCGTCGGCGGCAGCGGCTGGCCGGCCGCCGACGGCAGCGGCCTCTACGTCGCGGGGCTCGACGGCCCCGCGGGTGCGCCGGTCACGCAGATCGATCGCTTCGATCCGCGCACGGCGACCTACGAGTCGTTCGGCGGCGTGGTCGCGCGCGTCGAGCCCGCGGTCGCGCCGCTCGGCGACGGCCGCATCGTGATCGTCGGAGGTCGCGATCCGAGCTCGGGCGCGCCGCTCGGCTCGCTCGACGTGATCGATCCGCTCGCGTCGCCCGCGCTGCGCGTCACGTCGATCAAGGACGATCGCGCCGCGCGCACCGGCGCCGCCGCGGTCACGCAATCCGACGGACGCATCGCGCTGATCGGCGGCCGCGACGGAAGCGGCATGCTCGTCACGACCGTGCTCGAGATCCGCGCCGACGCCGGCGCGATCGCGCTGCGCGAGGTGCACGCGGATCTCACGACCCGCCGCGAGCGCGCGACCGTCACGCGCCTCGGCGACGCGGTCGGCGCGCCGATCCTCGTCGTCGGCGGCATCGACGACACCGGCCACACGGTCGCCACCGCCGAGCTCTACAAGCCGCTGCAGGAGGGCTACTCGCCGTCGAAGCCGACGATGATCGTCGCGCGCCAGCGCCACGCCGCGGTGCTCGCGCCCGACGGCAGCGTGCTCGTCGTCGGCGGCATCGACGACACCGGCGCCGCGGTGCGCACGGTCGAGCTGTTCTCGCCCGACACCGGCTTCGCGGGCGTCGCGCAGCTGCCCGCCGCCGCCGGCGTCGTCGACTTCTCGCTGACCTCGCTGCCCGACGGCCGCTTCCTGCTCGCCGGTGGCAGGTTCTCGCTCGGCGCGCCGCCGCTCCGCGCCGCGTTCGTGCTCCAGCTCGATCCCCTCGACGGCACCGTCGACGTGGCCGCCACCGACGATCTCCCGAGCGAGCGCGCCGGCCACGCCGCCGCGCCGCTGTGCGACGGCACGATCCTGGTCGCCGGCGGCGAAGGCCTCGGCGCCGCGGTCGACCCCGCGCGCTACGATCCACCCTCGCCGGGCAGACGATGATCAGCGCGCGCCCGGCGGCGGCTTGAGCCCGTGCTTCTCCATCTTGTAGATGAGCGCGCGCCGCGAGATGCCGAGCCGCGCCGCGGCGCGGGTCTGGTTGCCGTTGTGCTCGGCGAGCGCCGCCTCGATCGCCGCGCGCTCGACCTCGGCGAGGTGCTCCTTCATGTCGCCCGGCGCGGTCGCGGGACGCGGCGCCGCGCGCCGAGCCGCGTCGCGGATCTTGTCGGGCAGGTGATCGACGTCGACCCTCTGCCCGCCCGACAGCACGACCGCGCGCTCGATCGCGTTCTTCAGCTCGCGCACGTTGCCCGGCCAGTCCCACGCGCCCAGCGCCTTCTCGGCGTGCTCGGTGAAGCGCGGCGCGCTCTGTCCGAGCTCGGAGGCGAACGCCGCCGCGAAGTGGAGCGCGAGCGGGACGACCTCGCTGCGTCGATCGCGCAGCGGCGGCACGATCAGCGTGAACCCCGACACGCGGAAGAACAGATCCTCGCGGAACCGACCCACGCGGCAATCGCCCTCGAGATCGCGGTGCGTCGCCGCGACCAGCCGCACGTCGACCGGCACCTCCTGCGTCGAGCCCACCCGCGTGATCGTGCGCCGCTCGAGCACGTGCAAGAGCTTCGCTTGCAGGCCGAGCGGCATCTCGCCGATCTCGTCGAGGAACAGGGTGCCGCCGGTGGCGGCCTCGAAGTAGCCCTGCTTGCGGCGATCGGCGCCGGTGAACGCGCCGCGCTCGTAGCCGAACAGCTCGCTCTCGAGCAGCGTCTCGGGCAGCGACGCGCAGTTGAGCTTCAACATCACCTTGTCGCGCCGCGACGATCCGCGGTGCAGCGCTTCGGCGACCAGCTCCTTGCCGACGCCGGTCTCGCCGAGGATCAGGACCGTCATCGGCGTGTCGGCGATGCGCGCGACCAGCTCGTACACGCGCCGCATCGCCGGATCGACGACGACGACGTTGGGCGGCGTCACCGGGTTCGGCGGCGCCGCGACCTCCGCGTTCGAGCTCCGCGCCGAGCGCAACGCCGCGCGCGCCTGCGCGATCAATTCATCCGGCGCCGCGCCGTCCTCGGGGAACGCCGCGACGCCCAGGTGCACCGCCGCGCCGGCCGCGCGTGCTTCGGCGGCCATGCGCCGCGCCTGCTCGAGCCCCGCCGCGCGATCCGCCTCGGGCAGCATCACCGCGATCTCGTCCTCGCTCCACTCCGCGATCAGGTCCATCCGCCGCGCCGCGCGCGCGAGCCGATCGATCGCGGCGTCGACCTCCGCGGGGCCGCCGCCCAAGCGCAGCATCACGACCGCGACCGGCCGATGGAAGCGCACCGCGCGATCGCACTCGGCGCCCAGGCGCTGCTCGAACAGATCCGGATCCGCGAGCTCGACCGCGTCCTCGCGCCGCGGCCGCGACGACGCGCCGACCATCGCCGTCGCCGGCCCGATCCCGATCTCGTCGCCGGCGCCGACCTCGGTCGCCTTCTCGATCTTCACGCCGTTGACGAACGTGCCGTTGCGCGAGCCGAGATCCTCGATCGTGATCGTCTCGCCGCGACGCACGAGCCGCGCGTGCGATCGCGAGACCTTCTCGTGATCGATCGCGATCGTCGACGCGCGCGAGCGCCCGAACGTGACCTCGGTGCCGTCCGCGAGATCGACCACGCGCGAGTGATCGTCGCCGGCGCCCGGGTAGACCACGAGGAACCGCCGCATCTCGGCGGGCTCCCGTCCGCCGGCCGCGGTCAACAGCCCTGCTTCGACGGTGTGCTCGGTCGTGCTCATGCGATGTCCACTCCGTGCACAGCGTGGGCCGTACCACGGATGAAAGTCCCCGACAGTGCTGGGGAGCCCCATGGTACCTTGTTTGCACCGACGGTAACGCCGTGACTCGGGCTGGGATCTTCGCCGCACTGCTCGTGTGGGCCGCGTGCGGCTCGCCGATCGAGGTGCAGCCCGACGGCGGCACCGACGCAGACGCTGCGTCTTCCGGCGGCCTGACGCTGTCGTTTGCGATCGATCCGGAGGTCCCCGGCGACCTGTTCCCGGGCGCGACCCTCGACGACGTCGACCTCGCGATCAAGGATCTGCGCCTCACCGGCGACGCCGCGTCCGCGACCGACGACCGCACGCGCGCGCCGTTCCTCGACCTCGAGTGGAAGAGCGACACCGCGCCGCGCCCCGCGATGTTCCCGACCGCGCCGCCCGGCCGCTACTCCAAGATCGCGTTCAAGCTGGAGAACGACACCGGCGACGCGTTCCGCATCCACGGCACGATCCTCTGGTTCGACGGCCAGGTGCACCCGTTCGAGATCGAGGACGACAACGGCGTCGACATCTCGGTCCCGATGGACGTGACGCTGCCCGTCGGCGACAAGGCCGGCGACACGCTCGAGGTCCACATGGTCGGCATCTTCGCCGGCATCGACTGGCAGAACGCCAAGCTCGACGACGACGGCACCGTCAAGGTCACCAGCGACACCGACCTCCACGAGGTCCGCGATCGCTTCGGCGGCGCGTTCAGCGCCGCGTCGATCACGCACTGAGCCCGTGCGGGAACTGTACGATCTCTGCGCACTGCGCAGGGAACGTACGTCTAATGTGCGGCGGCTTCGACGCCGTCCCACTTCACGGCGGAGCCCGCGGCCACGCCATGCGCCGCGGCCCAGCCGCCGTTGACCTCGAGCACGTACAGCGAGGGCGCGCCGACCGATCGATGATCGTCGGTGCGCGGCGTCGCGTTCGCGTACACGCCCGCGACCTTCATGTCCTTGCCGATGAAGATCATGTCGAGCGGGATGAGCGTGTTGTGCATCCAGAAGACGTGATCGTCTTCGTAGCCCATCAGGAACAGCATGCCCTCGTCGGGCGGCAGGTGCGATCGATACATCAGGCCGCGCTGGATCGTCGCCGGCGTGGCGACGACCTCGGCTGCGACGACGACGTCGCCCTTGGCGCCCTCGAGGTGGATCGTCGCGCGCTTGTCGCTCGCCGGGGGTTGGGTCGGGCTCGGCATGTCGGGCTTCTTGCCCGCGTCACCGTCGCCGCTCGGCCGCGGCGGGCTCTTCGAGCACGCGGCACTGATGACCAGGAGCGCGACGACAGCGCGATGCATGCCGCGCAAGCTAGCACGTCAGCGCGGCACGACGCGCGCGACGACCGCGCCGCGGCGGAGCAGCTCGACATGATCGATGCACGCGTGCGCCGGCGCATCGAGCACCGGATCGACCGCGACCACCATGCGCCCCGCGGGCAGCGGGCTGCCGAGCTGCAGTCCCCACGCGCCGCCGCCGAACACGTTCAGCTCGCGATCGGATCGTCCGGACACGATCGTCACCGCCGCCGCCGCGCCGGGCGCCGGCGCATCGACGATCGCGCGGATC
Organism: Kofleriaceae bacterium; assembly: GCA_035493675.1. Taxonomy (GTDB): domain Bacteria; phylum Myxococcota_A; class Polyangia; order Haliangiales; family Haliangiaceae; genus JAIOQA01. The sequence continues at coordinate 8,016 of DATJIA010000121.1, read as the reverse complement.
TCGTCGACCTCGGCCGGCACCGCGACTTCCACGCGCGCCGCGGTCGGACAGCCGGCGATCTCCCGCGAAGCCGGCGCGCTCGCGTGCGGCGCCGCGCCGGCGCGAACGCCGGCCCCGAAGGCCATGATCCCGACGATGGCTGCGATTCCGCGGAGGCGCATCGATGTAGTGCGGCCTACGCAAGTTTCGATCCACGGGAGTCTTTGCTCAACCACGCGAGATCACGCGTCAACTGAAGTGGCCGGGGCCAATCGTGTGGAAGATCCAGTCGCCGGTGGAGACGCGAGACCCGACACCCGATACGTTGATCACGTGAAGCCGGCGGTGCTCACCCGCGACGACGATGGTGCGCGCCGGTACGTCGCGCCGCTCGCCGACCTCGGCCTGATCGTCGTCCCGACGCCGGTCACCGAAACAGTGCCGGCCTCTCCCGAGGACCGCGCGCTCCTCGCCGCCGCCTGTCGCGGCGCGACCTTCGATTGGGTGCTGGTCGCGAGCGCGCGCGCGGTCGGCCCGCTCGTCGACGCCGGTGGCCCCGGCCACGCCAAGGTCCTCGCGATCGGCCCCGCGACCGCCGACGAGCTCGCCGCCCACGCGATCTCTGCCGAATGGAAAGGCGGCACCGCCGCGGCCGCCGCCGACGAGCTGATCGCGCGCGGCGCCAAGCGCGTGCTGGTCCCGCGCGCCGAAGGCGGCCGCGACGACGCCCTCGAGCGCCTCGAGGCCGCCGGCATCGAGACCGTTCCGATCGTCGCGTACCGCACGCTCACCCGCGCGGCCGATGACCCGTCGCTCCAGATCGGCCTCGATCTGGTCGCGCATCGCAAGGCCGCCGTGATCGCGCTGTTCGCACCCTCGCAGGTGTCGGCGCTCGCCGAGCTGCTCGCCGCGCGCGGCGAATCGATCCGCGCGATCGATCACGCGGTCGTCGCCGCGATCGGGCCGACCACCGCCGCCGCGCTCGCGGAGCACGGCATCCGCGCCGCCGCGGTCGCCGCGAGCCCCGATCCCGCCGCGATGGCGTCCGCGCTCGCGTCGGTGTATCCCAATCGCTGATGCAATATCCCGACTACCGCCCGCGCCGCCTGCGCCGCACCGAGGCGCTGCGCCGGATGACGCGCGAGACGCGGCTCTCCGTCGACAACCTCGTGTATCCGATGTTCGTCGTCGGCGGCAGCGGCGTGCAGAAGCCGATCTCGTCGATGCCCGACCAGTACAACCTCTCGGTCGACAAGGCGGTCGACGCGGCCGCGCGCGCGTGGGATCTCGGCATCCCGGGCGTGATCCTGTTCGGCATCCCCGACAAGAAGGACGCGGTCGGCAGCGAGGCGTGGAACCCGAACGGCGTCGTGCAGAAGGCGGCGAAGGCGATCAAGAAGCGCTGCCCCGACATGGTCGTGATCGCCGACGCGTGCTTCTGCGAGTACACCGATCACGGCCACTGCGGGATCCTGCACGAGGGTCACCTCGACAACGACGCGACGCTCGAGAACCTCGCGCGCACGGTCGTCTCCTACGCGCGCGCCGGCTTCGACATCGTCGCGCCGAGCGGCATGCTCGACGGCTTCGTCGGCGCGTGCCGCGAATCGCTCGACGAGGAAGGCTTCACCGACGTCGCGATCATGGCGTACTCGGCGAAGTACGCGTCGGGCTACTACGGCCCGTTCCGCGAGGCCGCGCAGTCGACGCCGAAGTCGGGCGATCGCCGCGGCTACCAGATGGATCCGTCGAACGCCGCCGAGGCGATCCGCGAGGTGCAGCTCGACGTGCAAGAGGGCGCCGACATCGTGATGGTCAAGCCCGCGCTCGCGTACCTCGACATCATTCGCGTCGTCGCCGACGAGATCAACCTGCCGATCGCCGCGTACAACGTCAGCGGCGAGTACGCGATGATCGAGGCGGCCGCGAAGAACGGCTGGATCGACAAGGAGCGGATCGTGATGGAGACGCTGACCGGCATGAAGCGCGCCGGCGCCGACATGATCCTCACGTACCACGCGATCTACGCGGCCGAGCTGCTCGCCAAGTGAGCGTGAAGTACAAGATCGTCGAGCTCTCGGTCGTCACCGACGAATCGCTCGAGACCGCGATCAACGAGTGGGTCGCGCAGGGCTGGGCGTGGGACGGCGTGCACTTCGTGGTCACCGATCGATCGAAGCGCCCGGCGATGGCGTTCCTCGCGTTCACGCGCGAAGAGCGTGAGCTCAGCGCGGCACGACCGTCAGCGTCCACGGATCTTCCTCGCCCGGAAGCGGCTGCCCCTCCGGGCGCGCCGCGTCGGTCCGCGACAGCCAGATCAAGTCGCCGGTCGCGAGCTCGACGTCGATCGATCCCGCGCCGAACCCCGCCGCGCCGTTGATCCGCCACGCGATCGGCAAGACCTGCGGCGCGTCGACCTTGACGGTGTAGCGCCCGGGCGGCCCGTCCCAGCGCAGGACGTCGACGTCGCGCCGCGAGTCGAGCCAGCCGCGCATCGGCGCGTCGAGCGTCACGCGCACCGCATCGGAGGCGCTGCCGTCCGGCTCGATCTCCCAGCCCGGCTTGTCGTCGATCGCGACCGTCAGCTCGTACGCATCGCTGACGTTCTCGACCGCCCAGTCCTGGCCCGGCTGCATGACCTCGGCGATCTCGACGATGATCGGCCCGCGCACGCGCCGCCGGTGCGACGCCTCGCCGCCGCCGACGCCACCCTCGCCGATCGTCGCGACCACGTGCCCCGCCGCGTCGAGCAGCGTCAGCGACTCGTCGATGTTCGGCAGCCCGGTGACGTGCACGCTGATCACGCGCTCCTGATCGTCGTCGGTGCCGACCACGCGATAGAGGTCGCGATCCGGATCGTGCGGACCGATCCGCTTGCCGAGATATCCGGTCACCGGCTGATCGATCGCGATCAGCGTCGCGTGCGCGAGATCGTCGTTCGGCTCGTGCTCGCTCGTCGACGGCGGCGTGGTCCGCAGGAACGCGAACCACGCGATCGCCGCCGCGACCGCGAGCGCGCCGAGCACGAGCCCGCCCGCGACGTAGAGCTTGCGCCGTTCGAGCGATCGCTCGTACGCGTCGAGGTCGGCGCGGCGCAGGCGATAGTCGCTGATCGGCTCGTCGTAGAGGCCGGTCGCCGTGCGCTCGCGCTTGCCCATCTTGCGCGACGACGTGCCGAGCGGCAGATCGCCGACCAGCTCGCTGTACGCCTGCTCGATCGCCTCGCCCAGCGCGCTCGCGCTCGGCCAGCGCTTGACCGGATCCTTCTCGAGTGCGCGCAGCACGATCTCGTCGATGCGCGGGTCGATGTCCGAGCCGCGCGCCGACGGCGCTTCGACCTCCGCGGTCAGGTGCTTGGTCAAGACGCCGACCGCGTTCTTCGCGGTGAACACGTGCGACCCGGTCAGCACGTTGTACATGAGCGCGCCCATCGAATAGAGATCGCTGCGCGCGTCGACCTCGTCGCCGCGGATCTGCTCGGGCGACATGAAGTACGGCGTGCCGACGATCTCGGTGCGATCGGTGACCGGCGCCGGCGCTTGATCGCGCGCGCTGATCTTGGCGAGCCCGAAGTCGAGCACCTTCGCGAAGTCGCGGCCGCCCGTCGAGCGCGTGACGAGCACGTTCTCCGGCTTGAGATCGCGGTGCACGATCCCGAGGTCGTGCGCTTCGGCGAGCGCGCCGCAGATCTGGTGGAACAGCGGCGCCGCGCGCGCGAACGGCAGCGGACCGTCGCGATCGATGATCGCGCCGAGGTCCTGGCCGCGGACGTACTCCATGATCAGGTAGAGCGCGCCGTTGGCCTGTCCGAAGTCGAAGACCTGGACCGTGTTCGGATGGTTCAAGCGCGACACCGCGGCGGCCTCGTGCTCGAAGCGCCGGATGACCTCGGTGTCGTCGGCGAGGTCCGGGTGCAGGACCTTCATCGCCGCGATCTTGCCCATGCGCTGGTGCTCGACCTTGTAGACGACGCCCATGCCGCCGCGGCCGACCATGTCGGTGACCTTGTAACGACCGTCGACGAGCTTGCCCATCCACGCGTGGTTCGACGCGGTGATGCGGCGATCGATCACCGACGACGAATCGCCGCGGCTCGCGCGCGTCCACGACGACTCGACCTTCTCGACCTCTTCCTCCGACACGCCCTCGCGCGCGGCCGCTTGCTCGAGCGGTGACGTGCGGCGCAGATCGGCGCCGCAGTTGCCGCAGAACCGCGCGGGCATGTCCGACGGCGTGTGGCAGCGCGGGCAGACGACCTGGGTCGCGGGCGTCGACACGACGGAAGCCACGAGCGTAGCACCGCTCGTCAGGGTGGCGCAGTCGCCTCGATCGCCTGCCAGCGAATTCCGGACCGATCGACGGTGACGACGACGCCGCTCGGCGCCAGCGCGCGGCCCGCGTCGTCGTAGCGCGGCGCCGCCGCCGCGATCCCCGCGGCGATCGCGGCGTTGTCATGATCGGCCTTGCCGCTCGAGGTCGGGGCTCCGATCTGCGGATGCACGATCAGCTCGAAGGGCGCCTTCGCGAGCGCGGCCGCGAGATCGAGCTCGCCGGCGTGGATCCCACCCGGCGCGAGATCGTCGCCGCCGTCGCTGCGCGGCGCGGTCGCCGAGATCAGGATGCGCGGCACCGGCTTCGATCGCACCTGCGCGCCGCCGGGGAAGACCGCGAGCGCCGCTTCGATGTCGCGCGCGTCACGCGTGCAGCCGTCGGCGCCGGCCGCGAGCCGCGACGCGGACGTCTCGCCCGGCAGCGTGACGATCTTCACCGCGCCGAGATCGATCGCGCGCGCGTCGATCACGTTCTTGGCGTCGAGCGACGCGATCGCTTTCCGGAGATCGGGCACGCTCTCGCGCGCGCCGGCGATCGCGACCGTGCTCCAGCTCGGATCGGCGATCGCGCCGAGCGTGCGCTCGAGCTCCACCTGCGACGTACCCATCCCGCCGTCGGCGAAGACGAGCTGCGCGTGCAGCGCGAGCAGCTTCGCGTGCAGCGCGGCGAGCGCGCGATCGTCGCCGCGCGCGTCGGCGATCACGCCGATCACGATCGGCACGTCGTGCGCGAGCGCGACCGGCGCGCCGATCGCCCGCGCGCAGCGGAACGGCGCCCGCTCCTTCGCCGCCGCCTGCACGCCCGCGATCACGCTCGCCGCCGCGGCGCGCCCGCTCTCGCCCGGCGCGTGCCCTCCGCCGCAGGCCGCCAGCGCGATCAGGACGATCCCAGCCGCCGCTCGGGCTGCTACCCCGCGTCGGCGCGTCTGCGCTTCGCGCAGTACGCTCCGTTCGGCCTTCGGCCTCAGCGCTGCCCCTCTTCGCGGCGGCATCTCGCCTTCACTCGATCGTTCCGCCCGCGCGCTTCCACACGTCGCGGATCTTCGGCGAGAAGCGATACGCGTCGAGCGCCTGCTTCGGCCGGCGCTCGAGCACGCGCTTGAAGGTCGCCAGCGCGGAGTCGGTGTCGCCGGTCGCGACGTACGCGCCGCCGAGCAAGACGCCGATCTCGACCGCGAGCTTCACGTCGAGGAAGTCGGTGTCGATCTTGATCAGATCGCGCTTCACCGCCGAGAAGTCGCCCGCGCGCCACGCCGCGCGCGAGCCGGGCAGCGCGGTCAACGCTTGATCCTGCATCAGGCGACGCTTCTCGCTGCGCGCCTTCGCGTCGGGGTCGACCGGCGGCAGCATCGACTCGCGCACGCGCACGTGGAAGATCGGCACCTCGACGGTCTCGCCCTTCGCGAGCGTGTCCTTGTCGAGGAAGTTGTACGCGCGCAGCACGTTGGCGCGCTCGGCGTCGCCGAAGTACGCCTGCGCGATCCGATCGAGCCCGATGTCCGCGTCGGCGGTGTACGTGATCGTGAACGGCACGTTGATCACGGTGCCCGCCGCGAGCGAGTCGTCGGGCGCGACGCCGTTGAACTCGGCGAGGAAGGGCCCGCGCCGCGTGTCGCCGAGGTACGCCTGCGCGAGCGTGTCGAAGGTGTCGCCGATCGAGGTCGTCACCTCGCGCGACACCGGCACGCGCAGCTTCTCGCCCTTCTTGAGCGGCCGCGGGTGCGTCATCTTGTTCGCGACCATGATGAACAGCGCGTCGTTGCGATCGCCGTAGTACTCGGCGGCGAGCAGCTCGAGCGTGTCGCCCGCCTTCACCTTGTACGTGATCGTGTCGTCGCTGCCCTGCGCGCGCGCGTCGCCCGCGACCAGCGCGAGGATGAGCAGCCACCTCACGGCACCAGCTCCTCGCCCGGCGGCCGCACCTTGCCGAGCTTGAGCTGGCCCTGCGCCTCGAAGTCGACCGTCACCTCCGACGGCGCGTCGGCGCGCCCAGGCTTGATCTCGATCGTGCGCTCGATCGGCTGATACCAATCGTGCTCGAGCTTGATCGTGTGATTTCCCTCGACGAGATCGAGCGGCTGCGCGAGCGGCGTCGTGCCGGCGTCGCGGCCGTCGACCCAGACGTGCGCCCACGGATACGCCTGCACGCGCAGGAACCCGTGCGCCGGCGGTGGTGGCGCGCCGCCGCCCGCGGCCGCCTGCGCGCGGCCGAGCGGGGCGATGTGGATCAGCGTGAGCATCATCGCGAGCACGCCGAAGATCGCGCCGTGCACGACCGCCGCGCGCCGCACCGCGTGTCGCGCTTGCACGTTCGGCTGCGCGAGCGGGCTCGCCCCCGGACCGCCGAGCGCCGGATTCAAGTACTCCTCCGCCTCGAGCTGCGTGATCACGCCCTGACTGCGCAGGAACAGGACGAGCCGCGCGTGATAGTTCATCTCGACGTGCTTCGCGAGGAAGCGCTCGAGCGCCATCACGAGGAGCTGCGCCGAGCGCCAGCGATCGCGCGGCTGCTTCTCGAGGCACTTGTCGACGATGCGCTCGAGCTCGCGCGGGATCTCGGGGTTGAGCTTGCGCAGCCGCGTGTGCCGCTCGAGCCGGATCTTGTGCATCACCGACTTCGCCTCGTCCTCGATGAACGGCTTCTTGCCGGTGAGCATCTGGTACAGGACGATGCCGAGCGAGAAGATGTCGCTGCGCGCGTCGAGCTTCTCGCCGAGGATCTGCTCCGGGCTCATGTACGCGGGCGTGCCGATGCCGGTGCCGGTCTCGGTGAGGTCGTCGAACGACTTGTCGCGCGCGATGCCGAAGTCCATCAGCTTCACGCCGCCCTGCCGCGAGAGCATCACATTGGCCGGCTTGATGTCGCGGTGGACGATCCCCCGGTAGTGGACGTAGTCGAGGGCGCGGGCGACCTGCATCGCGATCACGGCCGCGACGTCGTAGGGCACCCGCCCGCACTTCTCGAGCAGGTCATAGAGATCCGTCCCTTGGACGTACTCCATGACGATGAAGAGCGAGCCTCGCTCTTTGTAGAAGTCGTAGATGTGGATGATGTTCTCGTGCTGCAAGTTCGCGAGGCTCTTGGCCTCTCGCTCGAAGCGGGTCGCGATGTGCTCCTCGCTGACGACCGACGACTTGAGCGCCTTGATCGCGACCGTGCGGCCCAGGGGATCCTGGATGGCGCGGTAGACCACCGCCATGCCGCCGGACGCGAGCTCTTCGACGATCCGGCAGTTGCCGATCCTTTCGAGCATGGCGGCTAGGGTAGGGCCGCGTGACGGGGCGCGTCCAGCCGCTGAGAAACCTCTTTGGTTCCGCTCGCTTGAGGGGGCGCCGGGACTGCGTCAAAAATAGATCGGATCGATGTTGACGGGTAAGGGGTCGGCGAGTATAAGCAGTGCCCCTCGACGCAGGATCGCGATCGAGGCGCCACGCGGGGTTGCCCGGGCGGCGAGCGGTCTCTGAAAACTGGATAGCGGAGAGATGAAGAAGGTGAGTTTTAGTGACACTAGAACTCCGGATTCGTTCTAGTTACTTCGGTAATTAGAAGGCCGGGTTGACTCTTTTTATGGAGAGTTTGATCCTGGCTCAGAGCGAACGTTAGCGGCGGGCCTAACACATGCAAGTCGAGCGAGAAAGGGACTTCGGTCCTGAGTAAAGCGGCGGACGGGTGAATATCGCGTAGGTAATCTGCCTTTCAGAGGGG
>DATJIA010000120.1:0-29966 GCA_035493675.1 Kofleriaceae bacterium | reverse complement strand
TGATCGGCCAAGCCGGCGTGCTCGCGCGCCGCGGCAAGGTCGCGAGCGCGATCGATCGCTGCCTCGAGATCGCGCGCCTCGGCGCCGCCGGCGGCGACGCGCCGCGCTTGGTCGCCGCCGTCGGCCTCATGGCCGAGCTCTACGGCCAGACCGGCGACTACGCGTCGGCGTACCGCACGATCGCGGAGGCGTACCAAGGCCTGCGCGACGCGACCGGCAACGACGTCGAGCCGCTCTTCCGTCCCCACCTCGCCGCCCTGCGTGATCGCATGGGCGGTGATCGCTTCGATCGCATGATCGAAGACGTCCGCAAGGCACGCACGCTCGCGGACAACCTCACCGAGTCGAGGAGCCACTGATGCCCGGACCTGCCGCACCTGCTGCCGCCGCTGGAGGGGGAGCCCCTGGGCCCGCCGCGAATCCGCAACAGCTGATCGCACAGCACGCCGCGCAGTCCGGAGCCGCGAACCCCGCGGATACGGCGATCATCACACGCGTCGAGACCGCGATCGCGCACTCGCCGATGGGCTGGTTGCAGTCGCTGCTCGGCGAGTCGAGCTCGAAGGCCGACGCGGATCGCTCCGCCGCCGAAGAGAAGGCCGGCGACATGCGGACGGAGGTGGCGAACCACCAGTCCGACGCGCCCGCCGACGCGGGCCCGCCGCCGCAACCGGGCTCGCCGGTGCATCCGAACGTGCAGCAACCGGCGGCCGCGGGTCAGGGCCAAGCGGGCGCGCCCGCGCGTCCGGGTCCGCAGGCGCAGGCGCTCCATCCGCCCGGCAAGGGCGGCGCGCACGCGCGCGGCGCCGGCGGTGGCGCGTCGGTGCCCGCCGGAGCGGCGACCGCGCTCGCGGCCGCGAGCACCGAGGCGGACTTCAACGCCGTCCTCAACAACTATCCGAACAAGTCGACGGAGACGACCGGTCAGCTCGGCCGCATCAAGCAGATGGGCGACATCGCCCGCGGCTTCCAGGGCCAGCTCGACACCTACGTCGCGCACGGCTCGGGCGCGATGGCGACGGCGTTCGCGGGCGCGGTGAACTTCCTCGGCGCCGGCAAGGACGTCAACGCGATCTGGGACAACAACCCGTATCGCAAGTCGAACGACACGCTCGGTCACATCATGACCGGCCTGTCGGCGATCAAGCACGTCGTCTCGATCGTCGGCAGCATCTGCGGAAAGATCGGCCTCATCCTCACCGTCGTCGGTCTGCTGGGAATGATCTTCCCGCCGATCGGCACCGCGGTGTCCGGCATCGCGCGCGTCTTGAACGTCGTCGGCATCATCTGCGATGCGATCTCGTTCGTGCTGTCCGCGATCTTGACCGGGTTGAACGGCGTGCGCCTCGCGAAGCAGATCGCGTCGCACGGCTCGGCGGAAGAGAAGGCCGCGACCGCGGACCTCATGATGTCCGAGGCGAACGACGCCGCGGGCTCGGCGATCAGCCTCGCGATGGCGTTCGGCCCCAAGTTCATGAAGGGCCTGATGCAGAAGTCGCAGGGCGTGATCAACGGCCTGCTGCGACGCATGAAGGCGTTCGTCGGCAACATCATGACGCGCATCTCGGGCACCGCGCGCGGCTTCGCGACCCGCGTGATGCGCTCGCTGCCGCTCTTGAACGGCGCGGTGAAGATGCGCTTGGTCAACGGCGTGTGGCAGGCGGAGAAGGGCGGCATCGGCGCCGCGATCCGCGCGTCGCGCGTCGGGCAGCTCGCGAGCCGGGTCGGCGGCGGCCTGTCGACGGCGTGGAACGCGCCCGGTCGCGCGATCACGCGCACGCGCGAGTACTTGATGAACCGCTTCGGCACGAGCAGCTTCGCGCTCGGCGCCGAGCGCTTCGGCGCGCGCGCGGGTGCGCTCGCCGATCGCATGGACATCACGAAGATCGCCGAGAGCGCGGGCGAGCGCGTCGGCAACATCGGCGCCGGCACCGCGCGCGCGCAGGCGATGCAGGAGGCCGCGCAGGCGGCCGAGCGCCGCAACCTCGAATTGCAGGCGAGCCAGGCCGCGCGTGACGCCGAGGATCTCGAGCGCCGCCGCCTGCAGTACGAGATGCAGCAGCGGCAGGCCGCGGGCGCGAACCCGAAGCGCGACATGGAGGGCAACAACGACTTCATGAACCACGGCGGCCGCCAGCAGCGCCGGATCAACCAGGCGGGCCAAGCGGCCGCCGACGAGGTCCGCGACGGCGAGCGCCTCGCGACGTCGAACGCGGCGCAGGACGCGGCGAACGCGGCGAACCACCAGGGCCAGTTCGCGGGCGATCAGCAGGGCTACATGCAGCAGGTCTCCGAGGCGCGCACGAACGTGCGCAACCTCGAGGCGCAGTACGCGGCGCAAGAGGCCGAGCGCCGCGCGCTGCTCAAGCGCGGCGAGTCCGCGCTCGGCGACGCCGAGAAGACGCGCCTCGCGCAGCTCAACGGTGAGCTGTCGTCGCTCGACGCCGCGCGCAACCGCGCCGCGATCTACGACGAGCGCCTCTACGCGATGGCGTCGGGCGGCGGCACGCGCGCGCCGCAGCCGCAGAACGTGAAGGAAGTGGGCGCGGCCGGCGCGGGCGCGTGGAAGGCGGGCAACGCGTTCTTCAACCGCGGCGCGCACTCGTGGGACTCGAAGGAGTCGTTCGACTTCAAGGATCCGCTCAAGTGGAACCGGTCGAGCGCGGCCGGTAACGCCGCGGGCCGCGGCGGTCACGGCGACTTCGGCGCGATCGCGACCGAGTCCGCGCAGGGGCAGCGCAACGACTTCCACAACTTCGTGCAGCGTCAGCCGCAGGCGCCGACCGTCGTCGCGCGCGTGCGCTCGATGCTCGCGAACGTCGGGCATCGCAACCAGCAAGGCGCGCAAGGCGGCGGTGTGCCCGCGACGCCTCCGACGGTGCCGACGTCGGCGCCGACCAACCAACAGGCGCCCAACGCGCAGGCGAACGCGCCCGCGAGCACGCCGGCTCCGACGAGCACGCCGACGCCGGCGCCCGCGGGCGGCGGCACGCCCGCGCCACAACCGGTCGCGACCGGCGGCGGCAACGGCGCGCAGCAGATCGCGAACCAGGCGCCGGCGGCGAACGGCGGCGCGGCTCCTCCCGGCGGTGCCGATCCGCACGCGGCGACGCCCGCGCCCGCGCAAGCGGAGCCGCAACCGCAGGGCGGTGAAGGCGGCGCCGGCGATCCGGGCGCGAACGATCAGCTGCCGTACTGGCCGAAGCTCCTCGATCAAGGCCAGGACGGCACCTTCGCGAACGCGCTGCAGGAGTTCGACTTCATGCGCCGCGTGGCGGTCGAGTTCAAGCGCGCGCAGGACAAGGGCAAGCAGGAAGCGGTCGACACGCTCGCGACCTACGGCCGCTACCAGGAGTACGCGCACGCGCGGCAGGCCGCGGCGACGCAGCACCAGAACGACACCCACGCGACCGGCCAGGAAACCGTCCAGGCGCAGGCGGCCGCGCAGAACAGCCAGCAGTCCGGCGATCAGGGCGCGCAGAAGCAGAACGAGGCGCGCGGCACCAACTCGCCGACGCCCGACATCCCGGAGCCCGAGTCACACGGCTTCTGGGGACGCATCATCGGGCGCATCAAGCGGTGGGCGAAGTCGAAGGCGGCGGCGATCTTCGGCTGGATCCAGGAGAAGATCGCGAGCCTGATCCTGCAGGGCCTGTGCGGCGTCTCGATGGGCGATCTGAAGGACTACGCCGGCGCGCTGCACCGTCAGCAGCAGGGCGCGCAGGGCGTCGCCGATCAAGGCGCGAACACCGCGGGCCAGGCGGCGCAGGCGAACGTCACGTTGTCGGGCAACGTCGCGAAGGAAGCGCAGGACGCGGCGAACTCGATCACGCAGTGCGACGCCAACATCGCCGAAGCGGATCGCTTCATCGGCGACGTCAACACGTTCGAGCAGCAGGTGCGCGCGTCGGCCGCGGCCGCGCAGGCGTTCATCAACTCGATCCACGCGGACTGGCAGGCGCAGCGCGCGCAGGCGAACGAGGCGGCGCAGCAGGCGCAGAACGCGCCCGACGGCGGCGCGCCCGGAGCCGACGCGTCGGCGCCCGCGCCGGCGCCCGACGCGGGCACGCCTGCACCCGCGGGTGGCGGCACCGATCAGAGCACCGATCCGAACATGTGCGGGCCCGATGATCCGCAGATGTCGGCGAATCCGCCGGCGGCTCCCGCGGGGCCGCCCGCCGACGATCACGCGGATCCGTCGGACATCGCCGACATCCACATGGCGGCGTCGTACGTCGGCAGCGCGGCCGAGGGCGCGGTCCACGAGCTCGAGGCGACCAAGACCGACTACCACAACCAGCTCGTCGCCGCGTCGACCAACCGCGGCAAGGGCGGCCGCCACGCGATCGACACCGCGCAGACGAACGCCGACGGCATCGTCACCGGCTTCCGTCGCCACATGGACGAGATCAAGCACGCGATGGAGACGATCAGCGGCCGCAGCTCGATCCCGTCGAGCGAGGTCACGTCGCTGGTCGAGGCGATCATCACGAGCGCGACCGATCTCGATCACACGTCGCAGGACGCGCACCAGCGCCTGACCCAGGCGTTCGAGGGCACGTACAACACGGTCAAGACCATGCAGCCGGACAACGGCATGGTCGGCAACATGATCAACCGCGTGAACGACGCCGCCGCGCCGCTCGAGGGCGCCGCGCAGCGCGGGATCGATGCCGCGCAGCCGCACGCCGACGCCGCGTTCAACGCGACGGCGAACGTCGTGACGGCGGTCGCCGATCCGGTCGCGAACACGGCGGTGACCGCGGCGTCGATGCCGATCCGCGCGACCGCGTACGCGGGCGCGACCGTCGTCGGCGGGATGGCGAATCCGCCGCCCGGCACCGGCGACGTCGGCCCGATGTGATCTCACGCCGCGGATCCGCGCGCGCGTAGATCCGGCGCGCTAAGGTCCGCGCATGGACGTTCGCATCCCGCTCGCGAGCGGCGCCACGGCGTGGAAGGCGCGCGTCGCGATCGCGGCGCGCCTCGTCCCCGGCGCGCTCCTGCTCGCGTACGTCGTGTGGCTCGTGTACGCGGTCATGATGGCGCACGGGCGCGGCGCGGGCTTCGGCGCGAGCATGCCGGTGTGGGCGGCGGTGCTGATCCTGCTGTTCGGCGGCGCGATCGCGATCGTGATGATCTTGTCGTCGTTCGCGCTCTTGCGGGTCGCGCGCGGCGCGGCGCCCGCGGATCTGATCGTCACCACCGAGGGCTTCCGCGTGCGCGGCGGCCCGAACGACGGTCTCGCGGGATCGTGGCGCGACGTCACGTCGGTCGAGATCGACAAGCGCGCCGCGCCGCAGCTCGAGGGCGCGGGCGGCGTCGTGCGCGCGATCGCCGGCGCGAAGCAGAAGGCGCCGCCGCAGATCGCGGAGCTTCGCGTGCAGTTGCCGTCGGGGACGCGCACGCTCGCGGTGTCGCTCGACGACGCCGAGGGCCGCGCGCTCGAGGCGGTCGCGGCGGTGATCGCGGCGGCGCGCGGTGATGCGCCGCCGCCGGAGCCCGCGCTCGGCAAGGCCGCGCTCGCGTGCGCGTCGTGCGGCAGCGCGGTCGCGCCCGAGGACAGCGATCACGTCGCGTGCGCGAAGTGCCACGCGGAGGTCGCCGTGCCCGCGGCCGTGCGCGAGAAGGTCCGCGCGGCGTACGCGCTGCCGCGCCTGCGCGCGACCGGGCAGGGCGCGCTCGCGCGCATGCTCGAGACGCCCGCGGCGGCGCCGACGGCGTTGCTCGTCGGGATCCTCGGCGCCGCGGCGATGCTGATCTGGCCGATCGCGATCGCGGGCGCGTGGCGGCTGCGCCTCGACGAGCTCGGCTGGCTGTGCGCGATCGCGGGCACCGCCGCGGCGGTCGCGCTGGTCGACGCGATCGTGCGTCCGCGCCTGGTCGCGCGCCAGGCGCTGCCGATCACGGTGATCGACTACGGCGCGCGCGCGCCCGCGTTCGCCGGCGGACCGCTGCGCTGCCGCACGTGCGAGGCGGCGCTGCCGTCGCGCTTCGACGGGCGCGTCGCGCGATGCGCGGCGTGCAGCGCCGACAACGTGCTCGGCCTGGATCTCTCGCGCGAGCTGCCGCTCCTGCGCGCGCAGGCGCGGGCGCTCGACGACGACCTCGCGCTGTGGACCGCGCGCCGCGCGGGCGCGCTGGTCACCGCCGCGATCGCCGCGGTCGCGCTGGTCGGCCTCTTCCTCGTCGCGGCGCGCCGCGTGCGTCACGATCCGTACGACAGCGCGGTCGCGCGCGCGTGCGAGGGCGGCGACGCGCGGCAGTGCTCGCAGTACGCGATGCAGCTCCGCAACGATCATCACGGCGATCGCGCGCGCGCGGTGCTCGAGCGCGCGTGCGATCCGTCGTCGGCGGACGGCGCGGTGGTCGGCGCGTGCGTCGATCTCGGCTTGATGCTCGGCGACACGCTCGATGTCGATACATCGTTCGCACGCGATCCGGCGCGCGCGGAGTCGCTCTTGCGCGGCGCGTGCACGCACGGATCGAAGATCGCGTGCGAGGCGCACACGACCGTGTGCACGGGCGCCAAGCCGCCACCCGGGTGTTAAGCTCTGCCCATGGGCGCCCGGCTGCGATCGTTCTTCGACAAGCTCGGCACGGTCGGCGTCGCGGTCGGCATGCTGCTCGTCGGCGGGCTGGTCTGGTGGAACGTGTGCGGCCAGGGCCCGTACCAGGACTCGTGCCACTACAGCCTCGGCTGCAAGTCGTTCTACTGCCTGCACCACGATCTGAAGGGCAGCGCGCAGGTCGACGCCGACGGCTACTGCACGAAGTCGTGCGACACCGACGGCGACTGCGGCTCCGGCTATCGCTGCGTCACGCTCTCCGACGACTCGCGCAGCGACCTGCCGCCGTTCGGCAAGCCCGATCAGGCGTGCATGCGGGTGATACGATGACCTGTGCCTCCTGATCCGGCCGCGTCGCGCCCCGAGCCCATCGTTCCCGCCGGACCGCCGCGCGTCGACGTCGCCGAGGGCGCGCAGTCGATCGCGATCGTCGAGCCGGAGCGGATCGTCGTCGCCGGCTTGCCCGATCTGGTCGGACGCTGCGAGATCGGCGTCGATCCCGACGCGACCTCGTGCGCCGCGGTCTTCCTGGGCGCCGAGCGCATGCTCGTCACGTCCAGCTACGCCGCGCACACGCTCGCGTACCTGATCGATCCGATCGGGCCGCGCAAGCTCGCCGAGGTGCGGATCGAATCGCCGGTGCGCGTGCTCGCGGTCTCGGGCGATCGCGCGCTGGTCGCGGGCGCGGTCGGCACCGCGATCATCGCGGCGGTCGGCGACGGGCTCGAGGTGTCGCGCTTGCCGCTGCGCACCGAGCCGACCTGCGCCGCGGGTTTCGGCGGCGGTCGCTTCGTGATCAACACGAGCGGCTCGTTCGAGGAGTGGCACGGCGTGACGCGCGCGCCGATCCGGCGCCTGCGCATGGCGCGCTTGTTCACCGCGCGCACGATGGGCTACGGCGCGGGCCACGTGTGGTGGATCGCGAACAGCGATCCGACCAAGATCGAGATCCTGCCGACGTCGAATCGCGGGCAGCCGCGCACGCACGTCTTGCCCGAGGCGATCGCGCGCGCGGCCGGGCACCCCGACGTCGGCGTCGCGCTCGCGATCGGCGCCGACTCGCGGCGCGTGTACGTCGTCGATCTCGTCGGCGCGACGCCGCCGGTGCAGCTCGCGTCGGGCGAAGCGGACGACGTCGCGATCGCGATCGGCAAGACGGCGACCGCGGTGATCGTCGCGCAGGGGCGCGCGCCGGAGCTGGTCGCGCTCGACGTGCAGGTGCGACCCGCGACGGTCGCGATCGCCGGCGCCGCGCCCATCGCGACGGCGCTCGACGAGGACGTCGCGCCCGACGGCGATGAAGAGATGCCCACGCCGCCGCCGGTCCCGCCGCCGAAGAAATCCGCGGCGAAGGACGAGCCGTCGCTCGCGCAACGGCTCACCGAATGGCGCGATCGCATGAAGAGCTCGACGCGCGGCGGCCGGCGGCCGCTCGAGGCGTCGCACGACGGCGCGCCGACGTGGCGCGACGATCTCGTCGCGTGGTCGCGCGGCGTGGTCGCGGGCGCGCATCGCGATCCGCAGTCGTTCGCGCCCGGCTCGCCGCTGGCGTCGCTCGATCGGCTCGGGCTCGGCGACGATCTCTTGCCCGCGATCGCGCTCGCGTACGCGATGCACCTGTCGGGCGTGCGCGGCGTCGCGCCGGTCGATCTCGCGCGGCTGCTCGGCTATCGCTGGAACGAGGCGCTCGGCAACGGCGTGCTCGCGAGCTCGGGCGCGTTGCGCTGGCGCGGCGCGCGCGTGGTGCTCGCGCCCGCGGTGACCGCGTTCCTCGACGAGCGGCCCGCGATCACCGGCACGCTCTTCGGAGCGCCCCGCGACGTCTCCCTCGTCGCGTCGAGCGCGGTGGTGTCGTCGCGCGCGCTCGACGACATCGCGCTCCTCCTCGCGCCGCAGCTCGGCGCCGTGCTGGTTCCGCGCGCGCTCACGCCCGCGGTCTGGCTCGAATCGAAGCTGAGGGGCGCGATCGCGCTCGTCGCCCAAGCCGCCTGGCTCGACGATCCCGCGCCCGGCCTCTCGATCGTGCGCGCGAACAGCGCCGACGACGCCGATGCGATCGGCCTCCCGGTCCTCGCGACGCTCTGAGCCGTGGTCCGTCGTCCGTCTACCGTCTACCGTGTTCCGGATCCGATCCGGACGACGGGAGACGGACGACGGACGACGTTCTCACGCGGCGCACTCGCCTTCGCCCTGGACGACTTCGAACGCGCTCGTCTCGCCGAGGTCGATGAAGTCTTCGTCCTTGGCGTCGGCGTCGGTGAGCTCGACGAGGCTGCCGAGCGCGGCCTTCACGCGATCCGCGGGCACGTCCTTCCAGAACGCATTGCCGCGGTGGTTGCCCTCGGCGATATAGAGCTCGAGCAGCGCCGTGAGCGCCTGCGGCGCGCGACGCGCGGGGACCTTCGCGACCAGCTTGCCGAACTCGGCGCCCTTCGCGTTGATCCCGCCGCCGAGGTACACGAGGTACTGCGGGACGGCGCGACCCGCGACCTTGCGCATGCCGCCCTGGAAGCCGATGCCGGCGATGTAGTGCTGGCCGCATCCGTTCGGGCAGCCGCTGATCTTCACGTCGAGCTCGGGCGCGGCGGCGACGAGATCGGGACGCGCGTCGAGCGCCTCGGTCAAGAGCGACGCGAGCCCGCGCGACGCGGTCACCGCGATCTTGCAGCTCGACGCGCCGGGGCAGCTCGTCACGTCGGCGAGCGTCTTCGCGCCGCCCTTCGCGAGGCCGAGCGCGACCAGCTCCTTGTGCAGCACCGGCAGCTTCCAGGTCGGCACGTAGCGCAGGAGCAGGTTCTGCTCGTTGGTCGCGCGCAGCTCGCCCTCGCCGAACGCGATCGCGAGCCGTGCGAGCGCGCGCCACTGCGCGACCGACGCGTCGCCGAGGATCAAGCGGATCGTCACCGCGGAGAAGCCGTCCTGCTTCTGCGCCTTCACGTTGTCCGCGGCCCACGCCTCGTAGCCTTCGAGGGGCGGCGCGAGCTGCGGCAGGCCCTTCTGGAACTTCGGCGGCTCGGGCTGCGCGGGCAGGACGAGCGGCACGCCGCCCTCCGCCTTGATCTTCGCGCGCTCCGCCTTGTACTCGGCGAGGAACGCGGGGACGCCGATCTTCTCGATCGCCCACTTGATGCGCGCCTTCGCCTTGTTCGTGCGATTGCCGATGCGATGGAAGACGCGCACCAGCGCGTCGGCCGCCTCGAGCACTTCATCGGCGGGGAGGAACTCCTCGACGACGATCGCGGATCGACGCAAGGTCGAGAGCCCGCCGCCGCACACGACCTCGAAGCCTCGCACGCCGTCCTTCGTGCGCGCGAGCAAGCCGAGGTCGTTGATGAACGCCTGCGAGCAGTCGGTGCCGCAGCAGCCGCCGATCGACGGCTTGAACTTGCGCGGCAACGTCGACGAGTACGGACCGCGCAGCAGGTGACGCGCGAGCGCCTCGAGGTACGGCGTCACGTCGAACGGCTCGTCCTTGGCGACGCCGGCCATCGGGCAGCACGTCCAGTTGCGCACCGAGTGACCGCACGCTTCCTTGGTCGTGATGCCGGCGTCGGCGAGGCGGCGGAGCGCCGCTTCGACGTCGGCCATCGGCACGAAGTGGAACTGCACGTTCTGGCGCGTGGTGACGTGGCCCTTCTTGCCGGGCGTGAAATGCTCGGCGACGTCGGCGAGCGCCTCGAGCGCCTGCGGCGTCATGATGCCGCCGGGGATCTTGGCGCGGATCATCATCACGCCGTCTTGCCGTTGGCCGTAGACGCCGTTCAACAAGCGGAAGCCGCGCCAGTCGTCGGGCGACAGCGTGCCCTGCTCGAAGGCTTCGAGCTTCGAGACGAAGAGATCGACGTCGGCTTCGTTGGCGAAGCCGACGCGGCCGGAGCCGAGGGTGTCGTGCGGTTGGTCGACGGCGGTCATGAGGTCCTCACATCAGACACGGGTGCTTCCGGAAGCGATGCGATCACGTCGTGCAGACTGACGACGGCACCGATCACGAGGATGCCGGGCAGCTCGCTATCGATATTCGTCGTCGGAAGATCGGCGATCGTGCCGGTCCACGTCGACGCGTCGGGATGCGACGCGCCGAGGCAGATCGCGGCGGGGGTGGCGCTCGGCCAGCCTCGTTCGATCAACGTGCGGGCGATCGCCGCGCGCTGGCCGAGCCCCATCAAGACGACCAGCGTCAGCGCGCCGGGCGCGATGCTCGCGAGGATCGGCTCGTACGAGCTCGGCGCGTGGCCGCTGACGACGGCGAAGCCGCTCGCGAGGCCGCGGTGGGTGACCGGGATGCCCGCGAGCGCGGGCGCCGCGATCGCCGACGACAGCCCGGGCACGATCTCGTACGCGACGCCGGCCTCGCGCAGCGCGAGCGCCTCTTCGCCGCCGCGGCCGAGGACGAACGGATCGCCGCACTTGAGGCGCACGACGCGCTCGCCGCGCCGCGCGGCGCGGATCATCAGCTTGTGGATCGAGTCCTGATCGATCGAGTGACGGCCGGCGCGCTTGCCGACGAAGAAGCGCTTCGCCTGCGGCGCGAGCTCGAGCAGCGCGCTGGTCACGAGCGCGTCGTTCAAGACGAGATCCGCCTCCTTCAAGCGCTTGAGCGCGCGGAGCGTGAGCAGCTCCGGATCTCCGGGGCCGGCGCCGACCAGCGAGACGAAGCCGCTCACGAGTACATCTCCTGCAGGCGCTTCAACAAGAGCGGGCGTCGCTCCGTCATCGGCAGCGCGCGCGCCTTCCAGTCGGCGCGCGCGGCGCGCGCGACCGCCATCCACTGATCGAGATCCTCCGGCAACACGGCGTCGAGCGCCTCGCGCAGGATCCCGGCGAGCGCGGGCGCGTCGCCGCCGGTCGAGATCGCGACGGTCACGCCGCCGCGCCGCACGACGCCGCCGAGGTACGCGCTCGCGTGCGCGGGATCGTCGACGGCGTTGACGAACAGGCCGCGCGCCTCCGCCGCCTTCGCGACCGCGGCGTTCACCGCAGGCGTCGCCGCGGCGACGACCCAGCGCGCGCCGTCGAGATCGTCGTCGCGGAACTCGCGCTCGACGAGCTCCACCGCGCGCGATCTGATCGCATCCACGATCTGCGGCGCGACGACCGTGATCTTCGCGCCCGCGTCGAGCAAGCCGCCGAGCTTGTGCGACGCGACCTCGCCGCCGCCGACGACCACGACGCGCAGCCCCTCGAGCTTCAAGAACACCGGGTACAGCATCACTTCACCACCGGCAACGAGTGCAGCCCGCACTCCTTCTTGACCGATCCGCGCCAGCGACCGGCGCGCGGATCCTCACCGTCGGCGACCGGGCTCGTGCACGGCTCGCATCCGATCGACGGATAGCCTTGATCGTGGAGCGGGTTGTAGGGCACGCCGTGGTCGACGAGGTGCCGCCACACGTCCTTGTGCGTCCACGCGACGAGCGGGTTGACCTTGATCAGGCCGAACTTGCGATCGTCCTCGACGATCTGCGCGTTCGCGCGATCGGGCGTCTGATCGCGGCGCACGCCGGTGATCCACGCGCCCCAACGCCCGAGCTCCGCGCGCAACGGCTTCACCTTGCGCAGATCGCAGCAGCGATCCGGCTCGGTCTCCCACAGGCGATCGATCGTTTCCACGGGGCGAACCGCTCGGATCGTGATCCCGTAGCGCGCCTCGAGCTTCTGCCAGAGCGCGTACGTCTCGGGGAACAAGACGCCGGTGTCGAGGGTGAAGAAGTCGATCGGCAGCTTCGCGCTGCCGATCAGATCGATCAGCACGCAGTCCTCGGCCCCGAGCGAGGTCGCGCACGTGATGCGCGGCGCGAAGCGATCGGCCGCGTAGCGCAGGATGTCGAGCGCCGACTTGCCCTCGAGCTCGCTCATGTCTGCGGCTCCAGTCCGCCGAGACGTTCGTCGTTGCGATCGTGGCTGCGGAAGAAGCGCACGAGCATCGACGTGTCGATCACGAACACGACCGCGAGCAGCCAGTACGCGACGGTCGCGCGCGCGATGCCGTGCTCCGCGATCGCGCGCGCGAGCCCGAGCGAGACGAGGTACGCGTCGAAGCTCATGCACACGCGGCGGAAGGTCTCGGTGCCGACCTTGCGCACGAGCCAGTGCCCGAGCGGGAAGCCGATCAAGACGCCGGGCAGGAGCCACGGCACCAGGCCGGCGCTGTCGCGCGTGAGCAGCCCGAGGTACGAGTACGCGATCAGCGCGCACACGCTCTCGACCGTGCGCACGACGGCGAGGCCGAGCTTGAAGTCTTCCTTCGCGAGGCCCTGGTTGTTCCAGAACAGCGCGAGCGGCGGACCGCTGATCGTCGTCAAGCCGTAGAGGAGGCCGACGCCCGCGCCGAGCGGCACCGCCGCGGTCTTCTCGCGCGTGATCGGCCAGCGCAAGCCGCCGGCCTGGATCAGGATCAGCGGCAGGAGCACGAGGAACGCGCCGAGCTTGATGTCCGACGGCGAGACGCGATCGAGGAGCCACGCGCCCGCGATCACGCCGGGCACGAGCCCGATGATCAGCGGCAGCACGCGGCGCACCACGCGCGACGCCGCGCCGCGGTTCCACCACAGCGCATAGATGTTGATCGCGACCTCGATGATCACGAGCGCGGGGTTCAAGACCCGGCCCGCGATCACGAACAGCGCGATCGGCACGCTGATCGACGAGTAGCCGTATCCGAGCGCGCCGTTGACGGTCGCGGCGCCGAGGCTCGTGAAGGCGAGGATGAGGAGCGTCGACGCCAGCATGTCCGTTCCTACGGATAAACATCTAGCATCGCGTCATCGGAACTGTCAACGATAACGGATATTCGTCCGTGAAACCGGCTCAGGCGCGGTGACCGGAACGCCCTGCGGAACAACCGTTCCGTCCGGAATCACGCCATGAGGTCAAGGAGATAGATCGTCATGGCAAAGATCCAGAACGTCCTCGTCGCGCTCACCCTCGCCACCACCGCCACGTCCGCTCTAGCGGACGGCGCGGCGCCCCCGAAAGAGGTCAAGGACATGTCCTGCCTGATCGGGAACTGGAAGGTGAAGGGCTCGATCACGATGGGCACCGACAAGGCGCCGGTCGCGGGCACCTTCAAGTGCGCGTGGCTGCCGAGCCAGTGGGGCGTGCAGTGCGACGGCGACATCACGGGCGTCCCCGGCTTGCCGCATTACCTCGAGCGCGACCTCATGGGCTTCGAGCCCAACTCGCGCAAGTACCACTGGTACGCGATCACGAACGCCGGCGAGACGCACGATCACGTCGCCGATGTCCCGAGCGGCAACGACATTCGCTTCGTCTACACCGGCACGCAGGACGGCAAGCCGATGAAAGAAGTGATCGACTGGTCGTTCGCCGCCGACGGCAAGTCGCTCCACCTCAGGTCGGAGACGTTCGTCGACGGTGCGTCGGTCGCGGTGTTCGAGGTCGACGGCAAGAAGTGAGCGCAGCGCCGCGATATGATCGGCGCGGATGCCGGCGCTGGTCGGACGGAGCCGCGAGCTCGCCGCGATCGACGACGCGCTCGCGCGCGTCCGCGGCGGCGGGTTCGCGGTCGTCCTCGTCGGCGGGGAGCCCGGCATCGGCAAGACCCGCTTGCTCGACGAGCTCGCCGCGCGCGCGCTGGGCAGTGCTGCGATCGCGGTCTGGGGACGCACGTGGGAGCTCGGCGGCGCGCCCGCGTTCTGGCCGTGGATCGAAGCCCTGCGCGCGCTGGCGCAGGCCGATCCGTCTGCGTCGGCGGCGCGCGACGCGGCCGAGATCCTGGTCGGCGCGCGCGCGGCGGATCCGGGCGAGCGCTTCGCGCTGTGGGGCGACGTCGCGGCGACCTTGCGCGCGGCGGCCGCGCGGCGACCGCTGGTCCTGCTCTTCGATGATCTGCACGCCGCCGATCCGTCGTCGATCGGCTTGCTCGAGCTGGTCGTGCGCGGCGCGCCGCCCGGGCTCCTGGTCGCGGCGACCTTCCGCGACAGCGAGGCGCGCGCGCAGCCCGAGCTCGAGGCGGCGCTCGGGAGGATCGGGCGTCGCGGCGCGGTGCTCGCGCCGGCGCGGCTCGATCGCGATCAGGTCGCCGCGCTCGCCGGGTGGTCGGACGCGAGCGCGATCGATCGGCTCGTCGATCACAGCGACGGCAATCCGCTGTTCGTGCTCGAGCTCGCGGCGGCGGGCGCCGCGGGCGTGCCGCGCGGCGCGCGCGCTGCGATCGGCGATCGGTTGGATCGTCTCTCCCGAGAGACGCGGCGCGTGCTCGAGGCCGCGGCGATCGCAGGGCGCGACATCGACGCGTCGTTGGTCGCCGCCGTCGTCGGCGGCTCGGTGCGCGAGGTCCTCGATCGGATCGGCGAGGCCGTGCGCGCCGGCCTGGTGGCCGAGATGAGCGGCGAGCGTCCGCGCTTCACGCACGCGGTGGTCGCCGAGACGTTGGCGGGCGAGCTCGACGGCGCGAAGCGCGCCGAGCTGCACCTCGAGGTCGCGCGCGTGCTCGAGACCCGCCACGCCGGCGACGCGGCGCCGCCGCACGCGGCGATCGCGCACCATCTCTTGGAGGCCGGTCACCTGGCCGCCGCGCTCGCCGTCGACGCGGCCGCGCGCGCAGCGGAGGCGGCGATGCACGCGCTCGCGTTCGAGGACGCGGCCGCGCTGATCGAACGCGCGCTCGCCGCGCTCGCGCTCGCCGCGCCGGGCGACGCCGCGCGCCGCGCTTCGCTCACCTGCGCGCTCGCCGAGGCGCTCCATCGCGCGGGCTCGCACGAGCGCGGTCGCGCCGCCGCCGCGCAGGCCGCCTCGCTCGCGCGCGCGCTCTCGTCTCCTCCGCTGCTCGCGCGCGCCGCGCTCGCCAACGGGATCGAAGTGCATCTCGGGCTGGTCGATCGCGCGCAGGTCGCGCTGCTCGAGGAGGCGCTCGCCGCGCAGCCCGACGACGCGCGCGCGATCCGCGCGGTCCTGATGGCGAGGCTGGCGTCGGCGCAGCAGCCGTCCGCGGATCCGCGGTCGCCGGTCGAGCTCGCGCGCGCCGCGATCGCGATCGCGCGCGAGGAGGGCGATCGCGCGCTGCGCCTGCGCGTGATCACGTCGGCGATGGGCGCGATCACCGACTACGTGCCGCCCGCCGAGCGCATCGCGTGCAACCGCGAGATCGTCGAGCTCGCGACCGCGCCACCCGATCGCGTCCACGCGCGGCGCGCGCTGGTCCGCCTCACCTTCGATCACCTCGAGCTCGGCGATCGCGTCGCCGCCGAGGAGGCGATCGCCGCGCACCGCGCGCTGGGCGACGGCGCGCCGAGCGCGCACGCGCTCATGCTCGACGCTGCGATCGCGCTGCTCGAGGGCCGCGACGCCGACGACGCGCGTCTCAGCGACGAGGCGCTCGCGCTCGCGAACACGCGCGGCGACGTCGGCGCGCTGCGATCGATCACGGTGCATCGGCTGATCGCCGCGATCCTGCGCGGCCCGGTCACCGCCGACAACGCCGACTTCGAGCGCATCATGCGCGAGGCGCCGGCGATCGTGCGGGTCGGCGTGCGCGCGTGGATCGCGGGCGCGCGCGGCGATCGCGAGGCGTCGCGCGCGGCGCTCGCGCTGCTCGAGGCCGGCGAGCTCGCGCCCGCGCTGTTCGACAGCCAGCTCGCGGTCATGCTGGCGAGCGCGGTCGTCACGGCCGGCGATCGGGCGCGCGCGCGCATGCTCTACGACGCGCTCGCGCACCACGCCGGCACCGCCGCGATCGCGAGCGTGCTCGGCTTCGCCGTGATCGACCTGTTCGATCGCGTGCTCGCCGAGCTCGCGGTCGTGCGCGGCGATCTCGGCGCGGACGTGATCGAGCGGCATCGCGCGTCGGCGCGCGCGCTCGCGCAGCGCCTGGCCACGCCGCGATGGATCGCGCACGCGCCCTCGGATGCGATCCGGTTCGCTCGAGAGGGCGACGTCTGGGCGATCGAAGGGCAGGGCGAGCGCGCGCGCGTGAAGGACTCGCGCGGCATGCACATGATCGCCGCGCTCGTCGCGCAGCCCGGACGCGAGGTCCACGCGCTCGAGCTCTCGGGCGCGAGCGAGACCGACGGCGGCGACGCCGGCGAGCTGCTCGACGACGACGCGCGCGCCGCGTACCGCGAACGCCTCGCGGAGCTCACCGCCGAGATCGACCAGGCCGAGGCGTGGGGCGATCGCGGCCGCGCCGAGCGCGCGCGCCGCGAGGCCGACGCGCTGCGCGACGAGCTCGCCCGCGCCGTCGGGATCGGTGGAAAGATCCGTCGATCCGGAAGCGCGGCCGAGCGCGCGCGATCGAATGTGACGCGGCGGATTCGCGCGGCGATCGAGCACATCGCCGAGAGTTGTCCGCGTATCGGCGCGCACTTATCGCGATCGATCCGCACGGGTACGTTTTGCTCCTACGAGCCGCGTTGATCCCGGGAGTGCGGGTCACCCGAAAAAGGTGAGATCCATCGTTCGCCGACGAGCGTATGGTGGAAATGACGCGGGCCCTGACAGCGATGGAGGGGAGTCATGGGTGAGGAGACAGGTCGGTTGCATGTGTTGGTGGAGCGGGTCATCGCCACGAAGGAGCAGCTCGACGCGCTCGAAGACGACGCGCGACCGGTGCGCGCGCGACCGCCGGCGTCGTTCGAGCTGTTGGCGCAGGCGCATCGCCTGTTCGACGCGCGCGCGCTCGCGATGCCGCGCGACTACGAGCGCATCTTGCGCGCGCACGACGGCATCGATCACGTGTGGCGCACCGCGAACGGCGCGGTGATGTCCGTGTTCGGTCATCGCGAGCTGTTCGCGCAACGCGCGGCCGCCGACGCGGCGGTCGTCAGCGCGGTGATCATCGCCGCGTCCGACGACGGCGAGCAGGTCGCGTTGGTGCCGGGCCCGATGGAGCTGCCCGCCGCGGTCGTGCGCAACGCGCAGGGCCGGATCACGGGCCGCTTCCCCAGCGCGACCGCGTGGCTCGAATGGATCCACGGCGAGAACAGCGCCGCGCTCGATCGCGCGCGCCTGCGCCGCAAGGCGAACCTGAAGGTCACGCAGGTCGTCGAGCGTTAGCGCGCCTTGCGCACCTTCATGTAGCGCGGGCGCCAGGCGGTGTGCTCGACGAACGCGCGCGGATTCGCGGGCGGGGGGAGCGACGCGACGCCGTCGGCGTGCGCGCGTTCGAGCACGGCGGTCGCGACCTCGCGCGAGACGCGCGGGAGCTCGGAGACCGGCGGGAAGATCGCCTCGGGGTGGTGCGCCGCCGTGTACGACGCGACCGCGTGCGCCGCGGTCATCACCATGCCGTCGGTGACGCGCGTGACGCCGGCGAGGATCGCGCCCTGGCCGAGGCCCGGGAAGACGAACGCGTTGTTGCCTTGGCCGATCCGCGCGCCGTCGACGGGGCCGAACGGTGAGCCGGTCGCGACCAGCGCGCGGCCGCTCGTCCACGCGAGGACATCGGCCGGCGACGCCTCGCACGAAGTGGTCGGGTTCGACAGCGCGAACACGATCGGGCGATCGACCTGGCGCGCGAGCGCGCGGATCACGAGCTCGCTGAACGCGCGCGGCTGGCCCGACAACCCGAGCAGCGCGGTCGGGCGCGCCTTCTCGACGACGGTCAGGAGATCCGGCACGCCGCCCCGTGTCAATGATCTGACCGGGGCCGCGGCATCCGCGGCGCCGGTCACGCCCCACTCGGCGATCCGCGCGCGCGGCTGCGCGAACGTGCGCTTGTAGTCTTCGAGCGCGCGATCGTCGACGAGCAAGCCGCGCGAGTCGAGCACGAAGACGTTGGCGGCGGCGTCGGAGGGCGCCGCGCCGTCGTCGATCATGCCGCGGCGGATCGCGTCGGCGACGCCGATGCCGCCCGCGCCGGCGCCGTGGATCACGACGCGCTGATCGCGCAGGCGCTCGCCGCGCGACGCGCACGCGCGCAGCATGCCGGCGAGCGCGACCGCGCCGGTGCCCTGGATGTCGTCGTTGAAGGTCGGCGCGTCCTTGTGGCGATCGAGGACCGTGAACGCGGTGTCCTTCGCGAGATCCTCCCACTGGATCACCGCGCGCGGCCAGCGCGCGCGCACCGCGGCGACGAACTGATCGATGAACGCGAGGTACGCGTCGCCGCGCAGGCGGCGCGCGCGCACGCCGAGATAGAACGGATCGTCGAGGAGGTCCTGCCGATCGGTCCCGACGTCGAGCGACACCGGCATCGTGTGGAACGGCGACACGCCGCCCGCCGCCGTGTAGAGCGCGAGCTTGCCGATCGGGATCGCGAGCCCGCCGTAGCCTTGATCGCCGATGCCGAGGATCGCCGACGAGTCGGTCGCGACGATCATGCGCACGTCGTCGAGCGGATAGGCCGCGACCAGCTCGCGCGCGCGATCGATGTTCATCGGCGACAGCGAGAGCCCGCGCGGGTTCTGGTACAGCGCGCTGAACTGCTGCACCGCCTCGCCGACGGTCGGCGTGTAGACGATCGGCAGCATCTCGTCGAGGTGCCGCTCGAGCAGCGCGTAGAAGAGGATCTCCTGGCGCTCCTGCAGCGCGCGCAGGTACTGGTACTTCGCGAGCGGCGTCGGCTCGCAGGAGAAGCCGCGATACGCGCGCTCGAGCTGCTGCTCGAGCGTGTTGACCTGCGGCGGCAAGAGCCCGTCGAGCTCGAGCTCGCGACGCTCGTCGTAGCTGAACGCGGTGCCCTTGTTGACGAGCACGAGGCGGAGCAGCGCGATGCCGGTGAGGTTCACCTCCATCGCCTCGTCTCCGTCGGTGTCACGCGTGATCGCGAAGTACGGACTGACGGTCATCAATAACTCTTGAGGTTGGCCAAGTAACCCATGACGTCGTGATCGACGAGGTTGTCCTCGAGGTGCTCGCGCACCGCGGCGCCCATCTGCGCGGTCGACGCGACCGACGCGCAGCCCTGGCAGATGTCCGCGGTCCGGACACCCGCGGCGATCGTCGCGGCGACCGCGTCCTCGATCGCGCGCGCCTCGGTCTCGAGCTGCAGCGAGTGCCGGAGCAACATCGCCGCGCTGAGGATCGTGCCGATCGGGTTCGCGACGCCCTGGCCCGCGATGTCGGGCGCGCTGCCGTGGATCGGCTCGTACACGCCGGCCTTGCCGTCGCCGATCGACGCGCTCGGGCACAGGCCGAGCGACCCGGCGAGCACCGACGCCTCGTCGGTGAGGATGTCGCCGAACATGTTCTCCGTCACCACGACGTCGAACGAGGCCGGCGCGGTGACGAGGCGCATCGCCGCCGAATCGACGAGCTGGTGATCGAGCTTGACGTCGGGATAGCGGAACGCGACCTCGCCCGCGACCTGTCGCCACAAGCGCGACGACTCGAGCACGTTGGCCTTGTCGATCGAGGTGACGCGCTTCTTGCGACCGCGCGCGAGCTCGAACGCGAGGGCGACGACGCGCGCGATCTCGTGATCGGTGTACTCGAGCGTGTCGACCGCGCGGCGGCGCTCGCCGACCTGGTCGCGCAAGCGCGGCGTCCCGAAGTACAGGCCGCCGGTCAGCTCGCGGATCACGAGCACGTCGACGCCGGCGAGCCGCTCGGGGCGCAGCGGCGAGCAACCCGCGAGCTCCGGATACGGACGCACGGGGCGGAGGTTCGCCCACAGGCCGAGCGCCTTGCGCATGCCGAGCAGGCCCTGCTCGGGACGCACCTTCGCGTTCGGATCGTCCCACTTCGGGCCGCCGACGGCGCCGAGCAGGATCGCGTCGCACGTCTTGCACGCGGCGAGCGTGTCGTCGGGGAGCGCGGTGCCGTGCGCGTCGATCGCGACGCCGCCGATCAAGTGCGTCGCGAACGTGAAGGCGTGGCCGAAGTGCGCGGCGATCGCCTCGAGCACCTTGCGCGCCTCGTCGACGACTTCGGGACCGATGCCGTCACCTGGGAGCAGGACGATCGTCGCCTTCATGCGTGTGCCTCCGTGAGTTGAGTCTGGGCTTCCGTACCGATGCCGAACTCGATGCCGTCGGCGAGCGCGGCCCACGTCGCCTCGAGGATCGAGGCCGACGCGCCGACGGTGGACCAGCCGTGCTCGCCGTCGGTGAAGTCGATCAGGACGCGCGTCACCGCGCGCGTGCCCGCGTTGCCGTCGAGGATGCGGACCTTGTAGTCGGCGAGCGCGATGCGCGCGACGCCGGGGAACGCGGGGACCAGCGCCTTGCGGAGCGCGGCGTCGAGCGCGTGCACCGGGCCCTCGCCTTCGGCGGCGGTGTGGATCACGCGATCGCCGACGCGCAGCTTCACGGTCGCCTCGGCGGCGGCGCGGCCCGCGTGATCGCCGTGCGACAGCACGCGATACTCGACGAGCTGGAACGGCGGCGCGTAACCGGGCGCGTGTCGTCTCAACAGGAGCGCCACGCTTGCATCCGCGGCTTCGAACGCCGCGCCGCGCGCCTCGCGTTCCTTGATCGCGGCGAGCGCGTCGTTCGCGCGGGCATCGAGCTCGAGGCCGAGCTCGTCGGCGCGCGCGAGCAGGTTCGCGCGGCCGCTCAACTCGCTCACGACGACGCGGCACTCGTTGCCGACGCGCGCGGGATCGACGTGCTGATAGCTGTCCGCGTTGCGGCGGATCGCCGCGACGTGCACGCCGCCCTTGTGCGCGAACGCGCTGCGGCCGACGTACGGCATGTGATCGTCGGGCGCGAGGTTGGCGAGCTCGGCGACGAGGCGCGCGACTT
The DNA here is from genome assembly GCA_035493675.1 of Kofleriaceae bacterium. GTDB lineage: Bacteria > Myxococcota_A > Polyangia > Haliangiales > Haliangiaceae > JAIOQA01. Next base: position 8,755 of record DATJIA010000120.1, on the reverse strand, counting down.
CCGGAAGCTCGGGCAGCCGTCCTTCGGGGAGCGCGCGCAGGCCGAGCTTCAACTCGATGCCGGGGATCACCGCGCACAGGTTCGCGTTGCCGCAGCGCTCGCCGTAGCCGTTGATCGTGCCTTGCACGTGGCGCGCGCCCGCGCGGATCGCGGCGAGGCTGTTCGCGACGCCGCAGCCGGCGTCGTCGTGGGCGTGGATGCCGATCGTCACGCCGACGGCCGCGCGCACCTCCGCGATCACCGCCTCGATCTGCCACGGCATCGTGCCGCCGTTGGTGTCGCACAAGACGATCGTCTCGGCGCCCGCGCCGGCGGCGGCGCGGATCGTCTCGATCGCGTAGCGCGCGTCGAGCGCGTGACCGTCGAAGAAATGCTCGGCGTCGTACACGACGCGCCGGCCCTGCGCGCGCAGGAACGCGATCGTGTCCGCGATCATCGCGAGGTTCTCGTCGAGCGAGCAGCGCAGGACCTCGCGCACGTGCAAGACGCTCGACTTGCCGAAGATCGTGCACGCCGGCGTGTGCGCGTCGACGAGCGCGAGCACCTGCGGGTCGTCCTGCGCCGCCAGCCCCGCGCGGCGGGTCGCGCCGAACGCCGACAGCTGCGCGTGCTTCAGCTCGAGCTCGGCGCTCTTCGCGAACAGCGCCGCGTCTTTCGGGTTCGATCCCGGCCAGCCCGCCTCGATCAGATCCACCCCGAGCGCGTCGAGGCGGCGCACGATGCGCTTCTTGTCCTCGAGCGACCACGAGATGCCCTCGCGCTGCGCGCCGTCGCGCAGCGTCGTGTCGTAGATGGTGACCTTATCGCGACTCATACGCTTCGATCGCGGGGAGGTGCTGCATGAGGAAGCCGAGCTCGTCGACGCCGTCGAGCAGGCAGCGGCGCGCGAAGCCGTCGACGGCGAAGCGCACGGGCGCGAGCCCCGGCGCGCGCAGCTCGCACGCGTCGAGATCGATCGTGATCTCTTGATCGATCGATCTCAGCGCGGCGTGGATCTCGGACGGCACGACCACCGGAACCAGCCCGTTCTTGAGCGCATTGCCCTTGAAGATGTCGGCGAAGCTCGTCGAGACCAGCGCGCGGAAGCCGCCGGCGACCAGCGCCCACGGCGCGTGCTCGCGCGACGAGCCGCACCCGAAGTTGTGGCCGCACAAGAGGATCTGCTCACCCGCGCGCACGGGGATGGGGAAGCCCTCGCGCCCGCGCCAGTCGGCGAACAGCGCGTCGCCGAGGCCGGCCTTGTCGGTGACCTTCAGGTAGCGCGCGGGGATGATCTGATCGGTGTCGACGTCGGCGTCGAGCAGCTTGACCATCTTCGACGTCAGGGTCGTGAAACGCGGCGCGCTCATGCGGACCTCCTGGCTTCTTCCGAAAGCAACGCGCGCGGATCGGTGACGCGGCCGGTGACCGCCGCGGCCGCCGCGGTGAACGGCGACGCGAGCAGCGTGCGGCCGCCCTTGCCCTGGCGTCCCTCGAAGTTGCGGTTCGAGGTCGAGACGGCGAGCTGTCCCGGCGAGAGTTGGTCGCCGTTCATCGCGATGCACATCGAGCAGCCGGGCTCGCGCCACTCGGCGCCGGCGTCGCGGAAGATCCGATCGAGCCCTTCCGCTTCGGCCTGCAGCTTCACCGCGGCCGAGCCCGGCACGACCAGCATGCGCACGCCGGGCGCGACGCGACGACCGTCGACGATCTTGGCGGCGGCGCGCAGATCGCCGATGCGCGAGTTCGTGCAGCTGCCGACGAACACGACGTCGACCTTCACGCCGACCAGCGGTTGGCCCGGCTCGACGCGCGTGTAGCGCAGCGCGCTCTCGAGCTGCGCGCGCGCCTCGAGATCGGTCACGCGCGCCGGATCCGGCACCGGCTGCGAGATGCCGACGCCCTGGCCCGGGTTGGTGCCCCACGTGATCATCGGCTCGAGCTTGGTCGCGTCGATCCTCACTTCGCGATCGAAGACGGCGCCGTCGTCGGTCGGAAGCGCACGCCACGCGCGGAGCGCGCGATCGAACGCGTCGCCGCGCGGCGCGTGCGGGCGCCCCGCGAGATAATTGAACGTGACGTCGTCGGGCGCGATCATGCCCGCGCGCGCGCCCGCCTCGATCGACATGTTGCAGACCGTCATGCGGCCCTCCATGTCGAGCGCGCGGATCGCCGCGCCGGCGTATTCGATCACGTGCCCGGTCGCGCCGCCGACGCCGAGCTTCGCGATCATCGCGAGGATCAGATCCTTCGCGGTGACGCCCGCGGGCGGCAGGCCGTCGAACGTCACGCGCAAGGTCTTCGGCTTGCGCTGGAGCAGGCACTGGGTCGCGAGCACGTGCTCGACCTCGCTGGTGCCGATGCCGAAAGCGAGCGCGCCGAACGCGCCGTGCGTCGACGTGTGCGAGTCGCCGCACACGATCGTCATGCCGGGCTGCGTGAGCCCTTGCTCGGGGCCGATCACGTGCACGATGCCGTGGCCGGCCTCGCCGAGCGAGTGCAGCGTGATGCCGTGCGCTTTGCAGTTGGCGGCCAGCTGCGCGAGCTGCGCGCGCGCTTGATCGTCGGCGAGCGCGAGGCCGCCCGGGCGCGTCGGCGTCGAGTGATCCATCGTCGCGACGGTGCGATCGGGGCGACGGACGCGAAGGCCGCGCGCGCGCAAGCCCGCGAACGCCTGCGGCGAGGTCACCTCGTGCACCAGGTGGAGATCGATGTAGAGGACGCTCGGCACATCACCGTCAGGTGAAGCGACGACGTGCGCGTTCCACACCTTCTCGAACAAGGTCTCCTTCACCAGCTTCATAGCGGCAGCTCCCTGACCTTCGGCTGCGCACCAGCGGCAGCCACCACATGAGGAACGTCGTCGAGCACGCGGTTGAGCGCCGCGAGGTACGCCTTCGCGCTCGCGACGACGATGTCGGTGTCGGCGCCGTGCCCGTGCACGACGCGCGCGCGCGGCTCGTCGGTCTGCGGCGACGCCACGCGGCGCGGATCGAACGGACGCACGCGCACGCTGACCTCGCCGAGCGCGTCGATGCCCTCGGTCACCGAGTGCACCTGGTACTCGACGAGCGTCACGCGCGCGCCCACGATGCCGTCGATCGCCTTGAACGCGGCGTCGACGGGACCGGTGCCGACCGCGGCGTGGATGCGCACGTCTTCGTCCGGCCCCCGCAAGCGCACGGTGGCGGTCGGCAGGCCCATCGTGCCGCAGCCGACCTGCAGCCCGTCGAGCACGAAGGTCGGCTTCGACGCCGCGCGCTCGGACGACGCGATCGCGACGAGGTCCGCCTCGCCGAGATGCTTCTTGCGATCGGCGAGGGCCTTGAAGCGATCGAACGCGCGCTCGAGCGCGGGGCCTTCGAGGCTTACGCCCAAGGCCGCGAGCTGCTCGGCGAACGCGTGCCGGCCGCTGTGCTTGCCGAGCACGAGGCGCGTGCCGACGGCGCCGACGTCCTCGGGCTTCATGATCTCGTAGGTCGCCTGGTGCTTGAGCATCCCGTCTTGATGGATGCCCGACTCGTGCGCGAACGCGTTGCCGCCGACGACCGCCTTGTTCGGCGGGACCTGGAAGCCGGTGCAGGTGCTCACCAGCTTCGACACGCGGCAGAGCTGCGTCGTGTCGACGCCGGTGTCGAGCTGGAGCTTCGGCTTGCGCGTGCGCAGCGCCATCACGACCTCCTCGAGCGAGCAGTTGCCCGCGCGCTCGCCGATGCCGTTGACCGCGACCTCCGCCTGGCGCGCGCCGGCGCGCAGGCCGGCGAGCGTGTTCGCGACCGCGAGGCCGAGATCGTCGTGACAGTGCACGCTGATCACGACGCCGTCGACGCCCGGCACGTTCGCCTTGATGCCGGCGATCAGCGCGCCGAACTCGTCGGGCATCGTGTAGCCGACGGTGTCGGGGATGTTGAGCGTGGTGGCGCCGGCTTCGATCGCGATCGTGAGCACCTCGTAGAGGAACTGTGGATCGCTGCGGCCGGCGTCCTCGGGCGAGAACTCCACATCCGTGCACAGCGACGCCGCGTACGCGACCATCTCGCGCACGCGCGCCTTCACCTCGTCGCGGGTCATGCGCAGCTTGTGCTGCAGGTGCAGATCCGAGGTCGCGAGGAACGTGTGGATGCGCGGCCTCGTCGCGCCGCGGACCGCTTCCCACGCGCGATCGATGTCGTTCTTCGCCGCGCGCGCGAGCCCCGCGATGATCGGCGGCGCGTTGCGCCCGGGCTGCGCGGCGACGCCGACCTCGCGCGCGATCGTGCGGACCGCTTCGAGATCGTCGGGCGACGCCGCCGGGAAGCCGGCCTCGATCACGTCGACGCCGAGCCGCGCGAGCGCGCGCGCGACCTCGAGCTTCTCCGTCGAGGTCATCGTCGCGCCCGGCGCTTGCTCGCCGTCGCGCAGCGTGGTGTCGAAGATCCGGACGTAGTTGCCGTCTACGTGGGTGTCCATCGTCATTCTCCCGGTTTCACCGTGACGGGATCCAGGAACGGCATCATCGAGCGCAGCTTCGCGCCGACGGCCTCGATCGGTTGATCCTGCTCGGCGCGGCGGCGGGCCTTGAAGTTCGGCGCGCCGTTCTGCACCTCGGCGATCCACGCCTTCGCGAACGCGCCGTTCTTGATCTCGGCGAGCAGCTTCTGCATCGCCGCCTTCGCCTCGGGGCCGATCACCTTGTCGCCCGCGACGTAGTCGCCCCACTCGGCGGTGTCGCTGACCGAGTACCGCATGTAGTTCAAGCCGCCGCGGTACATCAGATCGACGATCAGCTTGAGCTCGTGCAGGCACTCGAAGTACGCGACCTCGGGCTGGTAGCCCGCGGCGGTGAGCGTCTCGAAGCCGGCCTTGATCAGCGCGCTGACGCCGCCGCACAGGACCGCCTGCTCGCCGAACAGATCGGTCTCGGTCTCCTCGCCGAAGGTCGTCTCGATCACGCCGGCGCGCGCGCAGCCGAGCGCCGCCGCGTACGAGAGCGCGAGCGCGTGGGTCGCCGCGCCGCCCGCGTGCACCGCGAGGAGCGCGGGCGTGCCGCCGCCTTCCTGATACGTCTCGCGCACGCGATGACCGGGCGACTTCGGCGCGATCAGCCCGACGCCGACTCCGCGGGGCGGCGTGATCGTCCCGTAGTGGATGTTGAAGCCGTGCGCGAACAGGAGCGTCTTGCCGCTGTCCTCGCCGAAGTGCGCCTTGATGCTCTCGTTCCAGATCGCCGCCTGCGCGGTGTCGGGCGCGAGGATCATGATCACGTCGCACCACGCGGCGACCTCGCTCACGCTCGCGACGGTGAGGCCGGCGGCCTTCGCCTTCTCGGCGCGTTTCGAATTCGGCGCGAGCCCGACGCGGACCTCGACGCCCGAATCGCGGAGGTTGAGCGCGTGCGCGTGCCCTTGCGATCCGTAGCCGACGACGGCCACCTTCTTTTGCTTGATCAGGCCGAGATCGGCGTCGCGGTCGTAGAAGATTCGGGCCATTGCTCTTGCTCCTGTGCCTGGATGACTCGGGGCTCGCCGCGAGTCATCGCGACGACGCCGGTTCGGACCATGTCGACGATGCCCTCGACGCGCAGCACGCTCGCGAGGTCGTCGATCTTGTCGGACGTGGACGTGAATTCGAGGGTGACGAGGTCGGGCGTCATGTCGACGACGCGCGCGCCGAACACGTCGCACACCTGCAGCACGCGCGGCCGCGTCTCCGCGTTCGCGCGCACCTTGATCAGCGCGAGCTCGCGCGAGATCGCGGGGCCGAAGCTGACGTCCTCGACGAGCAGGACGTTGACCAGCTTGTAGAGGTTCGCCTCGATGCGGCGCGTGGTGTCGTCGTCGGCGTCGACGACGATCGTCAAGCGCGACACGCCGGGCTCGGCGGTGCGGCCGACCGTGAGCGACGCGATGTTGAAGCCGCGGCGCCGGAACAGCGACGCGATCCGGTTGAGCACGCCGGGCTTGTCCTCGACGTGCGCGATGATCGTGCGCGACTTGACGATCGAAGGGGACATAGATCAGGGGTCCTCCGCGGTCTCGACGAGCGGTGAAGGCGGGGCAGGGCGGCGGATCATCTCGGCGAGATCCGCGCCGGACGGCACCATCGGGTAGACCGAGTCTTCCTGCTCGACGCGGAAGTCGATCACGACCGTGCCCGGCGTCTTCTGCGCGGTGCGCACGGCGTCTTCGACCTCGCTGCGCTTCGTCACGCGCAGCCCGGCGAGGCCGTGCGCCTCGGCGAGCTTGACGAAGTCGGGCGAGCGCATCGGCGTCGCCGCGTAGCGTCCGCCGTAGAAGAACTGCTGCCACTGGCGGACCATGCCGAGGTAGCCGTTGTTGATGATGGCGACGTTGACCTTCACGCCTTCTTGCGCGGCGGTCGACAGCTCGCACGCGGTCATCTGGAAGCCGCCGTCGCCGGCGATCACCCAGACGTCGTCGTCGGGACACGCGAAGCGCGCGCCGAGCGCAGCTGGTAAGGCGAAGCCCATCGTGCCGAGGCCGCCCGACGTCACGAGCTTCCGCGCGTGATCGTGCTTGTAGTACTGCGCTTCCCACATTTGGTGCTGGCCGACGTCGGTGACGACCAGCGCCTTGCCCTCGGTGAGGCGCCACAGATCGTGGATCACGTGCGCGGCGTAGAGGCGGCCCTCGTCGGGCAGGCCCTGGATGTCGCGCACCGCGCTGTCGCCCTTGAGCGAATCGATGCGCGCGAACCACGACGTGCGCGGCCGCTCGGAGACTCTCGGCGTGAGCACCGACAAGATGCGCGCGACGTCGTCGATCAACGCGACGTCGACCTTGACGTTCTTGTTGACCTCGCTGCGATCGATCTCGACGTGGATCTTGCGCGCGCGCGGCGCGTAGGTCGCGAGCCGGCCGGTGACGCGATCGTCGAAGCGCATGCCGAGCGCGATCAAGAGATCGGCTTCCTGGATCGCGTGGTTGACCCAGGCCTCGCCGTGCATGCCCATCATGCCGAGCGACATCGGATGGGTCGCGGGGAAGCCGCCGAGGCCGAGCAGCGTCGAGGCGACCGGCACGCGCGCCTTCTCGACGAACGCCTTGAGCAGCTCGCCGGCGCCGGCCTTCACGATGCCGTGACCGGCGAGCACGAGCGGGCGCTCGGCGTGATCGATCATCTGCGCGGCGCGCTCGAGCAGCTCGTCGGGCGCGTGCGGCGACGGGCGATAGCCGGGCAGGCGCGGCTCGCCGGTGGGCGCGCGCCACTCGGTGGAGGCTTGCTGCGCGTCCTTGCAGATGTCGACGAGGACGGGGCCGGGGCGGCCGCTGCGCGCCAGGAAGAACGCCTCGCGGATCGTCGGCGCGATCTCGTCGACGTCGGTGACGAGGTAGTTGTGCTTGGTCACCGGCAGCGTCACGCCGGTGACGTCGGTCTCCTGGAACGCGTCGGTGCCGAGCAAGGTCGAGCTGACCTGCCCCGTGATGAAGACGATCGGGACCGAGTCCATCATCGCGGTCGCGATGCCGGTGACGAGGTTGGTCGCGCCCGGTCCGCTGGTCGCGATCGCGCAGCCGCATCGACCCGACGCGCGCGCGTAGCCGTCGGCCATGTGCGCCGCGCCTTGCTCGTGACGGACGAGCACGTGACGGATGCGATCGCTGTACTTCAGCATCGCGTCGTACGCGGGCATGATCGCGCCGCCCGGATAGCCGAAGACGACGTCGACGCCCTCGGCGATGAGGGCTTCCCACAGGATCTCGGCGCCCGTGAGTCGTCTGGCGGGGCCGTTCACGATTTCCTCCACACGCTCGTGTCGGAGGTGATCGCGCCTTCGGACGCGGGCGCGACCGACGCGGCGTACTTGCGCATGACGCCGATCAGCTTCTTCGGCGCGGGCTTGTCGGCCTTGCGTTCGCTCAGATCGGCGAGCACGTCGAGCGCGCGGCGCGGCACGTCGATGCGGATCCGATCGCCATCTCGGAGCTTCGCGATCGGTCCGTCGTCGGCGGCCTCGGGACAGACGTGTCCGACCATGAAGCCGTGGGTCGCGCCGCTGAAGCGGCCGTCGGTGATCAGCGCGACGTCGTCGGCGAGGCCGGCGCCGACGATCGCGCCGGTGACCGCGAGCATCTCGCGCATGCCGGGCCCGCCGCGCGGACCTTCGTTGCGGATCACGACGACGTCGCCCTTCTGGATCGCGCCGCGCGTGATCGCGGCGAACGCGGCCTCTTCGCCGTCGAAGACGCGCGCGGGCCCTTCGTGGACCTCGCGATCGTGACCCGCGAGCTTCACGACGCATCCCGCGGGCGACAGCGTGCCCCTCAAGATCGCGAAACCGCCGCGTGCCTTCAGGGGCGACGCGGCGGTTCGGAGGACGTCCTGACCCGGACGCTCGTGCGCAGCCTCGGCTTCTTGCCGCAGGCTGCGTCCGCTGACCGTGGGCGCATCTTCGACGAGCCCGGCGTCGAACATGCGACGCAGCAAGAGCGCGACGCCGCCAGCCGCGTGCATGTCGGCGGCGTTGTAACGCCCGCCCGGCTTGAGATCGGCGATCACGGGCGTCTTCGCGCTGATCGCGTCGAAGTCGTCGATCGAGAGCGACACCTCGGCCTCGCGCGCGATCGCGAGCAGGTGCAAGACGGCGTTGGTCGAGCCCGCGGTCGCGGCGACCGACGCGATCGCGTTGCGCAGCGACGTCGGCGTGATGAAGCTTCGCGCGCTCGCGTTCTTGCGCACGAGCTCCATCACCATGGCGCCGGCGTCGTGCGCGACCTTGGTCTTCTCGGGCGCGGTCGCCGGGACCTCGCCGGCGCCGACCGCGCTGAGGCCGAGC
>DATJIA010000119.1:0-2063 GCA_035493675.1 Kofleriaceae bacterium | reverse complement strand
ACCATCACGCGCTTGTCGCCGGTGCCGTGCAGCAGGATCTCGCGCTGCTTCTCGGGCAGCTTGTTCCACGGCTTGTCGAGATCGATCTTGAAGTGCTTGGCGAGCGCCTTGACGATGTTGGTCGTCCAGCCCGAGTCCTTGGCGACCGAGTCGCCCCACACCGCGACCGCGCCGTCGTTGATCGAGAGGGTCTCGTCGGGGATCACCAGCGACGGATCGGCCTGCAGCTTCTCGCCGAGGCCGTTGCAGTCGACGCACATGCCGAGCGGCGAGTTGAACGAGAACGACTGCGGCGACAGCTCGGGGAAGCCGATGCCGCACTTCGCGCACGCGTTGTCCTCGGAGTAGACGCGCGAGGTCTTCTCGCCGGTGACGTCGACCGAGAGCTTGCCCTTGCCCTCGCGCAGCGCGGTCTCGACCGAGTCGGTGAGGCGGCCCTTGTCGCTCGGGTTGATCGACACGCGATCGATCACGAGATCGATCGTGTGCTTCTTCTGCTTGTCGAGCTGGTCGACGTCTTCGAGGCGCACGACCATGCCGTCGATGCGCGCGCGCACGAAGCCGGCCTTGCGCGCGTCGGTGATCAGGTCCTTGAACTCGCCTTTGCGGTTCTCGGCCTTGGGCGCGAAGATCGTGACCTGCGTCTTCTCGGGCAGGTCGGCGAGCTCGTCGACGATCTGCCCGGCGGTGCGCGCGCTGACCGGGCCGCCGCACTGGTGGCAGCGCTGCTCGCCGACGCGCGCGTAGAGGACGCGGAGGTAGTCGTAGATCTCGGTGATCGTGCCGACCGTCGAGCGCGGGTTCGACGCCGCGGCCTTCTGCTGGATCGCGATCGTCGGCGACAGCCCGCGCAGGCGCTCGTACTTCGGCTTCTCCATCTGGCCGAGGAACTGGCGCGCGTACGCCGACAGCGACTCGACGTAGCGGCGCTGGCCTTCGGCGTAGAGGGTGTCGAACGCGAGCGACGACTTGCCGGATCCGGACGGACCGGTGATCACGACCAGCCGATGCTTCGGGATCTCGAGGTAGTCGACCTGGAGGTTGTGCTCGCGCGCGCCCTCGACGACGATCGCCTCGGCCCTTCGGCCTTGCTCGGGAGACGCGGCTTGCGCGGGACGAGCCATGCGTCGCACACCCTACGGAACGACTGTTCAGTCGTCAAGCGAGGTTGTGCGACGCGCCCGGGATCTCGCCCGGGCGATTGATCCGGCTTACGCCCTTGCGCGCTCGACGCGGACTTCGGTGCCGTTCCGCTCCGAGCCGGTCACCGACGCGATGATCTTGTCGGCGAGATCCTCGGGGACGCGCACGTGGCAGTGGCTGTCGCGCAGCGCGACCGAGCCGATGCGCTTGACGTCGTCGCCGAGATCCTTGCCCAGGAGGTTTCGGATGTCGTCGGCGGTGACGCCGTCGCGCTTGCCGAGGCTGACGAAGAGGCGCGTCAGGCTCGACGGATCGGCGGCCGCCGCGCTCTCCTCGCGGGCCGGGCGCTCGTCGCGATCGCGATGCTCGCGCTCCTTGCGCTCGCCACGCTCGCGGTGCTCGCCGCGGTCGCGCTCCTTGCGCTCGCCGCGCTCGCGGTGCTCGCGGGGCTCGCCGCGCTCGCTGCGCGCCGGACGATCCTCGCGCGCCTCGCGCGCGGGGCGCTCCTCGCGGGTCTCCTCGTCGCGATCACGCTCGCGCGACGGCGCGGGCGCGGGCGCGGGGCGGGTCGACTTCTCGTCGGCCCAGGTCTCCCAGAACTCGCGCGTCTCCGCCGTCGGCGCCGCCGCGCCGTTCTTGCGCTTGTCGCCGCGGTGGCCACGGTCGCGATCCTTCGCCGGCGCCGCCTCGGTGAAGGCCTCTTCGTCGCGCGCGGGGCGCTCGTCGCGCTCCTCGCGCGCCGGACGCTCGTCGCGGACGACGGGACGGTCGTCGCGGGTCTCGCGACGGTCGCGACCCCACGAACGCTCGCCGCGCTCGCCGCGCTCGCCGCGCTCCTCGCGCGGTCCGCGCTCCTCGCGCGGACGATCCTCGCGGGCGCCGCGCTCCTCACGCGGTGCGCGCTCCTCGCGCGGTGCGGG
>DATJIA010000118.1:0-9865 GCA_035493675.1 Kofleriaceae bacterium | reverse complement strand
ACGCAGCGACGGCTCGCGCGCCAGCGCGCGCGCTTGTCGCGCGAGCGCCCGCACGTCGAGCTCCGGCAGGCGCTGATCGAGGCCGGCGCGCGCGAGCACGGGATCGAGCGCGCCGCTCGCGAGCAAGCGCTCGATCTGATCGGGCGCGAGTGTCGCGTTCCACCGGCGCAGCACGTCGTAGGTCGCGTGCAGGCCGCCGCGCCGCGCTTGCCACGCGCGCTCGTACTCGCGCAGCGATCGCCCGCTCGCGATCGTGTCGGCGAGCAGACGCGCCGCGATCATCCCCGAGCCGACCCCCGAGCCGTGCGCCGGGAAGACCTGACACGCGGCATCTCCGACCAGCGCGATGCGCTCGCTCGCGATCCGATCGTACGCGCGGCGCAGCGGGATCGCGCCGCTGCCGCCGAAGATCGTCGCGCCGATCCACGGGTGCTCGGCGACGAACCGCTCGAGCAGCGCCTTCCCCGACGGGAAGCCGAGCGCCGGGAGGCTCCCGGTGAGGATCGAGATCTCGCGCGCGTCGTGCGAGAGGTGCACGTCGACGACGGAGAACCCGCCCGCGCCGCCGACCATGCCGAGGACGCCGCCCGCGGGCACGCCGTGCGCCGCGAAGAACGCGCGCGCGGCGTCCGGATCGCGGACTTCGCGGACCTCTTGCGCCGCCGCGCACAGATCCTCGCGTGCCGGCGACGGTTGTCCGAGCAGCCGCGCGCCCGCGACGCCCGATGCGTCGACGATCCAGCGTGCGCGTACGACACCCGCCGAGGTCGTGACGCCGTCCTCGGTCACCTCGATCACGCGGGTCTCGCCGACCAAGCGCGCGCCCGCCGATCGCGCGCGCGCTTGCAGCCGCGCGACCAGGTGCCGCATGTCGATCTCGACGACCTCGTGCCCGTCGATGACGACCCGCGCGCCGCTCGGCGACGTGAGGTACATCGGGCTCGGCCCGCCGCGCAGCTCGGGCGCGCTCGGCGGCTCGAGCCCCGCCTCGCGATACGCCGCCAGCGGCACGCCGTTCACCCAGCGCGCACCCGCCTCGTCGAGCCGGCGCCGCTCGACGACGATCACGCGCGCGCCCGCCTCGGCGAGGAACGCCGCGGCCGCGGCGCCGGTCGAGCCGGCCCCGACGACGACTACATCGACGTGCTCGTCGATCGACATCCCGGCCTCATACCACGCCGGACCTGCGCCGCAGCCATCGATCTCCGGACCGCGTCGATCGCCGCACCGGCCGGCAGCGCGCCACGTGTTCCGGCGTATCGTGACGCCGTGGATTGGCTGTTCTTCGCGATCATGGGCGGCGGCGTCGGCGTGCTGGCCGCCGCTGCGCGCCAACGCGCGATCGCGACCCGCCGCCGCACCGCTCGCCTGGGCATGTCCGCGCGCCCCGATCTCGTGCGGGTGCCGTCCGAGCTGCAGCGGACCGCCCTGTGGGCGATCACCGAAGGCGGCACCGAGCGCAGCGTCGTCGGCGGAGCCCTGTCGCTCGCCACGCACGACGTCGACGTCACCTGCTTCGATCTCGAGGATCTCCGCCGCAAGCGGTTCGAGTGGGCGTGGCTCGACGTCGCCGCCCCGTTTCGTCTCCACACCCCGCTCAGCGTCGTCGCGTGCACCGTCCCGCGCGCGCTCCCGCACCTCTTGATCAAGCGCGCGGGCCCCGCCGATCGGATCGAGCCGCGCGAGCACGAGCAAGCGAGGCGCGCACCCGGCGCCGCCGCGCCCGGCGATCTGATCGATGCGGTCACGACCGGCCTCGCCTCGCGCGCGGCCCTCGCCCTCGCCGACTTCCGCAGCTCCGGCGAGCCGCCGCCGCCGACCCTCGCGCGCGACACGCTCGACGCCCCGCTCCCCGACGGCTGGCGCGCCTGGGCCGGCGCCGATCCGACCGACGAGACCCGCCGCCTCGTCACCGCGATCGGCGACGGGCTCGAGCACGACGCGCGCGATCGCGAGCTCGTCGTCGAGACGCTCGGCCCGCTGGTCGTCGTGTACGTCGCGTCCGGCGGTCCCCTCGGCGAAGGCGCGCTCGAGGATCTGGTCGACGCGGCCGTCGGCGCGTGCGAGCGCGTCCTCGCCGCGACGCCGGATCTCGGTCCGCGCGGGGTGCTCGGCTGATCGCCGATCGATCGAGCGTGCGTTCGCGTGCATCAATCGACCGGCCGCGCCGCGCGCGTCCGCCTCCGCTCCCAACCCGCCGCCTGCGCCGGATACACGACCTGCACGCGCCCGTCGATCTCGCGGTGCCAGTCGCACTCCTTCGTCGGACCGCGGCCCTTCGCGACGACCTCGTGCTTGATCGGGCAGTGCGGGCCCGGCTTCATGCCCGAGATCGCGCAGACGTCGACGTCCTCGACGTCGTCGGGGCGCACGGGCAACGTCAGGTCGTGCCCCTGCGCGATCGCGAGGAGCGCATCGCGCACGAGCGGCGCCGACGCGTCCATCGCGACGACCCCGTGCGACGGCGAGCCGTCGAAGTTGCCCGCCCACGCGGCGACGATCACCTGATCGGTCGCGGCGACCGCGACGGTGTCGGAGAAGCCGCGCGCGGTGCCCGTCTTCGCCGCGACGCGGAACGAGAGATCGAGCGGGAGCTCGGTGCCGAACGCGGGCCGCCGCGCCTCGGGATCCGACAGCATGTCCATCACGAGCCACGACGTCGTCGGTGAGAACACGCGCCGCTCCATCGGTCGCGCCGGTCGCCACGTCGCGCCGTCCTCGCCGGTGACCGACGCGACGCCCTGCGCGCGCCGCACGACTCCACCGCGCACGAGGAAGCCGTAGCCCGCGGCGAGATCGACGAGCCGCACCTTCGCCGCGCCGAGCGCCAAGCGCAGGCCGTAGTCGTCGGGCGCACCCGGAAGATCGGTGACGCCCGCGGCGCGCAGCGCGGTCATCACGCGCGGGACGCCGACCTTCTCGAGCACGCCGACCGCGGCGAAGTTGTACGAGCTCGCGAGCGCTTCGCGATAACGCACCGGTCCGTGCTCGACGCCGCCCGACGGCACGAAGTAGTCCTTGCTCGCGTCGCGCACGTCGTACGCGATCGTCGCGGGCGAGTCGCCGGCCTCGATCGCCGCCGCGTACACGAACGGCTTGAGCGCGGAGCCGGGGTTGCGCCGGCGCGCGGTGATGTTGATCTCGCCGGCGTCGCCGTCCCAATCCGCCGAGCCGACCATCGCGAGGACGTCGCTGGTCTTCGTGTCGATCACGACGAGCCCCGCCTGCTGGACGTTCTTCTCGCCGAGCCCCGCGACGTGCTCGCGCAGCCGGCGCTCCAGGATCGCCTGCAGCTCGCCGTCGAGCGTCGTGTGCACGACGCCGCCGCGCGCCTTCACTTCGTCCGGCACCTGTGCGAGGACCCAACGCACGAAGTGCGGCGCCGCGGTCGTGGGCCGATGCAGCGACACCGAGAGCGGCTGCGCCTGCGCGAGCGCCGCATCGGTCTTGGTCAAGACCCCGCGGTCGACGAGGAGCTCGAGCACGTAGTCGCGCCGCCGCAACGCTGCGTCGAGGTGGGTGATCGGATCGTACCCCGCCGGCGCGCGCGGGATCACCGCGAGCAGCACCGCCTCGGCCGTCGACAGGGCCGCCGCGCGCTTGCCGAAGTACAGCTCGGACGCCGCCTCGATGCCGTAGGCGCCGTTGCCGAAGTACGCGCGGTTCATCCACTGCTCTAGGATCGTGCGCTTGTCGACGGCGCGTTCGATCCGCAACGCGAGCAGCGACTCGGACAACTTGTTCGTCCACGATCGTGCCTCGCCCTGCGAGTCGATCATGCGCGCGAGCTGCATCGTCAGCGTCGAGCCGCCGAACGCGGCGCGACCCGCGCGGAGATCGAGCCACGCCGCGCGCGCGATGCCGCGCGCGTCGACGCCGCGATGCTCCCAGAAGCCGTCGTCCTCCGCCTCGATCACCGCCGACGCCGCGACCGCCGGGATGTCCCCGAGCGCGACCCAGTGATCGCGATCGGCCTGTCCGCCGGGGTTCGGCACCGTCGCGAGCACCGTGCCTCGCCGATCGACGATCACGAGCGGGCCGCCCGTCGGTCGCAGCACCGACGGATCGAACGGCAACGCCCACACGACGACGACCGCGGACTGCACGAGCAGCGCGAGGATCACGAGCACCGCCGCGATCGGCCACCGCACGCCGCGCCACACGCGGCGCGCGACGATGCGCGCGAGGCGCCAGCCTCGCTCGGTTCGGGTGGGCGTCACGGCGATCCCCATGGCGTCACTTCGTGACCGTCAGCTTCCCGGCCGCCGTACGACCCGAGACGCTCGCGTCGTACATCGCCTCGACGTGCGCCGACGGCACGACGAACGCGCCGTCGATCGTCGCGCGCGCCTTGTACGTCAGGACGTACGTGCCGCGCGGCAGGTAGTCGGCGAACCAGCGCACCTCGTCGTCGCGCATCTCTTGGTAGTCCCAGCTCCACGACGAGCGTCCGGACACCGCGTTGGTCAGCGGATGCGCGCTGGTGTCGACGGTCGCCGCGAGCTTGAGGTTGAGCGGCTCGAGACCCGCGGGCAGCGGATCGACCAGCGCGATCCATCGGCGGTCCGCGTCGACGTCGACGGTCAAGCGCACGACGACGATCGATCCGACCGCGACCTTCGTGATCGCGTTGCCCTTCTCGTCGAAGTACTCGCGCGCGATCGACACGCCCGCCTTCTTCGCGGCCTGGTCGTCGCGCTTCGCCTCGATCAGGCGCGCGCTGTAATGCAGCGCACCGCTCGCGCTGATGCGCACCGCGCCGCCGCTCACGTGATCGATCGGCATGCGCACGAGATCGACCTCGCCGCCGGTCAGGTGCTTGTGCGAGAGCGTCTTGCCGCCCGCTTCGATCGTCACGTCGGCGTCACCGGCGGTCGCCTGCCGCGCGTAGTCGGCGAGCGCGACCAGCGCCCACAGGTTCTCCTGCGTCGATCCCCACGCGCCCGTCGGCTCGCGGTGCTTCTTCAAGCCCGCGGCGAGCCGCTCGACGAGCGGATCCTTCGGCGAGACCTCGATCAACGCGTCGAGCGCCATCGCGGTCGCGCGCACGTCGCTGTTCATGTAGAAGAAGTCGTCGCTGCGGCCCTCGCGCAGGAAGGCGACCGTGCCGTCGTCCTCGAGCCCCGACAAGAGCCGCGCTCGAACCTCGTCGATCATCTTCGAATCCGCCTTCGCTGCCACAAGGGCGCGCAGGAGGAACGAGAGTCCCCACTTCGGCAGGCCCGCGCGCAGCTCGTAGAGCTTCGCGTCGAGGCCGGCGTCGGCGTGGCCGTCGCTCGCGAGCAGGTACGCGGTCATCGCCGCGGTCGCGCCGTCGCCGTCGGGCTTGAGCGGTCCGCCGCCGTGCACCCAATCGGTGAGCGCCTTCATGCCGCGCGTCATCGTGTCTGCCGGAACGGCGACGCCGGCCTTCTTCGCCTCGCGCAGACCCCACATCGCATAGACCGTGAGCTGCGGGTAGGTCTGCGACTGCGGCCAGAGGCTGAAGTGACCGTCGCCTTGCTGATGGCGCGCGACCTTGGCGACGCCGGCCTCGAGGAACGCGTCGACCTTGTTCGCCGGCAGGCTCTCGAGATCGAGCGAACGCGCGAGGTCCTTCGCCTCGACGAGCGGGATGAAGCGCGACAGCGTCTGCTCGAGGCAGCCGTAGGGATACGTCACGAGGTAGCGCAGGCTCGGCTCGAGCTCGCCGAGCCCCGCGCGATCGACGGTGATCACGAGCTCGCTCTCGTTCGGGATCGCGCTCGAGGTCGGCGTGAACGCGATCGAGGTCGCCTTGTTCGGATCGAGGCGCCCCTCGGCGAGCGTCTTGGTGTCGAAGATGCGCGGCCGGCGGACCGGCAGCGTGACCTTCAGCGCGTCGCGCTCGCCGTTCATCGCGACGCCGAACTCGAACGTCGCGGCCGCGTTCTCCGACGCGGTCGCCGCGAAGCGGACGCGCGCGGATCCGTTCGCCGGCACGTCGACCTGTTGCGACGACGACGTCAGCACGACGCCGATCGCCTTCGCGGTGACCGTCGCGGTGCCGGCCTTGTCGGTGTTGTTGTGGATCACGACGCCGACCGACGCGGTGTCGCCGGCGTCGAGGAAGCGGGGCAGGGCCGGTTGCGCCATCAGCGGCTTCGAGACGGTGAGCCGCAGCTCGCCCGAACCGAATCGATCGCTGACGTCGGCCGCCGCCGCCATCAAGCGGAACGCCGTCAGGTTGTCGGGCGCGGTGAACGTGAAGGTGACGTGGCCGTGCTCGTCGGTGACGAGCGCCGGCGCCCAGTACGCCGACGACACGAAGCGCGAGCGGACGCGCTGGCCGTCGTCGCCGCCGCCGGAGTCGCCGCCCTCGTCCGGGTCGCCGCTCGCGGGATCGGCGAGCCGCGCGACGCGATTCCAGTTGGTGCCGGTGTCCACGCCGAGCCCCCAGGTCGCGTAGAACGTCTTCATCGGATCCGGCGTCTGGTACGCGATCAGCTGGAGCACGCCTTCGTCGGCGACCGAGAGCGCGAGCTCCGCCTTCACCGGCTGACCCGACGACGTGACGTCGATCGATCCGGTGACCTTGTCGCCCGGGCGCACGTGGTCCTTGTCGAGGTGGATCGCGACGTCGAGCCGCTTGTGCTCGCTCGACACCTTGAGCTCGACGACGCCCATCTTGAACAGGGGACGGTTGCGATCGCCGTCGCCGATGCGTCCTTGCACCATCGCGACCGACGCGAACACGTTCGGCGCCCACGCGTCCTTGATCCCGATCTCGACACCCTCGCCGGCGGAGTCGAGCTTCTTCACGAACGCGTCGAGGATGCCGTCGCGCTCGATCGTCACCAGCGCGGTGGGATGCTTCAGGTTCGCCTGCGCGACCAGCCGTGCGGTCTCGCCGGGCTCGTACTTCTGCTTCGACGCGATCAGCGTCATGCGATCGCCTTCGTCGCCGCTCCAGAACGCCTCGCCCTTGCCGATCACCCAGATCTCCGACGACGCGACGATCTTGTTGCCGTGCGCGTCGGTCGACTCGAGCTTCACGACGTAGTCGCCCGGCTTCTTCGGATAGATCCGCTGCATCGTCATGCCGGTCGCGGCGATGTCGACGGGGACCTGCATCGCGATCTCTTCGTGCGACTTGCAGCTCTGATAGCTGCGCGCACCCATGTCGCTCCAGTTGCAGTCGTTGACCGTACGGATGAACGAGAAGGTGGCCTTTGCCGCGACGCGCTTGCCGTCGGGATCGACGGCGACGAGGTTGGCGCCGAACGGCATGCCGACCGCCTGCACGAACTCGTTGGCGTGGAGACCCAGGTAGAAGTCGTTCTTGTGCGCCGCGATGATCACGGACTTGCCGATCGTCTGATCGCTGCCGTCGGTGACGTTGGCCGACACGATGTAGTCCTGCGGGCCGTCGAGATCGTTGGCCGGGTCGCGCACCGCGAACGCGAAGCGGCCGCGCGCGTCGGTCGTGCCCTCGCCGTCGGTGAGGTACGTGCCGTAGTCGTCTTCGCGCTCACCCCACCACCACCACGAATTCGAGGTGTCGAACGAGAACTCGTCGTAGCCTGGGAAGCGGAGCGAGTGCTTGCGACGGCGCGCGTTCCACTCGACCTTCGCGTCGGCGACCGGCGAGCCGAACAAGTACTTGGCGTCGAGCGTCATCGCCATGCGATCGCCGGGATGGATCTGCTTCGCGTCGCTCTTCATGCCGAGCTCGAACGCGGCTGGGCGGAACTCCTCGACGATGAAGCGCTCGCGGAAGGTCTGGCCGCCGACCTTCGCGCTGACGTAGTAGTCGCCGAGGCGCGCGTCTTCCGAGAGGCCGAGGTCGAACGTGAAGCCGCCGAAGGACGTCATCGCGACCTGCGTGTCGAGGACGGTCTGGCCGCGGCTGTCCTCGACCTCGACGGCGATCGGCTGCTTGTCGGGGACGCGCGGCGGCTTGTTCGCCGCGAGCTCGCGGACGAAGCCCTTGAAGTGCACGCTCTCGCCGGGGCGATAGAGCCCGCGGTCCGACTCGATGAAGCCGCGGATCCGCGTCGCACCGCCGCGCCGCTCCTCGGGCAGACCGAAGTTCCAGATCTGGATGCCGTTGGCCCAGTTGCCGTCGACGACCGCGAGGTCGCCGTCCTTCTCGACGGTCGCGATCATGCGCTGCGAGCGATAGCTATCCCAGTCGCTCCAGCCGTCCTCGTCGGCGCCGCCGGCGTCGTCGGCCGACGGCTGCTTCTTGAGCAGCGCCGAGCCCGGGATCCGGATCAAGCCTTGCGCGTCGG
This sequence comes from Kofleriaceae bacterium, assembly GCA_035493675.1. Taxonomy (GTDB): domain Bacteria; phylum Myxococcota_A; class Polyangia; order Haliangiales; family Haliangiaceae; genus JAIOQA01. Next base: position 1,613 of record DATJIA010000118.1, on the reverse strand, counting down.
TCGCGTCGACCCAGCGCTGCTCGCCTTCGGGCGTCGACACGACGACCTTGGCGCCCACGATCGGATCACCGGTCGTCAGGCTCGTGACCCAGACGAGGCCCGACGCCGGGCCGACCTTGATCATCACGCCCATGTCGGTGACGTTCGCGAGGACGCGGTGGCTCCGCGGCGTGAGCCACGGCCGATCGTTGTCCGGAACGACCTCGTTCGAGCTCACGTCGGCGAGGAACACGCCGCGCGCGCCCGACTTCGCGCCGCAGGTCGCGCCGAGGTCGACGTTGTCGAGGTGCCACTTGTTCTTCGCGCCGGGCACCGCCAACGGCGTCGTCTTCGCCGTGACCTTGAGCGACTTCCAGTCGATCGGCTGGTAGTCGTCGTTGCCGCCCCACGGGTCGTAGTTCATCTCCGTCGTGAGGAGCTGAACGACGCGATCGCGCGGAATCTGCGCGCACTCGACCTGGTACTTCTTCACGTTGCGCGACCACACCGGATACCCCTTCGCCGACGCCTCGAGGGCGTAGATGCCGCGCTCCATCGAGATCCGCGGCCGCGCGTCGCCGGTCGTGAAGTGCTGCTCGAACGGTGCCGTGAGCTTCTGCCCGGCGGCGTCGGTGAGCGCGTCGATCTTGATCGCGTACTCGGTGTCGGTCTCGAGATCCGCGGTGACGCGGTAGTGCTTGCCGGTGTCGTCCAGTGCGCCTTGATCCATGCCGGGGATCGCGGGCTTGGCCGAGACCGCCGCGCGGATCGCGTCGAGCGCGACCGGCGTCGACAGCTGGATGTCGATCGTCACCTCGTCGGCCGCGACGTCGTTGCCGTCGGGCTTCGCGCCGACGACGAACAGGTTTGGCCGCGAATGGATCGTCTTCTCGTAGGCGACCGGCATCGGCGTGTCACCGCCGGCGCCGGCGAGACCGGTGCAGCCGACCGTGTAGTCGCGATCCGGGACGAGCGCGGTCGCAGGCCTGACTTTGATCGTCGTGTCGGCCGAGGCCGGGCTCGAGGACTGCAGCGCGATCGCCGCGCCGTCGGGATCGGTGAGCGTACAATGCGCGGCCGCGTCCGAGCCCAGCACCTTCTGGTTGAACCCGATCGAGAGCTCGGCCTCGAGCGGGACCGCGTCGACGTCGACGCCGAACACGCCTTCGATCGCGAGCGGCTTGTTGACGAACGAGAACGAGAAGCCGCCGGTGTCGGAGGCGAGCGCGCCGGCCAGGCTGACCGTGTACTTCGTCGACGCGGCGAGCGGGGCGGACGGCTCGACGATGAGCGTCTGCCGATCCTCCCAATGACCGTTCCACCCGACCGCCGGGGAGATCGTGACCGTGCCGGGCGCGACCGGCTTGCCGACCTCCTGATCGGACACCACCGGCCGGTTGAACTTCACCGCGATCGCGCTCGCGTCGTCGGCCTCGGCCTGCGGCGAGTACGACGTCACGACGAGATCGTGGCCGTGGGTGGGACCGCCGCACGATCCGAGCCCCGCGAAGCCCATCAAGGCGACCGCGAGAGTGCGTCGTGACCAACGGCGAACGTTGCGCGATTGGGCCATTACGGGTCCGGCTGCATGCGAGGTGCCAAGCGCGCCGCGTACGCAACCTGCGATCGCGCGC
>DATJIA010000117.1:0-9737 GCA_035493675.1 Kofleriaceae bacterium | reverse complement strand
CGCTACCGCGCGTGAGCGGCTCGATCGAGGTGCAGGTCGATCGCGGCGCGTCGCAGGTCGTGTCCCTGCCCTTCGACGACGCGCGCGGCATGTACTCGCACAAGGGCATGTTCCCCGTGCGCGGCGATCTCACCGTCGGCGATCGCACGTACGCGTTCGCGCCGACCGACACGCTCGCGCTGCTCGACGATCACAAGGGCTACTACCCGTACGTGATGAAGTGGGACTGGATCACGTCGGCGGGCTTCGTCGCCGGGCGCGCGATGGGCTTCAACCTCACGCGCAATCAGTGCCGCGAGCCCGACACGTACAACGAGAACTGCGCGTGGATCGGCGATCGCATCGGCACGCTCCCTGCGGTGACCTTCACGCGCGAAGCCGCGCGCACCAAGGACGAGCGCTGGATCGTCCGCGATCGCGACGGCAAGGTCGACGTCGTCTTCACGCCGACGGTTCCGGGAGACGTGCGCGTGCAGGCGGTCGTCGTCGAGAGCCGCTACCGCGGGCCGTTCGGCACGTTCACCGGCACGCTCGCGCCCGCCGGCCTGGAGCGCATCGAGCTCCGCGACTGGTTCGGCATGGGCGAGGAGTTCTGGCTGCGATGCTGATCGAGCGGATCGGCTCGAAGCTCGTCGTCGTCAATGACGGCGAGCGCCTGATCGACGAGATCGTCGTCGAGGATCTCGATCAGGTGCTCGGTCCGATCGCGCCCGGCGATCGCGCCGAGATCCCGAGCGACGCCTCGTCGATCACGATCCGCGTGCGCGAGGGCGCGCTGGAGGCGCGCTGGATCGCCGACGAGACCACGCTCGAATCCGCGCCCGCGCCGCAGGGCACGATCGAGCTCGACGCGCGCGGCGTGCGGCGGTGGCGCGCCGACGGCACGGCCGAGTCGGCGCGGTGGGATCGGCTCGTCGCGATCGAGATCGTCAAGACGTTCGACGACGTCCAATGGGTGCTGCACGAGGACGTCGGTGGCTGCGTCGTGCCGTCGAGCGACGAGCTGGTCGCGCGCATGACCGCGCTGCCCGGCTTCGACCAGCTCGCGATGATCGACGCGATCGCCTCGACGCGCGACGCGCGCGGCGTGGTGTGGCGCCGCCCGACGACCGCGCGCGGTTAGTCAGGACGTCGGGAAGCCGCGATCGCGCAGGAGCGCGTTGGTGTCGACGTCGCGGCCGCGGAAGCGGCGGAACGCCTCGTCGGGCGCGATCGTGTTGCCGACCGACATGATGTCGTCGTGCAAGGCCTTGGCGGTCTTCTTGTCGTAGAGGCTGCCCGCCTCGGTGAACGCCTCGGCCGCGTCGGCGGTCAGGGTGTCGGCCCAGATGTACGCGTAGTAGCCGGCCGAGTAGCCGTCGCCGCTGAAGATGTGCCCGAACTGCGTCGGGCGGTGACGCATCACGATCTCCTTCGGCACGCCGATCTCCTTCATCGCCTTCTTCTCGAAGTCCGACGGATCGATCGGCTTGTCGGTGGGCTCGAGGTGGATCTTCAGGTCGTAGATCGCCGACGCGAGGTACTCGACCGTGCGGAAGCCCTCGTTGAAGTGCTTCGCCTTGTCGAGCTTCGCGACCAGCTCGTCGGGGAGCGTCTCGCCGGTCTTGAAGTGCACCGCGAACTTCGACAGCACTTCCTTGGTCGGCAGCCAGTGCTCGTTGAGCTGGCTCGGGAACTCGACGAAGTCGCGCTTCACGTTGGTGCCGGCGAGCGTCGGGTACTTCACCTCGGAGTTCAGGCCGTGCAGCGCGTGGCCGAACTCGTGGAACATCGTCGACGCGTCGTCCCACGAGATCAGCACCGGCGCGCCCGGCTCGCCCTTCACGAAGTTCGAGTTGTTCGAGACGATCGGCGGGATCTTGCCCTTGAACGTCTCCTGCGTGCGGTACTCGTTCATCCACGCGCCCGAGCGCTTGCCGTCGCGCGCGTACGGATCGAAGTACCAGAGGCCGACGTGCTGCTTGCCGCGCGTCACCTCGTAGACCGTGATGTCCTCGTGCGCGACCGGGACGCCCTCGACCTTGGTGAAGGTGAGGCCGTAGAGCTGGCCCGCCGCCCAGAACATCGCCTCGCGCATCTTGTCGAGCTGGAGGTACGGCTTGATCTGATCTTGATCGACGTCGTACTTCGCCTTGCGGACCTTCTCCGCGTAGTAGCGGTAGTCCCACGGCTCGATCTTGATGCCGGCCTTCTCGGCGTCGGCGACCTTCTGCATGTCGGCGATCTCTTCCTTGGCGCGCGCGACCGCAGGCTTCCAGACCTTCATCATGAGGGCCATCGCCGCGTCGGGCGTCTTGGCCATGTTGTCGTCGATGATCCAGTGCGCGTGCGACGCGTAGCCGAGCAGCTTCGCCTTCTCGGCGCGCAAGGCGAGGATCTCGGTGATCACCTTCTTGTTGTCGTGCGCGTCGTTGTTGTCGCCGCGCGAGACCCACATGCGCCAGCCCTTCTCGCGGAGGTCGCGGCGCGACGAGTAGACGAGGAACGGCTCCATCGACGAGCGCGTGTTGGTGAAGACCCAACCCTTGACGCCCTTGGCGTCGGCGGCGGTCTTGGCCGCGGCCTTCACGCTGTCGGGCAGCCCGGCGAGATCCTTCTCGGCGGTGAGCGTGAGCGTGTAGCCCTCTTCGTCGGCGAGCTCGTTCTGTCCGAACTGCGTGTAGAGCGACGCGAGGCGCTGGTTGATCTCCTTCAGGCGCTTCTTGTCGCCGGCGGACAGCGCGGCGCCCTGGCGCTCGAAGCGGCGATAGACCGTGTCGAGCAGGCGCTGCTCGACGGGGTGCAGCTTCGGCTTGGCGTCCTTGACCGCCTTGATGCGCGCGAACAGCCCTTCGTTCTGGATGATCTCGTCGTCGTGCGCGGCGAGCAGCGGCGTCATCTTCGCCTCGAGCGCCTGCATCGGCTTGTCGTTGAGCGTCGAGACGTGGATGTCGAAGATCACGCCGGCGCGGTTGAGCGCGCGGCCCGAGTCCTCGAGCGCGAGGATCGTGTTCTCGAAGGTCGCGGCGTGCTTGGTCGCGACGATCGCGGCGATCTCCTGCTGGTGGAGCTCCATCGCCTTGGTCAGCGCCGCCTCGAGATCGGTCGGCTTGATCTGATCGAAGCGCGGATACCCGCCGTGCGCGCCGGTCCACGGTGTGAGGATCGGATCGTGACTCACGGCGGGCTTCCCTTTCGCGAAAGAAAGCCGCTCGACGATCTGAGTGAAGACTGCGGCTGCAAGAGTGGACTGGACGAAGGTACGGCGATGCATCGGGGCTCCTTGCTAGCGAGCTCGAACCCGCCCGGACCATAGCGCATCGGAGCCCTCCCGATGCGCGTTGCGAGCGAGTGCTAGCGTGAGCGCGGATGTGACGTCGACGCAGTGCGCCGTCAGTCGGCGACCGTCGTCGTCGGGCGCGACTTCTTGCCCGCGGGCAGGGTCACGCGCACGCGCGTGCCGCGGCCGACCTCGCTCGCGACCTCGATGTGCCCGCCGAGCTCGGTGACGATCGATCGCGCGACCGAGAGACCGAGGCCGGCGCCCTGCCCGACCGGCTTGGTCGTGAAGAACGGCTCGAAGATGCGCGGCAGCAGGTGCTCGGGGATGCCCGCGCCGGTGTCCTCGATCGCGACGACCGCGTCGCCGTCGTCGCTGGTCGAGGTGATCACGCGCACCTGATGGTGCGCCGGGTCGCCGTCGGGGATCGCCTGCACCGCGTTGAGCAAGAGGTTCAAGGCCACCGTGCCGAGCTGACCCTCGTCGGCCATCACCCACGGCGCCTCGCCGAGGTCGGTGACCAAGGTCGCGCGCGCGCGCAGCTCGTGATCGACGACCGCGAGCGCGCCCTCGACGACCGTGCGCACGTCGAGCGGCGCCGGCAGCGCGGCCTCGCCGTGCGAGAGCATGCGCACCGATCGCACGACATGCTTGATCCGCTCCGCGCCCTCGAGCGCCTGGCGCAAGAGCGTCGAGAGATGCTTCGCGCGCGCCGACTCGCCGCCGAGCGAGGGCACGATCTGCTCCGCCGCGGCGAGGTTGATCAAGATGTACGTGAGCGGGTTGTTGATCTCGTGCGCGAGCCCGCCGGCGAGCGTGCCGAGCGCGGCGAGGCGCTCGCGATGCGCGGCGCGCTCGACTTGCTCGCGGCGTTCGCGCGCGCTGAGCACGTCGTCGATCGCCTGCACCAGCGTGCCGGCGCGGAACGGCTTCGCGAGATAGACGTCGGCGTCGACCGCCTTCGCGGCCGCGGTGCCCGACGCCGACATCGCGACCACCGGCGTCGCCGACAGCTCGGGGTCGCGGCGCTGCGCGATCCGGAACTGCCAGCCGTCCATGCCGGGCATCAACAGATCGAAGACGACGACGTCGGGGTGGTGCTCGCGCATCTGCTCGAGCGCCTCGGCGCCGTCGCGCGCCTCGATCACCTCGGCGCCGCTGTCGGCGAGATCGTCGGAGAGCGCATCGCGCAGATCGGGATCATCCTCGACGATGAGGACGCGCCTTCGTTGCGCTGGCGCCTGCTCCTCCCTCCGCTCGGCATGGGCCCGCATCTTCTTACCGTAGCCGCTGATCGCGAGAAGATCACGACGCGAACTTTTTCGTCAGCGCGATCACCGACGAGAAACGCCGTCGAACCTTTGCTGCTGTGCGCGCCTGTCGCGCTGTGGCGCGCGTGCACAACCCACGGACGGCTCACGCGGCGAGGCGGCGCGCGCGGAGCTCGTCGGGATCGAGCCCGGCGAGGGTCGCCTGCACCTGTCCGACATTCGGACGATGCGCGGGATCCTTCGCCAACATCGCGATCATCAGCTCTTCCAACGCGACCGGGATCTCTCGCCACAGGTCGCGCGGCGGCGGCGGCGCCTCGTGCAGATGCCCGCGCACGAGGTCGCCGATCTCGACGTACGCGAACGGGACGCGCCCGAACAGGAGCTCGTACGCGATCGCGCCCAGCGCATAGATGTCGGCGCGGCCGTCGACCGCGCGGCCCTGCGCCTGCTCGGGCGCGGCGTAGCGCGGCGTGCCGACCAGCGTGCCGGGCCCGGGCTCGTCGTCGAACGCGCACAGGCCCCAGTCGATCAGCTTCACCCGATCGTCGAGCACGAAGACGTTGCCCGGCTTGAGATCGCGGTGCACGACGCGGTGCGCGTGCGCGACCGCGAGCGGCTCGCACAAGCGCGCGATCAGCTCGATCGCGCGATCGGGCGCGTAGCGCTCGTCGCGGAGGTGCTGCGCGAGCGTGCGCGCCATCAGGAATTCCATGACGAGGTAGACGCGGCCGTCGTCGAGCCAGCCGATGTGGAAGATGTCGACGATCGACGGGTGCGTGAGCTGGTTCACGACGCGCGCCTCGTGCACGAAGCGCTCGACGAGCGACGGGTCCTGGCGCAGCTCCGATCGGATCACCTTGATCGCGACGCGCTTGCCGATCAGCTCGTGCTGGGCGGCGTAGACGACGCCCATGCCGCCGCGACCGATGCGTCGCGCGATGGTCCAGTCGCCGATCTGATCGCCGCGTGCGAAGTACGACACGCGGAGACGATTTGCACGCGCTATGCCGCCTCGACGACGACGTCGGTGGTCGTCATCAGCTCGTGCACGGGACATTTTGCGACAGCCGCGTGGAGCTCGGCGTCGATGCGCTTCACGAGTGCACCTCCGCCGAGGGATAGGGAATCCATTCGACGTCGTCGCCGGGGATCGTCGGGAACTCGCGCGCCTTCCAACGCTCGCGCGCCGCGGCGAGCTTGTCCTTCGACGACGAGACGAAGTTCCACTCCAGGTGGCGCTCGCCGTCGAGCCGCGGGCCGCCGAGCACGAGCACGCGCGCGGGGCCGTGCGCTTCGACGCGCGCGTCGGCGTCGATCACCGCGAGATGATCGGGCTCGAGCACGTCGTCGCCGATCGCGATCGATCCTTCGATCACCAGGACGCCGCGCTCGGCCTCGTGCGGGATCGTGATCGCCGCGCCGCCGTCGAGCTCGAGATCGACCAGCACGGGCCGGCTCGGGTGGACGATCGGAGATCGCGCGCCGAACGCGTCGCCGAGCAGCACGCGCCCGCGCAGCTTGTCGCCCTCGATCCGCGGCAGCGTCGCCGCCGGATGATGCTCGAACGACGGCTCGTCGTCCTCGTGCGCGAGCGGCAGCCCCAGCCAGATCTGCACGCCGTGCATGCGACCGCCGCGGGCGCGGAAGCCGGGATCCGCGCGCTCGGAGTGCACGACGCCGCGCCCCGCGGTCATGAGGTTGACGTCACCGGGGACGTTCGTGCGCACCGAGCCGAGGCTGTCGCGATGGACGTTCTCGCCTTCGTAGAAGTACGTGACCGTCGAGAGCCCGATGTGCGGATGCGGGCGGACGTCGAAGCCCACGCCCGGCTCGAGCAGGAGCGGCCCCATGTGATCGACGAACACGAAGGGACCGACCGCTCTCCTCCGCATCGACGGCAAGACGCGCGCGACCGTGACCGTTCCGACGGGCCGCGCTTTTCCCTCGACTATGAGCAAGCTCATCGGTCGAGGACGTTAGCTCAGGCGGCTTGCGACGGGGTTGCGGCGGGCTGGCACCAGTGCTCGAACAGGCGGACCAGCTCCAGGAACGTGCGGGGCTTGACGTCGAGCGCATCGAAGAACTTCGAGATCCCCGGGAAGCACTCTTCCGCTTCCGTCAGGTTCTTCTCGGTGATGACGCCGACCATGCCTACTGCTCAAGCATCACGCGTGCCGAACGCTATGCGCGCGAGATGACTCGCGCGGTCACACGTGTCCCGGGGGCGTTTGGACGGGAGCTGGTGTCAGCCGTGACATCCCGCGGGTCTCGCGTGACCCCAGGTTTGTCGGGAGTGCCTCGGTGTGCGCCCGAGCGCGCCGCGACTTCGGGGACGCTACGATCGCGCGATGGAGCGGCAGCTCGACCTGTTCTCGGCGCGCACGCCGAGCTTCGACGCGAGCTTCCGCGGCGCGCGCCGGATCGAGCTCGCGCACGGAGCGTGGATCGATCACGTGCGCGGGTGGCTCGCGGGGCACGATGCCCTGTTCGAGGAGCTCGCGCACACCGTGCCGTGGCGCAACGAGCGCATGCACATCTATGACAAGGACGTGGTGGTGCCGCGGCTGCTCGGGGCGCCGCCGCGCGGTGGGATCGTCGAGGACATGCGCCGTGCGCTGTCGGAGCGCTACGGTGATGAATTCATCCGTGTGACCACGGCGCTCTACCGCGACGGCAAGGACTCGGTCGCGATGCACGGCGACACCACCGCGCGCGACATGGTCGAGGCGTTGGTCGCGACGGTCTCGCTCGGCGCGCCCCGACGGTTGCTGCTCAAACCGACCGAGGGCGGACCGTCGATGCCGTTCGAGCTGGGCGGCGGCGATCTGTTCGTGATGGGCGGCACGTGCCAGCGGACCTGGCGGCACGGGATCCCGAAGGTGAAGCACGCGGGGCCGCGCATCGCGATCATGTTCCGCCCGAAGTGGGGCGAGCAGTACGATGGCTAGGTGCGAAGCGTCTTGATCCTGATCGTCCTGGCGCGGGGCGCGCTCGCGATCGCCGAGCCGTGCGCCGACGATCCTCGCTACGATCGTCCGGACAAGCCGCACCACGGTCCGCGCTACGCGGAGCGCAAGGACTTCGTCGGCAAGACCGCCGCGCAGCTGGTCGCGACCTTCGGCGAGCCGTCGTGCAAGAGCAAGGCGAAGTGGCGCTACTGGCGGCCCGACGGCTGCTCGTACGAGAAGGACGTCGTGACCCTGTGGTTCCGCGGCGGCAAGGTGAGCCGCGTGAACATCGTGCACGTCTACACCGGCGAAGAGTGCATGTTCATGCAGTAGGCTTGGCCATGGCGCGCGCGAAGGCGACCGTCCTCGAGATCGCGGGGCGCGAGGTGCAGATCTCGAACCCCGACAAGATCTTCTTCCCGAAGCTCGGGATCACGAAGATGGATCTCGTCCGCTACTACCTCGCGGTCGCCGACGGCGCGATCCGCGGCGTCGCGCGGCGGCCGCTGATCATGAAGCGCTACGTCGACGGCGTGGAGGCCGAGCCCTTCTACCAGAAGCGCGCGCCCGAGAAGCGGCCGCCGTGGATCGAGACCGCGCTGTTCACGTTCCCGTCGGGGCGAACCGCCGAAGAGGTCGTCGTGACCGACGCGGCGCAGCTCGCGTGGACGATCAACCTCGGCTGCGTGGACCTGAACCCGCACCCGGTGCGCGCCGAGGACATGGATCATCCCGACGAGATGCGGGTCGATCTCGATCCGGTGCCGGGCGTGGCGTGGAAGACGATCGTCGAGGTCGCGAACGTCGCGCGTCTCGTCTTGCAAGAGCACGGCCTCGACGGTTGGCCGAAGACGAGCGGATCGCGCGGCGTGCACGTCCTGGTGCGGATCGAGCCGCGGTGGGCGTTCGCGGACGTGCGGCGCGCCGCGCTCGCGCTCGCGCGCGAGGTCGAGCGGCGCGCGCCCGAGATCGCGACCAGCGCGTGGTGGAAGGAGGAGCGGCACGGCGTCTTCCTCGACTACAACCAGAACGCGCGCGATCGCACGACGGCCTCGGCGTACAGCGTGCGCCCGACCGCGGACGCGCGGGTGTCGATGCCGCTGTCGTGGGACGAGCTCGCGGTGCGCGAGCCGTCGGAGTTCACGATCGCGACGGTGCCGGCGATCTTCGCGGAGCGCGGCGACGCGCACGCCGCGATCGACGCGCAGCACGGATCGATCGAGCGGTTGTTGGCGCTGTCGGATGCGCAGAAGGAGGCCGGCGCCGGCGACGCGCCGTGGCCGCCGCACTTCGAGAAGGGCGCGAACGAGGCGCCGCGCGTCGCGCCGTCTCGCGCCCGCGGTGCCCGCGGTGCCAAGGCCCGCGTCTCGAAGCAGCCGATGATCACGATCGCGAACGCGCGCACCAAGGCGGAGGCGCTCGACGGCCTCGAGCGCTGGAAGGTGCGGCACAGCGCGATCGCGCCGCTGCTCGCGCCCGACGACGTCCTGGTCGACACCAACCGCGGCCGCAGCAGCGCGTGGTATCGCGTGCGGATCAACCTGCGGCACGTGCCCGACGCCGATCGTCCGCCGCCGGAGGTGCCGGATCCGGACTGGGATCCCGCCGAAGAATGGCGCGGGATGAAACGCGACGACGGCGAGAGGGAGTCGTGAGCGGCTTTCGTCGCCGTCGCCTTCTCTCTCGCTAGACCGCTTTCACGTTGAAGCGAGCGTTGCCCGCTGCGCGTTGCTCGACCATTCAACCCGAAAAATCTCAAACGGCTGGCGGCGCGGAGCCTCGTGATCGCACGAAGGTCGGCGGCCGCGCCGACGTCGGCGCTCGGGAACCGAACCCCGACTGCGCGCTCCGCTCACTCGTGCTCAGCCGGCGTTCCAGACCCGCCGATCGGCGATCGGGGTCTGGATCGCGCCCGGAGCCAAAAACGCGACCTGTTCCGGAAATGAAAAACGGGATACCTCCAGCGTGAGCAATCACGAACACGACGCGGGCTTGCCGGCCCGAGGAGGGATCCCGGATGGACGCTACGCGATGGAGACGATCGATGGAACGTTTGCGCAACGGAAAGCCGCCGCGCTCGCGTTGGGTCTGGATCGCGCCCGGAGCCAAACGCGATCTGTTCCGGAAATGAAAAACGGGATACCTCCAGCGTGAGCAATCACGAACACGCCGCGGGCTTGCCGGCCCGAGGAGGGATCCCGGATGGACGCTACAGCATTGCTAGTGGTGAACGCGAGCACTGATGCGATCGCGCGG
>DATJIA010000116.1:0-18571 GCA_035493675.1 Kofleriaceae bacterium | reverse complement strand
TAGATCACGTTCGCTTCGAGGTGGAAGTGATCGTGGTGCGACGCCGGATCGTTGCGCGGCGTGAGGCACAGGCGGAAGCCGCCCGAGTCGTTGACCGCTTGCTCGGTCGCGAGCAGGAGCGCGTCGTCGTTCGGGTAGTCGGTCTCGACGACGTGCTTGGCGCCGTCGCCGTCGACGAACGCGTAGACGTCGATCGCGAGGCCGAGCGCGTGGCGCGACAAGAACGGCTTGGTCGTGCCGCCGGTGCGCACGTTGGTGTAGCCGTAGATGCGCGAGAACTGCAGCTCGGTGACGCCGACCGCGGTGAGCTTCGGGCCGTACTCCTCGAGCGCGAGCGCGAGATCGCAGTCCATCACGAACGGACCCTCGCGCCAGATCGACGTGAGCTTCAAGCCGCCGAGCTGCATCGACGGCACGATGATCGGCGTCGCGATCTTCTTCTGCGCGCCGGCGCGCTTGTACTTCACGCCGAGCGAGTCGAGCTTCGCGAGGCACTTCGCGCCCGCGGCGCGCATCGCGCGCGACGGGGGCCACGTCCAGTTCGGCGGCATGTTGTCGCCGAGCTTCTTCTTCTTCGCGGTCGTCTTGTGATGCTTGGTCTTCGCGTGCGCGGTCCCGGCGGCGCTCGCGACGGCGAGCGTCGAGCACAGGAGGACCGCGAAGCGCATGGGCCGACCATAACCCCAGGGCCCCGCGCCGGGGAAGGAATTCGCATACGCTCGCGCGATGGACATCGAGCAGCTCGAGGCCCTCGCGCTCGCCGATGATCGGGGCGCCGCGCTCGCGCGCCTGATCCCGGGCACCGACGATCACGACTACTACCGCTGCCTCGCGCTGCAGCACCGCGGCGCGCTCGACGACGCGCAGGCGATCGTCGACGCGTGGCCGTCGAAGCACGGCTACGGCGAGCGCTACGATCGCCTGCGGCATCGGCAGTGGATCCTGCGCGACGACGCGCGCGCGATCCGCGACGCCCTCGGCACCGACCTCACGCACGAGCCCGAAGCGGCCGCGGCGGCCGTGCGCCATCCGTCGCGCCTCGATCCGGAGCTGATCGCGCGGGTCGCCTTGATCGATCGCGCGGTCGAGCAATCGAGCGATCTGTCCCAGCTGACCGACGACGCGCTGCCCGAGCTGCTCGATCGCGCGCTCGATCCGTCGCGGCGGCGCGCGCTGCTCGCGCGGCTCGGCGCGATCGCGCACCCGAAGCTCGTCGATCAGATCGCCGCCGATCTCGCGCACAAGGGCTCGCGCGGGTTCGGCACGCTCGCGGTCCATACGCAGCTCACGCTCGATCAGCTGCACGCGCTCGCGGCACTCCGATCCGAGCTGAAGCGCGAGCCCGCGTGGGTCGGCGCGGTGATCACGCGCATGCGACCGGCGCAGCCCGACTGGCGCCAGCGCCCCGCGATCGCCGAGGCGTACTTCGAGGCGCTGTGGCAGTTCGTCGACGGGCTGGCGCCGAGCTTCAACACGCTGCGCGCGCACGTCCTCTACCACCGCCTCGACTTCGATCGCCGCCGAGGCGCGTACGATCGCGCGCGCTTCCTCGCGTACCTCGCGCTGCCGCGGCAGGCGTCGTACGCGCGCCGCGATCGCCTCGATCGGATCGATCGCGCGGAGCTCGTCGCGTACGGCCGCGAGTTCGCGCAGACCGATCTGGCGCCGGTCGGCTCCGACGAAGCGCTCGTGATCGACTGCCTCGATCACTTCTTCGCGAGCGACGCGCCCGACGCGTTCGCCGAGCACCTCGACGCCGGTTGGCTCGAAGAGCGCTACGCGATCGCGCGCCTCACCGCCGGCGACACCGACGAGCGGTGGGCGACCGTGCTCGGACCGACCGCGCTCGCGGCGCTGCGCGATCGCGTCGACGTCACGCTCGCGCCGCAGAACCCCGAGCGGTGGCGCGCGAACGATCGCGTCGCGCTCGAGGTCGAGCTCAAGCACGTGCCGGTCCTCACCGTGAAGGTGTTCCGGATCAACGTGCAGGCGTGGTTCAGCGCGCACGGCACCGACGTCGACGCGACGATCGATCTCGACGGCCTCACCGCGCGCCACGAGCAGACGCTGCGCTTCGACGAGCCGCCGCTCCGCGTCCACCGCAGGAGGATCGAGCTCGACGCCTGCGATCGCCCCGGCGTGTACGTCGTCGAGCTGATCGGCAACGGGCGTTCGAGCCGCGCGGTGATCCGCAAGGGCGACCTGCGCCCGTTCGTGCGCGTCGGCGTCGCCGGGCCGGTGGTCACCGTCTCCGACGACCGCGGGCAGCTCGTGCTCGACGCCGTGCTCTGGCTCGGCGGCCGCGAGTATCGGCCGCGCGCCGACGGCGGCATCACGATCCCGTTCTCGACGCGGCCGGGGCGGATCGCGGTCTTGATCTGTCACGGCGAGCTCGCGGTGCGCGCGGAGATCCAACACCCGGCCGAGACGTACGGCTTCGACGCGCGCGTGCACCTCGAGCGCGAGGCGCTGGTGCCCGGCATGACCGCGCGCGCGATCGTGCGCGCCGCGCTGACGGTCGCGGGGCGGCCCGCGTCGCTCCAGCTGGTGCAGGACGCGCGCGTCGAGATCCGCGTCAGCACGCTCCACGGCAGCGTGACCTCGCGCGAGCAGCCGATCGCGCTCCACGATCAGGACGAGACCGTCGTCGAGTGGCCGGTGCCCGAGCACGTGATCGGCCTCGGCGTGATCGTGCGCGGCAAGGTGCGCGTCGTCAGCGAGCAGCGCGACCAGCTGGTGAACAGCGCGACGCGCGTCGAGGTCGCGCGCATCCAACAGAGCGATCGCACCGAGGCGCTCTATCTCGCGAAGACGAGCGCGGGCTGGATCCTGTCGCTGTTGGGACGCACCGGCGAGCCGCGCGCGCGCCGCGCGATCGCGATCGCGCTCCAGCACCGCGCGGTGACGTGGGAGGTCGACGTGACGCTCGACACCGACGAGCAGGGACGCATCGAGCTCGGCGCGCTCGACGGGATCGTGTCGCTGCGCGCGACCTCGCCGTCGGGCGCGAGCGCGTGGTTCTCGCTCGACGAGCCGTCGCCGACAGTCCCGTCGTCGGTGCACGCGATCGCCGGCACCGACGCGGTGATCCCGCTCGGGGCGCACGTGCGCGCCGCGACGCTCGTCGAGCTGCGCGGCGGCGCGCCGCTGCGCGACGTCTCGTCGGCGATCACGCGCGAGCCGCACGCGGCGATCGCGCGCGGCCTCGCGCCCGGATCGTATCGATGGACGGCGCCGGGCGCGCCGAGCGTGACCGTCGTGATCGCGCCGATCGACGCCGAGGAGATCGGCGGTTGGCTCGACGACGGCGTCGACGCGTTCGAGAAGAGCGCGCCGCCGTCGCGGATCCGTTCGGCGCGCCGCGACGGCGACGCGATCGTGATCGAGCTCGCCGACGTCGTGTCGCAGACGCGCGTGCACGTGATCGCGACGCGCTTCACGCCGTCGCGCGCGACCAAGGGGCTCGCGATCGATCCGCCGCCGCTGGGGTGGATGCGCCGCCTGCCGCCGTCGAGCGATTACGCGAGCGGCCGCGATCTCGGCGACGAGTACCGCTACGTGATCGAGCGCCGCAGCGCGCCGCGGCGGCCCGGGACCTCGATCGAGCGTCCGGGCCTGCTCCTCAATCCGTGGGCGCTGCGCTCGACGTCGACCGCGATCGCGCACGCCGCCGCCGGCGGCGGGTACGGCGCGCCCGCGCCGCGAGCTGCGCCCGCGGGCGGCTACGGCGGCGATCGCTGGCGCGCCGGAGGCGGCGACGACGACGACGCCGGCCACGACTTCCTCGCGCACGCGGCGATCGTCCTCGCCAACCTGCGCCCCGACGGCAGCGGCCACCTGCGCATCCCGATCGCCGAGCTCGGCGGCGCGACCTGCGCGCGCGTCGTGTGCGTCGGGCCCGCGCTGACGACGTCGGCCGACGTCGCGCTCGACGAAGCGCCGCTCGCGCCCCGCGATCGCCGCCTGCGCGCCGCGCTCGATCCGGACGCGCACTTCATGGAGGACAAGCAGATCACGCCGCTCGATCGCGGCGCGGTCTTCGACGCGAAAGATCTCGGCACCGCGCGCGTGCAGATCGTCGACACCGTCGCGAAGGTGCACGCGTATCTACTCACGCTCACCGGCGACGACACGCTGCGCGAGTTCGGCTTCGTCACGCGGTGGGCCGCGACCGACGACGCCGAGAAGCGCGCGCTCTATTCGAAGTACGCGTGCCACGAGCTGCACCTGTTCCTCGCGGGAAAAGATCCGCAGTTCTTCGCGACCGTCGTGAAGCCGTACCTCGCGCACAAGCGGAAGAAGACGTTCGTCGATCACTACCTGCTCGGCGACGATCTCGCCGCGTACCTCGAGCCGTGGGCGTTCGGGCGGCTGAACGCCGTCGAGCGCGCGCTGCTCGCCCGCGCGCTCGGCGACGCGCGCGGCCGCGCGGTCGCGCGCGTGCTCGCCGACGCGGTCGATCTGATCGCGCCCGATCCCGAAGGCGACGCGCGCCGCATCGACACGCTGATCGCGGGCGGCGCGCTCGACTCGGGCGATGCGCTGTCGCGCGCGCAGGCGGAGGCCAAGCGCGAGCTCGACGACGACGCCGCGAACGAGATGACGCGCAGCGAAGCGCCGATGAAGCGCCGCGCGATGAAGGCGACGATGACGATGGCCGCGGGCGCCGCCGCGCCGCCGCCGCCGGGTGCGCCGGCCATGCAGGCGGAGGCCGAGGAGGCGCGGTACGACGAATCGACGATCACCGAAGCGCTCTCGCTCGACATGCTCGAGCGGCAGGCGGTCGCGCCGCTCTATCGCGGCGCCGACAAGACGCAGGAGTGGGCCGAGAACGACTGGTGGCACAAGCGCGTCTACGAGATGACCGCGGAGCTGATCGCGCCGAATCGCTTGTGGCGCGACCTCGCCGCGCACACGACCGGCCCGTTCTTGTCGCCGCACCTCGGCGACTGCGCGCACGGCTTCGCCGAGGCGATGTGCGCGATCGCGCTGCTCGACGTGCCGTTCGTCGCCGGCGCGCACGATCTCGCGGTCACCGATCGCGCGCTGCGCGTCACCGCGGCGTCGCCCTGCCTCGTCGCGTGGAGTCAGATCATCTCGATCGAGGGCGCCGCCGAAAGCTCGATCCTCGTCGGGCAGCGCTACTTCCGCGCCGATGATCGCTGGGAGTGGAACGGCGCCGAGCAGCGCGAGAAGCCCGCGGGCGACGAGCTGATCGCGGGCGTCGTCTACGCGGGCCGCGTCGTCGTGTCGAACCCGACCGGATCGCGCGAGCGCCTCGCGGTGCTCGTGCAGGTGCCGCGCGGCGCGATCGCCGTCGCCGGCGCGCTGCCGACGCGCACGGTGCACGTCGATCTCGATCCGTACGGCACGTGGTCGTACGAGTACGCGTTCTACGCGCCGACGCCCGGGCGGTGGTCGTGCTTCCCGGTGCACGTCACGCGGCAGCGCGCGCTGGTCGCGCACGGCGCGCCGCACGAGCTCGCGGTCGTCGCCGAGCCGACGACGATCGACGCGACCAGCTGGGCCCACGTGTCGCAACACGGCTCGCTCGACGACGTCTGCGCGTTCCTCGAGCGCGCCAACCTCGGGCGGATCGAGCTCGAGCAGATCGCGTGGCGCATGAAGGAGCGCGGCGCGTTCGATCGCGTGACCGCGCTGCTCGCGAGCCGCATGACGTACAGCGATGTCCTGTGGGCGTATTCACTCGTGCACCGTGCGCGCATGGCCGAGTGGCTCGCGCACCAAGAAGACTTCGTGCGCACCGCCGGCGCGACGCCGGGGATCGATCCCGTCGAGCGCGGCTGGCTCGAGCACCTCGAGTACGCGCCGCTGGTCAACGCGCGCGCCCACAAGCTCGGCGCGCAGACGCGCATCCTGAACGCCGCGCTCGACGCGCAGTACCGCGCGTTCCTCGACAAGGTCGCGCACGACGCGCGCGCGTCGCACGAAGACCTGCTCGCCGCCGCGCACTATCTCTTCACGATGGATCGCGTCGATCTCGCGCAGACGATCTTGAGCCGCGTCGATCGCGCGCAGATCGCAGAGAAGATGCAGTACGACCTCGTCTCCGCGTACGCCGCGGTCGTCCGCGCCGACGTCGCCGCCGCGCGCGCCGCGATCGCGAGCTGGCTCGATCATCCCGTCGATCGCTGGCGCCGCAAGTTCGGCGCGATCCACGCGCTGCTCGAAGAAGCGACCGGCGCGAGCGCGGTCCGAGAGCGCGATCCGGACAGCCGCGACGCGCGCATGCACGAGCTCGCGGCGCAACAGCCGTCGCTCGCGCTCGCCGTCGACGGCGGCGATCTCGTGATCGATCACGCGCGCCTCGATCGCTGCGTCGTGCGCCTCTATCCGATGGACATCGAGCTCTTGTTCTCGCGCCAGCCGTTCGTCGGCGCCGACACCGGACGCTTCGCGTTCATCGAGCCCGCGTGGTCGCAAGAGGTCGTGCTCGCGCGCGACGGCGCGACGCGCCTCGCGGTGCCCGATGCGCTGCGCAGCTCGAACCTCGTCGTCGAGGTCGCCGCCGGCGGCCTGCGCGCGACCGCCGCGCGCTTCGCGCACGATCTCGCCGTGCACGTCACCGCGAACTACGGTTCGCTCCGCGTCGTGCGCGCGTCCACCCGCGCGCCGCTGCCCGCCGCGTACGTGAAGGTCTACGCGCGCGCCGCAGGTGGTGCGGTGTCGTTCTACAAGGACGGCTACACCGATCTCGCGGGGCGCTTCGACTACGCGACGCTCTCGACCGACGATCTCGATCGCGTCGAACGCTTCGCGATCCTCGTGGTCGCCGACGACGCGGGCGCAACGGTGACCGAGGCCTCAGCCCCCACCCGCTGAGGCACGCGAGCGACACCGTCGGCGGATCGCGACGTAGACCCCGTACGACCCGGGCACGAGTTGGCAACACACGGCGTGACTCTCCCGTATCGGGGGGCACATGCGTTGCACTGTGTCGACCTCGTGCTGGGAAACGTCCTCGGGAAATACAGGTTGGTGTCGAAGCTCGGCGAGGGCGGGATGGGGACGGTCTATCTCGCGGAGCACTCGCTGCTCGGCTCGCTCGCCGCGATCAAGGTGCTCTTGCCGCACCACGTCGGTGATCCCGCGGTGCTGCAGCGCTTCTTCAACGAGGCGCGCGCCGCGAGCGCGATCCGGCACCTCGGCATCGTCGAGATCTTCGACGTCGGCCGCCTGCACGACGGCACCTCGTACATCATCATGGAGCTCCTGCGCGGCGAGACGCTGTCACAGCGCCTGCGCCGCGGCGGGCTCCCGCTGACACAGATCGTGTCGATCGTGGCGCAGATCGCGAGCGCGCTCGGCGCGGCGCATCGAGCGGGCGTCGTGCACCGCGATCTCAAGCCCGACAACATCTTCTTGCTCGAGGATCGCGGCGCGCCCGCGGGGCTGCGCGTGAAGCTGCTCGACTTCGGCATCGCGAAGCTCGGCGGCGATCGCGATCCGTGCCTGCGCACGCAGATCGGCGTCGTGCTCGGCACGCCCGATTACATGGCGCCCGAGCAGGTGCGCGGCGACGGCCAGGTCGATCACCGCGCCGATCTCTACGCGCTCGGCTGCTTGATGTTCCGCTTGCTGACCGGACGCCCGCCGTTCACCGGCGACATCGGCGACGTCATGCGCGCGCACGTGAGCGAGCCGCCGCCGTCGCTGCGCGCGATCGATCCGCGCTTGCCGGCGGAGCTCGACGAGATCGTGCGCGAGCTGCTCGCGAAGGATCCGGCGCGCCGGCCGGCGACCGCCGACGACGTCGTCGGCGCGCTCGGCGATCTCGGCGGCGGCGTGCTGATGCCGGCGGTGTCGACGCCGCTCGTGCCCATTCATCAGCCGGGGCGCCGCCGCAGGACCGCGCAGACGACGCTCAGCGGCGCCAGCGGGATCCGCACGCGCCCCGATCTGCGCACGCGCCGCCGCCGCGCGCGGCAGGCGTGGATCGCGCTCGCCGCGGTCGTCTCGATCGTCGGCGCCGGCGTGTTCGGCGTGTGGCTCGGCAAGCGCAACGCGAACGAGCCGCATCCGGCGCGCCTGGCCGCCGCGCGCCCGGCGCCGCCGAGCGCGCCCGCGCCGATCCCCGATGCGCAGATCGAGTCGCTCGCGATCGAACCGGCGAAGCGACACAAGCTGCCGCGCCCTCGGATCGCGATCGCGCCGAAGCCGTGCCTCAAGAAAGCTGCACGCCGGCGGGCGGGGTCTGCCGCGCTTCGTGGACGATCGCCATGCTGAGCGCGGTCTCGATGTCGGGCGCGAACGCGAGCCGACCCGGGATGCGCTTGATGCCCGCGCGCGCGAGCACCTCGGTCGGCTCGGGCTGGAGGCCCGCGATGATCACCTTGCGATTCGATCGGTGCAGCCGATCGAGCATCGTCTCGAGCGCGACCATGCCGGTCGCGTCCATGACCGGCACGTGCTCCATCGCGAGGATCAGCGTGCGCGTCTCGCTGCCCACGGTGTCGAGCGTCTCCATCGCGGTCTTCGCCGCGCCGAAGAACATCGGGCCCGCGATCTCGTAGATGCGCACGCCGGGCGGCGCCTCGTACGTCGTCGAGGTCTCGGTGTCGAGCTCGATCCTCGTCATCACCGCCATCCGCCGCATGAACAGGAGCGCGGCGAGCACGACGCCGACCGACACCGCGATCACCATGTCGAAGACGACGGTGAGGCCGAAGCACGCGAGCAGCACCATCACGTCGGCGCGCGGCGCGATCCGGACCAAGCGCACGAAGTGGCGCGCCTCGCTCATGTTGCGCGCGACGATCAAGAGCAGCGCCGCCATCGCCGCCATCGGCAGGTACGCGACCAGCGGCGCGAGCGCGATCGTGCACGCGAGCACGAAGACGGAGTGCACGATCACCGAGATCGGCGAGCGCCCGCCGGCGCGGATGTTGGTCGCGGTGCGCGCGATCGCGCCGGTCGCCGCGATGCCGCCGAAGAACGGCACGATGATGTTGCCGATGCCGAGCGCGATCAGCTCCGCGTTGGGATCGTGCTTCGTGCCGCTCATGCCGTCGGCGACGACCGCGGCCATCAGCGACTCGATCGCGCCGAGCATCGCGATCGCGAACGCCGACGGCAAGAGCGCCTTGATCGTCGCGTAGTCGAGGTGGAAGTCCGACACCTTGTGCAAGGTGTCGTGCAGATCCCAGGGCAACATCGGCAGCGGCGGCAGCGGCGGGATGCCGCGGATCGTCTCGCCGTCGATCGTCGACGTGAACTTCGAGCCGATCGTCGCCGCGTGGAAGCCGCCGATCAGCTTCTCGAGCACGACCGCGAGCACCGCGGCGAGCGTGAGCGCGATCAGCGGCGCGGGGATGCGCTTGATGATCCGCGGGATGCCGAGCAGGAGCGCCAGCGTGACGACCGCGATCAAGACGTCCCAGCCGTTGGTGTGCCCGGCGACCTGGAACAAGCGCCCGATCGTCTCGATCGTGCCGTCGGGCTTCGAGCCGTCGGCGCCGACCAGGGATACGCCCATCACATCCTTCAGCTGCCCGACCCCGATCACGACCGCGATGCCCATCGTGAAGCCGCTCGTCACGGGATGCGGGATGAACTGCATCAAGCGCCCGAGGCGCGCGATGCCCATCAAGAGCAAGATGATCCCCGCCATCATGCCGGCGACGAGCAGCCCGGCGACGCCGAACTGGCGCACGATCGGCACGAGGATCACGACGAACGCGGCGGTCGGGCCGGTGACCTGCAGCCGCGTGCCGCCGAGCAGCGCGCAGATGATGCCGGCGACGATCGCGGTGTAGAGGCCGTGCTGCGGCGGCACCTCGGTCGCGATCGCGAGCGCCATCGACAGCGGCAGCGCGACGATCCCGACCACGAGGCCGGCGAGCACGTCGGCGCGGAAGTCGTGGCGCGTGTAGCCCTCGCGCATGCGCGCGCGGAGGCCGTACGCGAGCTGGTCCTTCACGCCGGCGACCAGCGCGAGCTGCGACCGCACCACATCGGTCAGCTCGTCGACGTAGCGCTTCACCTCCCTCGTCTTACCAAGTCAGTTCGGGCCTTGTCACGAAAACCTGTACCTGGACAGCGCGTCCGCCGCGTGGGAAGCCGGGGCATGATCCATCGCACGCGCATCGAGGTGGCGACCCGCGGACGCGGCACGTACGACATCACGCGCGAGGTGGCCGACGCGGTCGCGCGATCGGGCGCAGGCGATGCGTTCGCGACGGTCTTCATCCACCACACCAGCGCTTCGCTGATCATCTGCGAGAACGCGGATCCGTCGGTGCGGCGCGACCTCGACGCCTTCTTCGCGCGCCTGGTCCCCGACGGAGATCGCCTGTTCACGCACAACGACGAGGGCGACGACGACATGCCCGCGCACGTGCGCTGCGTGCTGACGCAGACGTCGATCGGGATCCCGGTGGCGGGCGGGAGGTTGGAGCTGGGCACGTGGCAAGGCTTGTACGTTTGGGAGCACCGCACCGCGCCGCACACGCGACAGGTTACGGTCGTCGTCCAGAGCTGATTCCCGGTGTGCCCGATGGAGAATGACGACTTTGCGAGCACCGTGCGCGAGGCGGTCGCGCTGTTCGCGTCGCGCGATCCGCAACGCGTGCGTTTCGGCGCGCGGCGCCACGACTACGCGTTCCGGACCCCGATCGCCGAGGCGCGGCTCGAGGAGATCGAGCGCGACGCGAATGTCCGGTTCCCGGACGAATACCGCGCGTGGGTCACGACGCTCGGCGACGGCGGCGCCGGTCCCTATCACGGCCTCTTGCCGCTCGATCACGAGGTGCAGCGCGCGCTCGCGCGTGGGACCTTCGATCCGGCCGATCCGTATCGCGGCGGCGTGATCGGGCTCGGGCACCTCGGCTGCGGTTACCTCGCGCTCTACGTGATCGCGCGCGGCGAGGTCTGGATCGACGCGCGTGGCGCGGGCGCCGGCGTGTTCGCGGCCTATCCGAGCTTCCGGCACTACGTCACCGACTGGATCGCGCGGCTCGCGCACGCCGAGTGGCTCGCGCCGTTCGTGCCCGCGGGCGCGTGCGCG
The DNA here is from genome assembly GCA_035493675.1 of Kofleriaceae bacterium. Lineage (GTDB taxonomy): Bacteria > Myxococcota_A > Polyangia > Haliangiales > Haliangiaceae > JAIOQA01. The sequence continues at coordinate 7,545 of DATJIA010000116.1, read as the reverse complement.
CTGCCGCACGCGCTCTCCGCGTACTTCCGCGCGGTCGAAGATCGCCGCGGGATGGCGGAGGGGACGCTCGCGGGCGCCGAGCTGCACGACGCGCTCGATGCGATTCCGGACGGCGGCATCGCGACCTCGCACGACGGCAACACGCCGTTCTTCGCCAACGGCGATCGTGTCGATCTCTGCGTCGCGTGCGAGCAGCTGGTGGCGAACCTCGACCTGCGCCGATCGATGATCGCGCCGGGAGTCCCACCCATACCTGCCCGAGATCACTAGAACTTTCGGCTAGGTGCGCGGCCTCGCGCGCGGCTGGTACAGTCCCCGCGCCGATGGCGCGGGTCCAGCCGCAGACCTCTCCCGGGTTCTACCCGCAGCCGAACACGTACACGTGCGGGCCGTACGCGCTCAAGCACGCGCTGGTCGCGCTCGGCCGGCCGGTCGACGCGCAAGAGCTCGCCGCCGCCGCGAAGACGCACTGGTGGTCGGGCACGGACGAGATCCAGCTCGCGCGCGCCGCCCGCGAGCACGGCTGCGACTTGATCCTCAAGCGCCGCGGCGACGCCGACGCCGCGCGCCGCGAGCTCATCAGCAGCCTGCGCGAGCAGACGCCGGTCCTGCTCTGCGTCGATCGCTGGGAGCACTGGATCACGGTCGTGCGCTACGAGGATCGTCGCTTCGTCGTGATCGACAGCGAGCTCGATCCGGTCTTGAACGTCTTGACCTGGGCCGAGCTGCGCAAGCGGTGGGCGTGGCACGACCTCAAGCACAACAAGCAGTCGCCGCCGACCTTGTACGACCTGATGGAGGTGCAGCCGCGCTTCCGCACCGCGGTGAAGGCCGACTTCTCCGTCGAGCGCGTCAAGTTCCTGCGCCGGCCCGCGAACCATCCGCTCGCGCGCCACTGGAACGAGTACCTCGAGGATCTGCTCGACATCTGCAAGCCGCCGTCGGAGCGCATCAACGACGCGCTGTCGATGGGCGAGTTCTTGCGGCGACACCAGGAGTTGCTCGTCTCGCGCGTCGTGCACTGGCACGGCGAGATCGAGCGCGACGAGATCCTGCGCATCCTGCGCTGGTTCCGGTTCGTGTCGGAGACCTACGGCCTGGTGATCCCGGCGGCGGCGACCCGGCGCGCGGTCGCCGATCTCGCGATCCTCGTGACGATGTGGGCGACGACGACCAGCCCGCTCGCCGAGATGTACGGCGACGACGAAGAGAAGCGCCGCAAGCGCAAGCGCTAGGCGTTCGTCAGCTGTTCGTCAGCTCGCCGACGAGCTGCCACGCGAGCTCGGGGTTGCCCGCGAGACGATCGGCCGCCTGCGCGAGCGCGTCGTCGGTGTTCGCGCGCAGCATCGCCTCGATGCGGGCGTACTTGCGCTTCAGGCGCGCGTCCTCGGCGATGCGCCACGAGTTGTCGCGCCGGATCGGCTCGCGCGGACCCATGAACGGCTCCTGGATCGTCGAGACCTCGACCTGCGTGAAGCCCGACGTCATGATCCAGTCGAGCAGCGCGCCGCTCTGGACCTCGCCGAGCTTGACGTAGTTCTGCTCGTCGGCGACCTGGCGCACCAGGGCCGGATCATCCTTGTCGATGATCGTCGCGGCGGCGCACAGGTGCCCTTCGGGATCGCGCCACACGTTGAGCGTGGTCTGCGCGATGAAGTCGTGCGGGAACTTCCCGGCGGTGCGGTACGCGTGGAAGCGGGCGAGGTTCTGCGCGCGGCGCTTGGCGAGCGCGCGGATCAGGAGCGCGCGCGACGGCGCGTGCATGCGCGCGGGCATGTACTCGACGTCGGCCATGTCGGCGACGGCGCCGCGCGGCGCGGGCGGCTGCGCGAAGTCCTGCGCGATCGCAGCGGACGACAAGAGGGAGAGCGACAAGATCGAAGCGGCGAGGCGGCGAATCATCTGACGAGTCCTTTCTCGTCGATCTCAACGCGCGGTGCGCGGCGGCGTTCTACCGATCGCCTTCCACGCGAGCTCGCTGCGCAACATGAGCGCGTCGGTCGCGGCTTCGAGGCCGTCGTCGGCGTGCGACTTCAAGTACGACTCGACCGCGCCGTACGACTTCGCGAGGCGCTCGTCTTCCTCGACCTGCCACGCCGTGTCGCCTTCGCGCACGACCGCGGGGCGCGTGTGCGGGCGCTGGATGCGATCGAGCTCGTCGAGCGAGAAGCCCGACGTCAGCATCCACGGCATCACGGTGCCGTCGTTGTACTCGATCAGGTGCACGCCGTTGAGCTGCGACGACAGCGCGACGACGAGGTTCGCCTGATCCTTCGTCTCCATCGCCATCATCGCGGCGACCGCGTCGAGGTGGCCGTCGGCGTCGCGCCACACGTAGACCTCGCCCGCGCGATCGAGGCTGTGCGCGAACACGCCCTTGTCGCGATACTTGTGCAGCGCCGCGAGGTGCTTCGCGCGCGCCTTGACGAGCGCCTTCTTGACCAGCTCGCGGCGCGGCGGCGGAGGAGGAGGCGGGGTCGGGCGGCGCGGCGCCGCGCGCGACTCGAGCTCGAAGTCGACCTCGCCGACCTGATGGTGCATCGGCTTGTGCGCGACCGCGCCGGCGTAGACGTTCGGGGCGACGATCAGGCTGGCAAAGACGGCGGCGACCAGGCGTTGCATCCGTATATCGACGGACGTCGCGCCGCTTCGGTCTGGGGCGCAAGTGGGCGCGACTCCAGGCGCGTTCAGGCGAGCGACGGCCCGACCAGCTCGGCGGCGAGCTCCGGGTGCTCCATCAGGCGATCGACCGCCTCGTCGAGGCCGCGCTTCGCGTGCTTCTTCAACCACGCCTCGGTCGCGCGGTACTCGATCTTCAGGCGCGTGTCCTCGCTGATGCGCCAGTCGACCGGGCGCATGCGATCGGTCTCGCCCGGCATGTCCATCGGCAGCTGGATGCGATCGATCTCCTCGAGCGTGAAGCCCGACGTGAGGATCCAGTCCATGAGCGCGCCGTCGGTGACGTTGGCGAGGCGGATCGCGTTGTCGGTCTTCGCCGTCTCCATCACGAGCTTGTGGAAGCCGTCCTTGTCGATCATCGTCGCGGCGGCGCACAGGTGACCTTGCACGTCGAGCCAGACGTTGAGCGGACCCGGGCGGCGGTAGTTGTGCGGATAGACGCCGGCGGTGCGGTACGCGTGGAACGCGGCGAGGTTGTGCTCGCGCCGCTTCGAGAGCGCGGCGCGCACGGCTTCGCGCGAGACCGTGATCGGTTGGAGCTCCCCGGTCGTCGGCGGCGCCTTCGCGAAATCGGCATTCGCAACCGGCGCGAGCAGCGCGAGCGAGAGCAGGGAAGCGGCGAGGCGTTTCAGCATGCTCCTGTCGACGCGCGGCGCGGCGCGTCGATCTATTGCGGGCGTGTGAAGACGAGGGCGACGCGGCCGCCCGCGGTCGGGCCGTCGCCGGTGAACGGCGTCGTCGAGCAGCCCTGGTACGCGGCGGCGTAGTGCAGGCCGGCGCCTTCGACGAGCGCGATCAGCTCGGGGATCGCGTAGAGGCGCAGGCGCGAGCGCTTCTCGCCGTCGCCGCGCGGGCCGCTCCACCTCCACGTGCTCTCGACGGTGCCGTGCACCGGATCCCACTTCGCCTCCTCGATCATCACGGTGCCGTCGGGATACGTGCGCCGATTGTTCAGCGCGCCGCTCGCGCGCCGCGCGACCAGCACGTCGCGGTGCATCGTCTCGACGACCGCGCGGCCGCCGGGCGCGAGCGCGTGCGCGAAGGTCGCGAACACCGCGCGATCGCCGGCGTCGTCGTCGTGGCCGATCGACGAGAAGATGTTGAGCGCCGCATCGAAGCCCTGTTGCGCGAGCGGCGCGCGCAGATCGTGCAAGACGTAGGTGATGTCGCCGCCGCGGGCGCGCGCGTCGTCGAGCAGCGCCTGCGATCGGTCGACGCCGGTGACCTTCATGCCGCGCGCGGCGAGCGGACGCGACAGGCGGCCGAACCCGCACGGCGCGTCGAGCACGCGCGCGCCCGGCGCGAGGCCGAGCATCGCGATCAGCGCGTCGGCCTGCGCGGCGCTCGCGGCCTCGTCGTAGAAGCCGCCCCAGAGCTCCAGATACATCTGATCGTAGAAACTCTGCCACCACATGATCGGCAGGGTAGCTCGGCTTGCCGCGCGCGAACTGCGCGGCACGGTCGATCATGCTGGCAACGATCGCACTCGTGCTCCTCGTGATCTGGCTCGCGGGGGTCATCACCGCGCACGTCTTCGGCGGCCTGATCCACATCCTGCTCGGCCTCGCCGTCCTCGGCCTGATCTTCCACCTCGTGCGCTCGCTCGACGGTGGCTCGCGCAATGTGAAGCCGCCGTTCTGACCGACTTCCGACTTCCGGCTTCCGACTTCCGGAGCTGCACTGACCTGTCGTCGTGGTGTCTCGTCTTCCGGACGACGGGAGACGGACGACGGACGACGCTAGAATGGGCCGGCCAAGCCGAGGTGGATCGCGGCTTCGTCGTCGAAGTCGCTGAAGTCGTAGAGCTCGGTCGACATCTTGAGCAGCAGGTCGCCGTGCACGCGGAACGCGAAGGCCGCGGTGTAGCGCAGGACGACGGAGTCCGAGCGCAGCTCGCTGGTCGCCAGCACGTTTCCGCGCCGGCGCAGGCCGTCCCAGCGCCCGACGAAGGTCACGCCGTCCGCGATCGGCAGCTCGAGCTCGCCGTAGAAGCCTTCCTTGAGGACGTGATCGTCGAAGACGCCGGCCTCGTTCGGACCGTACTTCAGGCGCACCGCGGGATCGTCGCCGAGCGCGATGCGCGTGCGCCGCACGAGGTACTCGGCGCGCAAGAACGCGTGCCCGATCTGCACGACGAGATCGGCGCCGCCGATCTCGAAGTCGAGCTTCGCGTCGGGATCGTAGTGGCCCGCCATCGCCGAGGCGCCGAGCTCGATCGACGACGTGTCGCCGGTCTCGATCGTCGTCGCCACGCGCGCGCCGACGGTCGGCTCGCTGTTGTTGTCGACGTAGTAGCGCTCGGGTGAGCGCGACAGCGTGTAGTCGAAGTCGGTCGGCTGCTGTCCGGCTTTCGGACCGCTGATCGCGTAGGCCGCGTAGTCGAGCTGCGCGTGGCCGAAGAAGTGCGTGCCGTTGATCTCGAGGCCGTTGTCGACCCACGGCGCGGGCAGGATGCCCTCGTCGAAGTCGCGGAAGTGCAGCATGCGGCCCATGTCGTAGGGCAGCGGCTTGTCGCTGGTGCGGTGGTTGGCGGGATCGCTGCGCAGCGGGAAGCTGCCGAAGCTCGGCGTGAAGCGGCCGACGCGGAAGTCGAGCTCGTCGGCGGTGCGCACGTCGAAGTACGCCATGCCGACCTCGAGGCCGTGGCACGCGACGCACACCTTCACGCTCGACGTCACCGAGTCGCCGAAATCCTGCGTGAGCTTCATCGACAGCTCGACGGTCGCGCCGTCGAACGCGATCGCGTGCGCGTGGCGATCGGTCGGCACCGCGAGGTAGTCGAGCTGCACCGAGCCCGCGAAGTTGCGCGAGGGCTTCGCGTCCTTGTCGTCGCCGGCGTACGCCGCCGCGGCGAGCACGAGCACGATCAGGAATGCGAGGGTCTTCATCGCGACGACACCGCCTCCGGCCCGAACGAGCGATAGATCAAGCAGTGCAGGATCGTCGGCTCCTCGTCGGGGCGGATGCCGCTGCCCGGCGTGAGCCGCATGCGCCGCACGTACGTGCGCCAGTACGACGGATCGGTCGCCGGCGCGTCGAGCACGCGCTCGAGCGTGTGGCAGTGGCTGCAGCGCACCGCCGCGAGCTCGCACGCCGCGCGCACGTCGGCCGGCGCGCCGGCGACCGACGCGGTGAGCGGCTCGTACTCGGCCGTCGCGCCGCACGCGACCGCGATCGCGATCGTGCCGAGGAACGCGAGCCTAGTTCTCACGCGCGCCCTCCGCGATCCAATCCGCGACGAGCTGCAGATCGTCGTCGGTGAGGAAGGGCGGACCGTCGAGCGGCATGCGCCCGCCGAACGGCGGCGCCTCGCCGAGCTTCTGCACGAGCACGCTCGCGCACGGCGCGCCGGGCACGACGACCGCGAAGCCGCGCGCGCCCGCGGTCAGCGTGTCGTAGCTCGAGAGATCGAGGCCGGTGACCTCGTAGCCGATCGGCGTCGCGCCGCTCGGCGTGTGGCAGCGCACGCAGTGAAAGGTCTCGCTCGCGAAGATGCCGTCGTGCAGATCGGCGGCGAAGTGCACGTCGCGATCGGGGTTGGAGTCGTCGTCGGTGCACGGCGCGTGCGCGATCGGCCCGACGTCGGGCGCGAGCGAATCGACGCAGCCGCCGATCAGCAGGATCATCAACGCGCGTTTCACAGGCCCCCCGGCGTGGTCTGCAGCGGGAGGTCGCGGTACTCGTCGGTCGCTTCGAACGCGAGCACGGTGCTCGTCGGAGCGGGATCGAAGAGCTGCGTCGCGTCCTTCAGATCGGCGACGCGCTCGTCCTTCGACGTGTCGATCGAGGCGGTCGACGGCGGGACCGCGACGTTGATCGTGCGGCGGCGCGGCGAGTCGATCGAGACGTCGTAGACGTCGTTCGAGTCGAGCGTGTCGCCGTCGCCGTCCATGTCGATCTCGCGGATCGGCTCGCTGAGCGGCTCGCTGCCGTCGCGGCGCAGCACGTAGCGCGGCGCCGCGGCGACGTGCACGCCGTCGGGCAGCTCGAATTCGCCGAAGTCGTAGAAGCGCACCGCGACGCCGTTCCAGTACATGCGCGTCGCCGGCGCGAGCGGCGCGGCGCCGGTGTCGAGCATCACGTCGGAGCCGACGATCGGCGCGTGCATGCCCTCCTTCGCGACGTACGGCGCTGCGACGAGCCCGCGATCGACCGCCTCTTGCACCGCGTACGTGCTGGTCAGGATCTCGCCGGCGTAGGCGTCGGTGACCTCGACGTAGAAGATCGACGCGAACGGCGAGTAGGTCGGCTTGCCCGGGATCGAGTCGGCGATCGGCGGATGATCGAGCTCCTCGTAGGTGCCGGGCGCGGTCTCGCGCACGAGCACGAACACCGGCATCGCGAAGTCGGGCGCGTTGCCGAGATCCCACGCGTGCGCGGGCGCGCCGCCGGCGAAGACGGAGCGCCGCGGCACCGTGCCCGCGAGCCCGTCCTTCATCGAGATCGTGGCGTCGAGCGGCGTGCCGTCGGCCGACGGGACGATCGATCCGGCGGGCAGGATGCCGGCGCCTTCTTCCTCGAGCTCGTCGGAGACGCGCGGCCCGAGGCACCCGGCGCACAGGATCAGGAGCGCCGCGAGCTTCACCGCACGCCCTCGAAGATGATCGTGAACGAGACCTTCTCGGTGCCGACGTCGGGCGGCGTCTCGGTGCGCACGCCGCGCAGCGCGTCGCTCACGCACGACGCGAGCGGCCCGTCGGCGTGGATCGCGATCGCGCGCCGGCTCTCGTCGATCTCGAAGCGTGCGCGCGCGGTCGCGCGCTGCGGGCTCTTCGCGGTGCGCAGGTAACACGCGCGTAGCTCTCCGGAGACACGCTGGATGGCCCGATTCACGGCGAGATCGCTGAGGGAGCCGTCGACGGCTAG
>DATJIA010000115.1:0-8246 GCA_035493675.1 Kofleriaceae bacterium | reverse complement strand
CCGTCGTCCGTCGTCCGTCTCCCGTCGTCCGTGTTCCGGATCTGATCCGGACGACGGTCGACGGACGACGGACGACGGCTCCGCTACTCCGGGCGGTCGAGATCGAAGTTGTACAGGCCGCCGCGGTTGGTCAGCACGATCACGCGGTCGTCGAGCGTGAGCGCGGGCGAGGCGGAGACGCCGTCGCCCGGATCGAAGTACTGCAGCACGTTCCCGGTGCGCTTCTCGGCGACGAAGAGGCCGCCATCGGTGAGCGTGTAGAAGAGCAGATCGCCGGAGATCACCGGCGCGGCCGGCTCGCCGGCGCCGCGCGTGCCTTGGCGCCAGAGCACGTTGCCGTCGAGATCGAGCGCGTACACGCCTTGATCCGCGGCGGTGACGAACAGCGTCTTGCCGTCGGAGGCGAGGCCGCCGACGTTGCCCGGCGGCTGCCCGGGCTGGTTGCCCTCGAACAGCGGCACGTGCCAGCGCACCAGGCCGGTCGCCTTGTCGAGCGCGAACACGCCGCCCGACGACGACGTCGCGAACACGGTCTGCCCGACGATCACCGGCGTCGCGTCGACGTCGAAGAAGCGATCCGCGTCGCCCTTGAGCGACGTCAGCCACGCGACCGAGCCGGTCGACGCGCGCAGCGCGACCAGCGTGCCGTTCGAGAAGCCCGTGTAGATCAGATCGCCGTCGACGGCGACGCCCGCATGGCCGCGCAGCGTGTACTCGTCGGGCGTCTCGCTCTTGTACTGCCAGCGGAACGCGCCGGTGCGCGCGTCGACGGCGACGACGGTGTCGGCCTCGTTCGCGAACACGACGAGATCGGCGGTGAGCACCGGCGCCTGCTCGATCGGCCCGCGGCTCTGATACGGCCACTGCGCCTTGGCGCCGAGCGGGTTGCACTTCGCGCCGGTCGCGGCGTCGAGGCACAGGAGCTCGCCGTCGTTGGTGCCGATGTAGAGGTTCGGGAACGCGAGCGCCGCGCCCGCGGAGACCGCGCCGAGCGGCTTGTGCCAGCGGACGTGGCCGTCGTTGAGACGCACGGCGAAGAACGTGCCGGTCGCGGTGCCGACGTACGCGGTGTCGCGATCGACGATCGGCGACGCGAACTCCTGCGGCTTGATCTCCGCGATGCGATCCGCGGTCTGCACGCGCCAGCGCAAGTGCAGCGCCGGGAAGCCCATCGGATCGTGCGGCACCGCGCGCATCGGATCGACGGCGTCGGGATCGACGGGGCCGCGCGCGCACGCGCCCAGCACGAGCGCGATCGTTGCGAATCGGATCACGGCGCCTCGACCAGCGCGAGCTGCGCCTCGATGTCGCCCTTGATCTCGCTCTTCGGCGCGACCTCGAGCGCCTTGTCGAGCGCCGCCTTCGCCTCGCCGTTCTTGCCGAGCTGATGGAGCATGCGCGCCTGATCGTAGAGCGCGTAGTCGCGGCGCGGGCCCTTGTCGTCGAGCTGCACCTGCTTGAACGCGTCGAGCGCCTCCGCGTAGTGCTTCTGCTGCTCGGCGGCGTCCTTGGCCGCGGCGGCGCGCGCCTCGTAGACGTAGCCGAGGCCTTCGCGCGCGAGCGCGCCGTCGAGGCCTTCGTCGCCGGTGTGCGCCTTGTAGAGCGCCTCGGCGTCGTCGAGCTTGCCCGCGTCCATGAGGAGCGAGGCCTGGTAGACGCCGTTCTTCTTCGCCGCGGAGCCGCCCTCGGCGAACGCGTCGGCGGCGGCCTGCGCGCGCTCCTTCGCGGTCGCGAAGGTGGTCTCCTTCGTCGCCTTCTTCGGATCGGGCGTCGCCGTCGTGACCTTCGCGCGCGCGAGGTCGAGCGCGCCCGAGATCTTCGTCGTGTTGCTCGCCTCGTGGCGATGCTGCATGTAGCGATACGCGACCCAGCCGCCGATCACCGCGAACAGCGCGATCGCGCCGACCGCGATCTTCTTGATGTGCGGGTAGAGGCGATCGATCAGCGAGTCGGGACCGTGGATCGGGACCGGTTGGCCCTTCTTGCTCGGAGTCGCCTTCGCGGCATCAGTCGCCGCGGGCTCCTTCGCGCTAACGGGCTCGGTCTTCGCGGGCTTGGTTTCGGGATCTTTCTTGGCCACGGGGTCCCTCGGTGCGAGCGAGCGCGGGTGGTAGCACCGGCGCTCGTACCTGTCAATTCACGGTCTTGGACCATGTGCAGGCAACATGGGTTGCCCGCTTCGTGCTAACTGGGATCCGTGCTCCGCGCGATCGCAGTCCTGTGCGTTCTCGGATCGGTCGCGTACGCGGGTGAAGGCGAGAGCGCGCTCAGCCCGTCGCTCGGCTACGCGACCTACGCGACCCTCGACAAGGACGGCAAGCCGGCGTCGCCCGACGCGGGCGCGATGATCGGCGCGACCTACGAGCGCGGGATCAGCGAGGCGTTGTCGTGGCGGGTGTCGGCGGTCGGCGGCGGGTTCGTCGGCGGCGGCACGACGTGGGCGGCGTGGGGCGCGGCCGGGATCGTGTACCGCTTCGACGTCTTGAAGTACGTGCCGTACGTCGAGGTCTCGGGCGGCGCGGTGCTGCTCGGCGGCGGGCCGCTCGCGTCCGGGGTCGATCCGCTGCTCGAGCTCGGCGGCGGGCTCGACTGGCTGCAGGATCGCGATCGCAGCTTCGGCGTCGAGATCCGCCTGGGCTCGTTCGCGGGCGACACGACGATCTTCACCGCCGGCGTGCGGACGACGTGGCGCTGGGGCTACTTTTGACGGCGCGGTTTTTTCGGCGCCATCTTCTCGGGCTTGTGGCGATCGCCTGACTTCTGCTTCACGACGATCCGGATCGGCGTGCCGCGGAAGCCGTAGCGCTTGCGCAGCTGGTTGACGAGGAAGCGCCGGTACGCGGGCGACACGCCGCCGGGCGTGTTCGCCCACAAGAGGATCGTCGGCGGGCGGGTGCCGCCCTGCGTGATGTAGTGGATCCGGACCGCGCGGCCGTGGTGCAGCGGCGGCGGCGTGACCTCGACGACCTCGGCGAAGAAGCGGTTGAGCTCGGCGGTCGCGACGCGCTTGGCGTGCTCGCGCGCGACGCGCGCGACGAGATCCATCAGCTTGTCGGTGCCGTCGCCGCGCGACGCGCTGAGCATCGCGACCGGCGCCCAGTCTAGGAAGTGGAAGGTGTCCTTGATCTGCTGGCGCAGCGCCTTCTCGGCCTCGGCGCCCTTGACGAGATCGCTCTTGTTGAGCGCGATCACGAGCCCGCGGCCCGCTTCCTCGACGGCGCCGGCGAGGCGCGCGTCTTGTTCGCTCGGGCCGAGCGACGCGTCGATGACGAGCACGCAGACATCGGCGCGCTGGATCTGACCGTGCGCCATCGAGACCGCGATCTTCTCGATCTCGACGTCGACCTTGGAGCGGCGGCGGATGCCCGCGGTGTCGATGAGCAGGTAGTCGACGCCGTTCATCGTGAACGGCGTGTCGACCGGATCGGTCGTCGTGCCGGGGACGTGATGGACGAGCGAGCGCTCTTCGCCGACGAGGCGATTGGTCAGCGAGGACTTGCCGGCGTTCGGCTTGCCGACGAAGGCGACGCGCAGCGCGCGCGGCTCTTCGTCTTCGACCTCTTCCTCGATCTCCTCTTCGGGCGCTTCGGGCGCTTTCGGCTCGAAGCTGAGCTTCCCGACGATCGTCTCGAGCATCGCGTCGATGCCGCGGCCGTGCGCGGCGCTGACCGCCCACGGCTCGCCGAGCCCCAAGCGATGCAGCTCCGCGACCTGCGCGTCGCGCTTGGGCGAGTCGACCTTGTTCGCGACCAGCACGATCGGCTTGCCGGTCTTGCGCAGCATCTTCGCGATCTCGGAGTCGAGCGGCGTGACGCCGGTGGTCGCGTCGACGACCAGCATCACGAGATCGCTCTCGTCGATCGCGCGCCACGCCTGGCGATGGATGCCGGCGCCGACGACGTCGGCCTCGGCTTCGGGATCGAGGCCGCCGGTGTCGACGACGCGCATCTCCTTGCCGAAGTACTCGCACGTGCCGTAGCGGCGATCGCGCGTGAGGCCGGGCGTGTCGTGCACGAGCGCGGGCCGTCCGCCGACGAGGCGGTTGTAGAGCGTCGACTTGCCGACGTTCGGGCGGCCGACGATCGCGACCTGGGGCATCTCGATCTCGCGATCGCTCATTCCGGTCCTCCGTAGCCGACCTTCGCGAGCCCCGCGTCCTCGCGGCTCCAGTCGGGCACGACCTTCACGTGCAGGCTCAGGTGCACCGGGCACGCGAACAGCTCGGCGACCGCTTCGCGCGCGGCGATGCCGAGCTCCTTGATGCGGCGGCCGCCCTTGCCGACGACGATCGCCTTCTGCGACTCGCGCTCGACGGCGATGATCGCGCCGATCGCGACGTCGCCGGCGGGGCGCTCCTCGAAGCGCTCGATCACGACCGCGCTCGCGTAGGGCAGCTCCTTGCCGAGCTGGTGATAGAGCTGCTCGCGGATCAGCTCGGCGGCGAGGAACGGCTCGGCGCGATCGGTGACCATGTCGGTCGGGAACAGGAGCGGCGATTCCGGAAGGCGCGCGGCGATCGCGCGCTCGAGGCGATCGAGGCCGTCGCCGTGCAAGGCGGCGATCGGGACGACCTCGACGCTCTCGCTCCACGCCGACCAGGCTTCGATCAGCGGCAAGAGCTCGGGCTTCGCGACCTTGTCGACCTTGTTGAGCGCGACGACGGTCGGCGCGCGCTTCGCGGCCTGCGCGAGCGGCAACGCGTCGGGCTCGTCGAGGCGGCGCGGGCCGCGCTCGCGGGCGTCGGTCGCGTCGACGACCAGCAGCGCGACGTCGCACTCGGACGCGGCGGTGGTCGTCTCCTCGCGCATGAAGCGGCGGAGCGCGCCCCGCCCCATCTGCAGCCCCGGCGTGTCGACGTACGCGATCTGCGCTTTGGTCTCGGCCGCTTCCACGAGGTGGACGCCGACGATGCGGTTGCGCGTGGTCTCCGGCTTGGGCGAGACCGCGACCAGGCGCCGGCCGACCAGGCGGTTCATGAGCGTGGACTTGCCGACGTTCGGCAGCCCGAGGAGGGCGCAGAAGCCGGCTCGGGTCACGGGCTCGCTCATGAGGGGGGCCGTATAGCACACCCCTCGTCAGATCACGCTGTCGGATCAGCGCGGTACGGTGCGCCCCGTGTCGACGCTTGCGCTGGTGCTCGCGATCGCCGCCGCGGTGGCGGCGGCCTTGCCGTGGCCCGGGATGTTCGTCGCGATGGGGCTCGGGATCGCGGCGATCGGGCTCGGTGTGGTCGCCTATCGGCGGCGCGAGCACTCCGGTGGACGGCGGCTCGCCGGCGCCGCGGCGATCGCGGTCGGCGCGCTCGGCTTCGCGCTGGGCAGCACGCGCTACGTCTTGACGCTGCTCGCGGTCGACAAGCTCGAGCAGATGCTCCGCGGGTGACGCTCGCTTCCGGCTACAACAGCCACCAGAGCAGCGCGATCGACACCACGAGCGCGCCGGCGAGCAGCGCGACGCCGCGGATGACCGCGGGCTTGTCGACGCTGGCGAGCACGTCCTTCAGCTCGAGGACGCGGCGCTCGTTGGTCGCGATCGCGAGCTCGCGCTCTTCGATCCCCCGCGCGCGCGGGCCCAGCCCCTTCGCGCGATCGAGGTAGAGGCGCTCGCCGAGGGCGCCGAGCGCCTTCTCGCGGCGTGCCTCCGCCTCCTTCACCGCGCGGTCCTCGACCTTCTTGCGCGCGGCGATCGCGGCGCAGACGTCGTCGGCGCGGCGCGCGGCCTCGGCGTCGGCTTCGCGCGCCTCCTTGAGCCGTTTCTCGACGGCGGCGCGGTCGGCGGCGAGCGCGGCGATCCGCGGGTTGAGCGCGTCGAGCTCGGCGGCGATGCCCGGTTCCTCCTTCGCGACCACGCCGCGATCCGCGCGCAAGGTCGCGAGCTCGGCGGCGATCGCCGCCGGATCGATCTTCTTCTTCGCGACCGCGACCTTGCTCGCCTCGGCGGACGCGATGCGCCGGTCGATCGACGCGAGCGTGTCCTTGTGCTCGGCGAGCTTGCGGCGCGCGGCCTGTGCGTCGCGCTCGAGCGGCGCGAGCTGCTCGGTGAGCTTGGCGAGCTCGGCCTCGCCGGCGGCGATGTCCTTGGCGAGCTGCGCGGCCTCGCGCTCGCGATCGCGGCGCTGCGCGGTGATCTCCGCCTCGGCGGCCGCCGCGGTGCCCGCGTGCTTCGCGCGCTCTTCCTCGATCGCGACCAGCTCCTCGCGCGCCTTGTCGAGCGCGGGGTGCGCGAGCGCCTCGTCGGCGATCGCGCCGGCGCCGATCTCGACGAGCGCCGCGTCACGCGCGGTGCGCTCGCTGGCGATCTGCTGCTCGATCTCGGCCAGCTCCTTGCGCGCCCGCGCGACGCCGAGCGTGACCTCGAACGTGTAGCGGACGTCGCCGGCCAGGCTGCGCTTCGGGTGCTGGCGCGCGACCGCCGGCTCCGGCGCGCGCACCGGCGGTTCGGCCATCAGCGTCGTCTCGTCCTCGCGCGGCGTCGGCAGCGTGTCGCTCGCGACCGCGGACGCGGCCGGCACGGTCGGATCGGTCCCCGACGGCGGTGCGGTTCGGCCAGGCGCCCCCGGCGGCGGTGGGGGCGGTCGGCTCGGGCGCGCTTGGCGCTGGCGCGGGACGGTCGGGAGCCGCGCCATCGAGTCGTCGTTTTCTCCATCCGGCTTCGGGGTTTCCCAGCCGTCCGCGAGATGGTCGATGCGCTGGCGCGTGGCGTCGCCGACGCGGCGCTTGGTCCTCTCGTCGTCCGCCACGGGTCGGACCGTATCACACCGACTCTGTTGGCGCGGGGGCGCCAAGTGTGTTGACACGGGTGCCAACATGATTGGCAATAGAGGCGTGGCGCGTGGCGAGATCGTGGACGGTCGGTACGAGCTCCGCGAGAAGCGCGGCAGCGGTGCGCAAGGCACCGTGTGGGCGGTCGACGATCTCGAGCGCGGCGAGCGCTGCGTCTTGAAGGTGATGGCCGGATCGATGACACGGGGCGATGGAGCCTCGGAGCGCGCGCTCGTCACCGAGTTCGCGCACCTCGCGCAGCTCTCGCATCCGTCGCTGGTGCGCGTGCGCGAGCTCGCGAGCGCGCGCACCGGTCCGCTCGCGCCGGGCACGATCTACTTCACGGCGGATCTGATCGACGGCGTGCCGCTCGCCGACGCGGCGGCGCCGCTGCGCTCGCCGAAGAGCGCCGCGGCGCTCGCGCGGATGATCTGGAGCGCGGCGTCGGATCTCGCGGGCGCGCTCGCCGCCGTGCACGCCGCCGGGCTCCTCCACCACGACGTCGCGCCGCAGAACGTCCTGTGGGTCGGGACCGGCGAGCAGGCGCGCGCGGTGCTGCTCGATCTCGGGCTGTCGACGGCGCGCCGGGCGCTCGGGGCCGCGCGGGGCACGCCCGCGTATCTCGCGCCCGAGGCGCTCGCGGGCAGCGCGGAGCCGCGCAGCGATCTGTACGCGCTCGGCGCGACGCTCTGGCACGCGGTGCGGGGCGCGCCACCGTTCGGCGAGCGCGACACGGCGTCGCTCGTGCGCGCGATCCTGCGCGAGCGCGCCGCGATCCTCGACGAGCTGCCCGCGCCGCTGGCCGAGGTGATCGCGCGCACGCTCGCGAAGTCGCCCGACGATCGGCCGTCGTCGGCGGCCGCGTTCGCCGACGAGCTCGAGTCGATCAGCGCATCGCTGGATCACCTGCGGCGCCGGCGCGCGCGCGCATCGATCTCCCCGCTCGCTTCCGGCTCTCCCGACGCGTTCCGCGCGGGTCCCGCGCCGGCTCGCGGATCGCCCGGCGTGCTCGCGGCGCCGCCGGTCGTCGGCGCCGACGATGCGCTGGCGGCGCTCGCGCGCGTGCTCGGCGCGCGCGGCGGCGCGGCGCGCGTGTGGGGGCCGGCGGGCGCGGACCTCGCCGAGGTGACCGCCGAGGCGATCCGGCGCCATCAGATCGAGGCGATCGCCGGCGGGCGCGCGCCGGCACCGATCGCGCGCGGGTCGATCGACGAGGTCGCGGCTTCGGCGGCGATCGATCCGGGCGGCCACGACGGCGCCGCCTTCGTGCGCCGGGTCGCGCGCGTGATGCGGGCGCGCGAGGGCATCACGATCGTCGAGCTCGGCGGCGATGCGCGCGGCGAGGCGTTCGCGCGCGCGCTCGCGGCGATGACGTCGGGGCCCGGCGTCGTGATCGCGAGCGTCGCGGCGGAGTCGGCGCCGTCGCCCTGCCCGCCCGTCGTCGACGTCGCGATCGGACCGGCCGACGCCGCGGCGATCGCGCGG
>DATJIA010000114.1:0-5695 GCA_035493675.1 Kofleriaceae bacterium | reverse complement strand
ACCTCGGCGATGTTGCGCACCTGATCGGTCAGGTTGCCTGCCATCAGGTTCACCGAGTCGGTGAGATCCTTCCAGGTGCCGGCGACGCCCTTCACCTGCGCCTGGCCGCCGAGCTTGCCCTCGACGCCGACCTCGCGCGCGACGCGCGTGACCTCCGCGGCGAACGAGCCGAGCTGCTCGACCAGGCCGTTGACCACCTTCGCGTTGGCGAGGAACTCGCCCTTGAGCGGACGCCCGTCGATCTCGAGCGACATCGTCTGCGACAGATCACCGGACGCCATCGCCGTGATCACGCGCCGGACCTCGGCGGTCGGGCGCGACATGTCGGCGACCAGCATGTTGAGCGCGTCCATCGCGGTGCGCCAGTCGCCGCTGAGATCGTCGAGCGACGCGCGGTGGCCGAGGCGGCCCTCGCGGCCGACGATCTCGCCGACCCGCGCGATCTCGCGCGTGAGGCGCTCGTTCATGTCGACGACGTCGTTGAACGCCTGCGCGATCTCGCCGGTGACGCCGGTGTGATCGAGCGAGAGGCGGACCGAGAAGTCACCGCGCTTGAACGCGCGCAGCGCGCGCAAGAGCTCCGCCGCCGAGAAGCCGAGGCCGAGGTCGCGCTCCGCGTGCGCGCCGTTGGCCCCGTTCTTCTTCGGTGGTTCTTCCTTCACGCCGTTCCCGTTGGGCCCGTTCGGCTTGGCGGCGGCGTCACCGCCGCGCTTGCCCTTCTTGCCGCGCTCTTGCTGCGATCCGTTTCGATTGGTGACTTGCATGACTTCTCGTTTCCCCCTGCGATCGAAGCGCTCTCTCGTGCGGGTCACGCGGCGCAGAACTTCTGGACGGTGCCGAGCAACGTCGGGTACGGGACCGGCTTGACCAAGCACGCGTGCGCGTCGAGGCGGGTCGCCTCTTCGCGCGCGTTGCCCTGGCCCGACAACAAGACGACCGGGATCTCGCGCGTGCGCGGGTCTCGCTCCAGCTCCGCGCGCAGCGCCCAGCCGTCCATCACGGGCATGAGCAGGTCCATCAGGATCAGCGCGGGGCGGCCGCCGTCGCGCAGCCGCTCGAGCGCCTCGCGCCCGTTGGCCGCGGTGATCACCTCGTAGCCCTCTTCGGCGAGGATCTCGGCGAGCTGATCGCGGATGTCGGGATCGTCGTCGACGACCAGCACGCGGTTCGCGGCCGACTCGACGCGCTCGTCTTGCGTGTAGCCGGGCACGACGTAGCCCTCGGCGCGCGCGAGCCACCGCATGACGTCGACCGCCGACACCACGCCGGCGACCGTGCCGTCGGGCTCGACGACCACGACGCGGCCGATGCCCTCGTACGCCATCAGCGCGGCCGCGCGCGCGAGGCTCGCCGACGCCGCGAGGGTGAACGCGAACGGCATCATCACATCGCCGACGGTCGTGCCGCCGCCACGCGCGAGATCCGACATCGAGACCACGCCGATCACGCGGCCGCGTTCGTCGCACACCGGCGCGCTGCGCACGTGCTTGCCGATCATGAGCTCGGCGAGGGCCGCCAGGCTCATGTCGGGCGCGACGCAGAGCACGTCCCGGCTCATGACCGAGGACACCGTGACGTCGTCGCTGCCGGTGCGGCGTCGAAGGGCGGCCATCGTTTCAACCTACGCTTGGCGAGGGAGCCTTCAAGATCGTCGTGTTTTGGATTTCTGCACACGCGCGTGAGGTCCCTCGATGAGTGCATATGCAAAGCGCGTGGTCGGGCGATCACGCGGAATCACACGAGGCGACGTGCCACGATCTGTGGCGTACGCGCTCGCTGAGGCGATCGAGCACATCGGCCCGGATCTCACGCGGTGCCCACAACTGTCCGCAGCGCCTTACGTCTCCGGAGAATTGACACTACTCCCGACGAGCGGGACCATCGGGGCAGTGGAGGATTCGCTCGGCCTGTCCGGTCGCAGCCTGCTCGACCGGTATGAGGTCGGCAGCGCGATCGCCCAAGGCGGGATGGCGATCATCTACGAGGGTCGCGACCGCCGCTTGTTCCGCCCGGTCTCGATCAAGGTCTTCCACCGGCTGCGTCCCGGCGAGGCCGCGTACAAGACGGCGTACGAGCACTTCGTCCAGGAGGCGTTCGCGCTGTCGCAGTTCTCGCATCCGAACACGCTGCGCATCTACGACTTCGGTTACCTCGAAGGCGACGTGCAGGCGCCGTTCTTCATCAGCGAGCTGCTCGAGGGCGGCACGCTCTCGCAGCTGGTGCGGCGCCACGGCCCGCTCGGGCCCGCGGACGCCGCCGACATCCTCGAGCCGGTCGCGGGCGCGCTCGCCGAGGCGCACGCGCGCGGCATCGTGCATCGCGACATCAAGCCGTCGAACATCTTGTTCGGGCTCGCCGGCGCGAAGCGCGTCGTCAAGCTGTGCGACTTCGGCATCGCGAAGGTCGTCGACGTGACCGACGCGCACCTGTTCGAGCAGCTCGACGCCGGCATCGAGGGCACGAGCCCCGACTGGAAGGCCGAGGACACGCACCTCGGATCGGGCGTGCCGCTGCGCTTGTACTCGCCGGGCTGGGCCGCGCCCGAGCAGGTGCGCGGCGAGCAGGTCGGTCCGCCCGCCGACATCTACGCGCTCGGGCTCCTCGCGGGCTATGTGATGACGGGTCGCCCGCTCTACAGCGCGAAGGAAGACGAGCGCGCCGGCCGCGCGCGCACCGAGGATCCCGAGGACCGCATCAACGCGACGCTCGACGCGACCAAGCTGCCGGCGCCGATCGCCGACTTCTTGCGACACGCGTGCAAGACGCGCGTCGCCGATCGCATCGCGTCGGCGGACGAGTTCGCCGCGGCGCTGCGCGACGCGGTGGAAGCCGTCGTCCGTCGTCCGTCTTCCGTGGTCCGGTCCGAGATCCTGTCCGAATTCCGGACGACGGACGACGGACGACGGACGACGGAAGAAATGTCCGTGCCCCTGCCCTTGCCCGCGCCGCCGCTCCCCGGGCTCGCGCCGATCACGCCGATCACGCCCGTGCATGCGCCCGATCCCGAGACCGCGCGCCCGATGCACCTCGCGGTCGATCCGGACGGCAAGGACGAGGTCCTCGTCGGTGGTCGCCGCATCAAGGCCCTCGCGCTCGCCCTCGACGAGCACCTCGATCTCGGCGGCGACGGCCCGTGGCTCCGGTCACCGGCGCGGTTCCGCGTGACGGTGACGCCGTCGAAGACCGCGGCCCCGCGGGTCAACGTGAAGGGCCTCAATTGCTTCGTCGCGCGGACCGGTGGGCGACCTTCGACGGCGGTCGACGTCGAAGCCGACATGGATGTCGATCTCATCGCCCCCGATCGGCGTACGCTGGATCATGTGAGGTGCAGCGTCGGACGTCCCGGCGACGGCAGTCGCCTGTACGACCTCGGACCGGTCACGATCGCGGTCCCGGTGTCGGCGGGCGCCGTGCTCCTCGATTTCGGTCCGGGGCGCGAGCTCGCGATGCTGCATCGAGGCGCGCCCGCGGGCGGGAGGAAGCGCCGATGAGCCGTCGACGCGAGGACTCGCAGCCGCCCGGCCCGATGACGTTCGGCGAGGACACCGTCGTGAACTTCCGCGTGCCTGAAGGAGCCGCGGCGCCCGCGGCGATCCCCGGCGTCAACGCGATGCCGCACGTCGCGCCCGCGATCGGCGCGCAGCCCGAGCCGCAGGCGCAGGGCTCGCACGTCGTGCGCTCGCGCGCGTACTCGTTCGTGCTCGACGCGCACGGCCTGCCGGTCGAGCTCGGCAGCGGCCGCTTCGCGAAGGCGTACCTCGGCGAGGAGCGCTGGCTCGAGTCGAAGACCGCGTTCCGCCGCAACGTCGCGATCAAGATCCTGCAGCGCGGCGTCTCGGAGGAAGACGCGCTCCGCTTCCAGCTCGAGAAGGAGCTGCTCGAGCGCGTGCAGGGTCACCCGAACATCATCACGCTCTACGCGTCGGGCGAGAGCGACAACAACGACTTCGTCCCGGTCGCGCTGCGCGACAAGGTCGAGAACGACTTCATGATCCTCGAGCTCTGCGACATGAGCCTCGAGGAGCGCCTGAAGGGCTCGCGCAACCGCGGGCTGCGCGACGATCTGCTCGCGTATCCCATGCGCGAGCGCTTGTTCCGCGTGCTCGAGTACGTCTTGCCGGTCGCGAGCGCGATCGAGTACGCGCACCTGACGCGCAACATCGTCCATCGCGATCTCAAGCCCGCGAACATCATGATCAGCTTGCCGACGCCGGGCCTGCAGGGCGCGACGCTCTCGGTGCGCGTCGCCGACTTCAACGTCGGCAAGGTCCACGAGGACACGATCGATCTCTCGATGACGAAGCTCGGCGGCGTGCCGGGCACGCTGTTCTTCCAGTCGCCGGAGCAGGAGACCAACGCGTTCGAGCTGCTCGTGAACGTGCAGCAGGGCTCGATGGAGGTCGACTACTTCGAAGACTTCTACATGTACATCTCGCAGAACGACACCTTCCAGATCTTCAACCGGCCCGAGCGCTATCCGGTCGCGGGCGCGGATCGTTCGAAGCGGAAGCTCTACCTGGCGGTGCCGTTCCAGGAGCCGTCGGAGACCAACGTCCGCGCGAAGATCATCAAGAGCGTCGATCGTCCGGCCGACATCTACTCGCTCGGCGCGATGTTCTATTACTTGGTCAGCGGCGCGTACGGAAATCCCAAGACGCTCTACGACGCGTTCCACAAGTTCGTCGAGTACGAGGCGCACGACGAGCAGAACACGATCGAGGCGTACCTCTCGCACGAGTACGAGGTGATCAACTCGCTGCGCGCGCCCAAGAAAGACGGCGAGAAGCCGCTGGTCGCGCCCGCCGATCGCTTCTTCTCGTACAAGCACTATCTCGACGGCAACGGCGAGCTGATCGATCTACAGGTGATGCGCATCATCGCGAAGGCGATGATCCGCAACAAGCCGGACTCGTACTGCCAGGCGTGGGACATCAACACGACCGGCATCAGCGACTTCGTCGCGGACCTCGTCAACCTGTACGGCGAGTACGGCGTCGACGCGTCGGCGCGCAGCGCGATGCTCGGGCGGTTCGTCGGCACCAAGCGGCGCGGCATCTTCTCGCGCCTGTTCGACAAGCTCTTGCGCCGCAAGTCGGGGCCGCCGAAGGTCCGCCGTCCTCGACAGTTGTCGCGGGGCGTATGAGGGCGTTGGTGCTGGTCGCGGTCGCTGCGTGCACGCACGCGGCGGCGATGTCGTGTCCGGATCGCGTGCCGCCGGCGATCGCGGCGGGCGACGATCAGCGCGTCGCGTTCGTCTTGCACGCGCGCGGCACGCAGGACTACGCGTGCGTCGCGGGCGCGTGGAGCCTGGTCGCGCCCGCGGCCGAGCTCGCCGACGACGACGGCGCGATCGTCGGGCGCCACGGCGCGGGCCCGTCGTGGGAGCTCACCGACGGCTCCAAGATCGTCGGGGCGAAGCTGGCGTCGGCGGCGGGGCCCGACGGCGACGGCGCGGTGCCGTGGCTGCTCGTCGGGGTGTCGTCGCACACCGGGACGGGACGCCTCACCGACGTCACGCGGATCCAAAGGATGCGCACGAGCGGCGGCGTCGCGCCGGCGGGCCCGTGCAGCGATGGCGCGACGATCGACGTGCCGTACACCGCCGACTACTACTTCTACGTGCAGGGCGACGGGCTGCGCTGCGGAATCTGATTTGCAGACGCTTCGCTCCTGGTTGTTCTGGTCCCGCTCGAGA
>DATJIA010000113.1:0-2958 GCA_035493675.1 Kofleriaceae bacterium | reverse complement strand
GCAGGGCTACATGGAGGGCGGCGCCGGGACGGGCGCCGACGCTGCGCTCGCGCTCGCACGCGCGATCAAGTGATAGATCGTCGTCCGTCGTCCGTCGTCCGTGCGGAGATCCCATGCACCGACGTTCGCGCTCGGGATCTGAACGGGAGACGGGAGACGGACGACGGACGACGATCTATCACTTGATCGCGCGTGCGAGCGCGAGCGCAGCGTCGGCGCCCGTCCCGGCGCCGCCCTCCATGTAGCCCTGCGCGTCTTGAGACGTGTGCTCGCCGCAGAAGTAGACGCCGCCCTGCGGCGCGCCTTCGTAGCCGGCGAAGCCGGTGTACTGCCCGACCTTCCAGTACGAGTACGACGCGTTGAACAGCGGCGACTTGTGCGGCAGCGACTGCGTCGCCTTGCCGTTCCACGCGAGGCCCGGATAGACGGGCGCGAGCTGCGCGAGCCCGCGCTGCGCGTCCTGCTTCACGCGGCTGTCCGAAACGGTCGCGAACGGCGAGGTCGTCTTCATGCCGTCGGTGACGTTGCCGCCCGAGTACTCGACGAGGATGCCCTGCGTGCCCGGCTGCGCGCGCGTGACGTCCCAGGTCGCTTGATAGCCGGTGTCGCTGTACGACGATCCGTTCGACGTGCCCGGCCACGCGCCGGTGCCGAGCCACGCGCGCGAGTCGAACTGCAGCTGCAGCTTGCCGTTGTGGCCGCGGCCGAGCGTCTGGATCGCGGTGTTCTTGAGCGCATCGAAGCCGGCGCCGCTCGTGTCGATCCCGGCGAGCACCGCGAACGGGATCGCGAGCACGACGTAGTCGGCGACGATCTCGGTCGTCGATCCGCCGCGCACGAAGCTCAGCTGATAGCGACCGCCCGACGTCTGCGCGAGCTTGACGAGCGAATAGCCGGTCTTCACGACCGAGCCGCCGAGATCCGCCGCGATCGCCTCCGGGATGCGCTGGTTGCCGCCGCGGACGTGGAAGCGCTCGTCGGAGACGCCGAACAAGGACAGCGAGCTGTTCGACTGGTAGCCGAGCAGGTAGAGCAGGTTGAGCGCCGACTGCTGCGTCGTCTCGGCGCCGTACTCGATGTTGTAGGCGACGTCGAGCAGCTGGCCGAGCGGCGAGCCGTGCCCGCCGGGGACGCGCGACTCGATCCAGTCGTAGATGCTCAGGTGGTCGAGCGCATACCCCCCGGAGGTATACGCGTCGAACCGCGTCGGGTAGCCCGCGGCCTTCACGTCGGCGTCGACGATCGCGACGATGTCCTTGAAGTCGGCGTCGGCCTGGGTCGCCGGGTAATACGCGCCCGCGAATTTGTAGACCTCGCGCGCGCCGTTCGGCTCGGCGTTGCGCAGATCGTCGAGCGGCAGCGAGTAGCGCGCCGCGAGGTTGCGCACCGTGTGGTGGCCGGTGTCGATCAGCTCGCCGCACCACTCGCTGACCTGGCCCGCGTCCCAGTAGCTCGTGTTCGAGAACATGCGCCCGCCGACCCGCCCCGACGCCTCGTACACGGTCGACGCGATGCCCTTGTCGCGCAAGGTCAGCGCGCAGTTGAGGCCCGCGATCCCGCCGCCGACGATCGCGACCGTCGCGTTGCCCGCCGCGCGCGCGCGCCGCGGGATCGCCATGATCGCCGCGCCCGCCGCCGCGCCGCCGAGGATCGCGCGGCGCGAGATGCGCGCCTCGTTGCGGCGCTCGCGGATCTCGTCCATCGACGCTCCCGTCTCGCGCGAGGTGCGCGCGTCGCGGATCAAGCTGCGGATGGTGCGAAGCAACGGGGTGCGAGCCATGGGCCGATGAGCCTAGCTCGCACCGAAACGTAATAGATGTATCCGCGCCTACGGGAGCCGACGCCCTCAGCCCGCGCCGTCGCCCTTGGCTTCGTCGGTGCGGTGCGCGAACGAGGCGCGGACGTAGTCGCGGTACATCTTCGCCATCACGTCGCGCTTGATGTCCTTCGGGCACGCCGCTTCGCACTCGTAGTGGTTCGTGCAGTTGCCGAAGCCGGCGGCGTCCATCGCCGTGACCATCGATTCGGTGCGGCGGTCCTGCTCGGCCTTGCCCTGCGGCAGCAGGTTGAGATGCGCGAGCTTGGCCGCGGTGAAGAGCATCGCCGAGCCGTTCGGGCACGCGGCGACGCACGCGCCGCAGCCGATGCACGCGGCCGCCTCGAACGAGCGATCCGCGATCTCCTTCGGCACCGGGACGTCGTTGCCGTCGGGCGCCGAGCCCACGTTCGCGGTGATGTAGCCGCCGGCCGCGATCACCTTGTCGAACGCGGTGCGATCGACGCACAGATCCTTCAAGACCGGGAACGCGGCCGCGCGCCACGGCTCGATGTAGATCTGCTGGCCGTCCTTGAAGTGGCGCATGTGCAGCTGGCACGTCGTCGTGCCCTTCTGCCCGCCGTGCGGACGGCCGTTGATCATCAGCGAGCACATGCCGCAGATGCCCTCGCGGCAGTCGTGATCGAACGCGACCGGCTCCTCGCCCTTCGCGATCAGCTGCTCGTTCAAGACGTCGAGCATCTCGAGGAACGACGCGTGCGGGCTGATGCCGGTCACCTTGTACGTGACCATCTTGCCCGCGTCGCGGCGATCCTTCTGGCGCCAGACGTGGACGGTGAGGTTCATCAGCTCGTCGCTCACTTGTAACTCCGGGTGGCGAGGTGGACGTTCTCGAACGCGAGCGGCTCGACGTTGCGCGCGGGCTTCACGTCGTCGCCTTTGTACTCCCACACCGCCGCGTGACAGAACTTCTCGTCGTCGCGCTTGGCCTCGCCGTCGGGCGTCTGGTGCTCGGTGCGGAAGTGACCGCCGCAGCTCTCCTCGCGGACCAGCGCGTCGTTGCACAAGAGCTCCGCGAACTCGAGGAAGTCGGCGACGCGCCCGGCCTTCTCGAGCGATTGGTTGAAGCTGTCCTGCGAGCCGAGGACGGTGACGTCCTTCCAGAAGCGCGCGCGCAGCTC
>DATJIA010000112.1:0-13140 GCA_035493675.1 Kofleriaceae bacterium | reverse complement strand
GTAGACGACCACGACCACGACCACGACCACGACCACGACCACGACCACGACCACGACCGCGTCTACGTTGACGTCTACGTTGGATCACCAGCGACGGGTCCAGATGAGATCCACGCCGTCGACGCCGCGGTCGCCCGCGGTGCCGTCGATGACCACGCGGCGGCCGAGCCAGTACTCGACCTCGGCCTCGCTGGCGTTCTCGTCGAAGCGGCCGTCGACGCGCTGGCGCCACTCGACGAACAGCTTCTGCGAGACCCACTTGCCGATCGTGAGCGCCGCCGACGAGGTCGAGGTCGCCGCCTCGAACTTCAAGACGTCGAGCGAGACGCCGGTCCACTTCTCGGCGTAGCCCTTGACCTTGTTCGACAGGAACGACGACGCGAGGCCCGCGGCGACGTCGGCGACGCCGTGCGCGGGCGGCGCGCCCGGCTCGCCGCCCATCAAGAAGCCGAGCAGCTCGCTCTGCGAGTACGTGTTCGGATCCGACGACAGCTCGAGCCGCGGGTTCGACATGCGGCCCTGCAAGGTCACGTACAGCGTGACCGTCGAGAAGTCGTGCACGAGACGCACGTCGAGCAGCGGATCGGCCGAGCCGTCGAAGCGCACGTACGCATGATCGACGCGATAGCGGCGGTCCGAGAGCGTCACGTCGCAGCGGCCGGCGTCGATCGCGCCGTCGATCGCGACCGCGTCCTCGCCGATCGTCGCGCGCAGCTTGCCCATCACGAGGCCGCGCAGCTCCTTCGACTCGATGCGCACCTGCCCGATGTCGACGGTGGCGATCAGGTACGGCGCGCGCGGCCGGGTGCCGACGACCGCGGACGTCTTCGGCGGCGGCGCGGTCTGCTTCGGCGGCGGCCGCCCGTCCTGGATGAAGACGACGTCGCCGGGCTTGCCGGGCGGATGCAGCTTGTTGCCCTTCTGATCGGGCAGCGTGACGAACACGCGCCGCATGTCGACGTTCACGTTCCAGGTGTCGCCGGTCTTGCCGAGATCGATGTGCGCGATGCCGTCGATCTTCGGCTGCGCCTCGTTGATCATCGTGATCTGCTTCATCGTGACGTCGGCGGCGCCGCGCACCGGCAGGAGCCCGACCAGCTGCGTCTGCGCCTTGAGATCGATCGTGCCGCGCCCGATGTCGCCCTTGGCGGCGATCGTCACGCCGTCGCCCTGCGCCTTCACCTCGATGTCGGCGCCGTGCAGCGTGCCGACGACCGGGTTGATCGGGACCTGCCCCTTCGCGACGTGCAGCCGCCCGGCGACCTTGCCGCTCGCGAACGACGCGCCGGTGAGATCCATGTCCGCGTCGACGACGCCGCCGACGCCGACCGACGGCGGCAGGAGGCGCGCGATCGGCGCGAGATCGAACTTCGACGCCTGGATCTTCGCGCTCGCGGTCTCGAGCTTGCCGAGCTCCGCCTTCGCCGCCATCGACAGCGTGCCGCCGCCCTTCTCGTCGCCCTTGACCTGCACCTCGAACGCGGGCCCTTGCCAGGTCGCGGTCGCCGACAGCTCGTCGACCACGACGTCCTCGGTGCCGAGCCCGTCGAACCACAGCCGCGCCTTGCCCGCGGTCTCGCCGACGGTGCCGCCGACCGCGATCGCGAGCGACGCCTCGCCGGTGGTCTTCTGCCCCGATCGCCCGAGCGCGTGCAGGAGGTCGCCGATGCGGATCCGCTCCATCGTGAGCTGGCCGCGCACCGGCAGCGCGTCGACCTGGCGCGGATCGCCGCTGCGCAGGGCGGCGAGCACCTGCGCCGGCTTGGTCGACGTGCCGAACTGCCCCTCGACCAGCGGCCGCTTCTGGAACACGGTCGTCAGGCGACCGGCGATGCCGTTGGGATCGACCGTGATCGCGAGCTCGCCGTCGATCGGCTCGACGATCGGTCCGCCGTGGAACTGCGCGAGCTTCGCGATCATCGTGCCCTTCGCGAGCGCCGCCGCGACGTCGACGTCGACCGAGGCCTTGCCGTGCCACGCCGCGCTGGCGAGGCCGAGCTTCCGCACGAGCTCCTGATCCTTCAGATCGCCGTCGACGCGCAGGTGCGCGCCGTAGACGTCGTGCGGATCGAGCGACCGCCACGCGATCGGATCGAACGGACGATCGGGCAGCCGCAGGATCGCGCTCGCCTTCGCGGTCGCGAGCCCGCGCTCGTTCGCGTCGACGCCGACGGTCGTCATCGCGCGCGCGTCGGTCGCGAGCGACAAGACCAGATCGAGCGGCGACGGCAGCTCGGGCATCGCGATCCCCTTCGCCGTGATCTTCCCGGCGGGCGCGCCGCCGTCGAAGGTGAGCTTGCCGTCGATCCGCCCGCCGGTCGCGTCTTGATCGCCCGCGACCGCGGCGAGCTGCTTGACGTCGAGGCCGGTCAGCGTGACCGAGGCGCTGCGCACCGCGTGGCGATCGAGCCGCCGCCACGCGCGCACGTCGTCGATCCGATGCGGCGCGTCGATCGCGACCGCGATCGCGACGTCGCCGAGCTTCGCGTTCTTGATGTCGCCGTCGAACCGGACGTCGCCGGGCGCGACCGACGCCTTCGCGCGCACGTCGACCGGCGGCGCGTCGAAGCGCGCGATCAGCTGGTTCACCGCGGCGTCGACCTGCGCGCGGATCGCGGTGCCCTGGCGCGAGACCTTCGCGGTGCCCTCGGCGGTGCCGTGGTACACGCCGCCGAGCCCGAACGCGCGATCGATCTCGGCGAGATCGAGGTGCGCGACCGTGACCTTGGCGTCGGCGTCGCCCTGGCGCGCGCCCGCGCGGTGATAGGTCGCGTCGACCGCGACCTGCCCGGTCGCGAGGTGGCTCGTGATGCCGCGCGCGGTGACGGTGGTGTCGTCGACGACGATCGTGCCGCCGTGCCCGCTCCAGTCGAGGCCCTTGGTGCGCAGGCGGTGATCGCCGAGCGCGACGTCGATCCGGTGGCGCGCCACGCCGACGTTCGCGCCGAGCTGCACGCGCCACGGCGCGTTGCGCGGCTGCGAGTCGAGCTGCACGTCGATGCGCCGATCGGGCAGCGACCGCGCGTCGGCGGTGAGGAGCTCCATCATCGGCTGGCCGCGGTTCGTCACGTGGGCGACGTCGACGTGCACGCGCCCGGTCGGGTGATACGGCAGGCCGGTGGCGTCGAGATCGAGCGCGAGCTTCTTCGCCGCCAGATCCTCGAGGCGCAGATCGGTTCCGTTGACGCGCCCCTGCGCCGCGAGCACCGGCTCGCCGTCGCCGATCCGCCCCGACGCCGTCACCTCGGCCTCGATCGCGCCGCGCACCGGCACGACGCCGCGCGCGGCGCTCGCGAGATCGGCGCTGCGCAGGCGCAGGCGCGCGTCGCGCAGCTCGATCGTGTCCTTCGCGATCGCGTGCGCGTCGAGCGCGAGCACGGTGCGCCCGGGCGCGGCGAGCTTCAGGTTCGCCGCGATCGCGCCGTCCTTGGTCGCGACGCCGAGATCGAGCGCGTCGAAGCGCGCCCGGCGGAAGCCGCCCGCGCCGACCAGGTGCACGCCGCCCTCGATCATCGCGACGCCGTGTCGATCCGCGTGCTCGACGACGTCGACCAGCGCGAGCGCGTCGATCGCCGTCTCGGGCGCGCCGCGCCAGAACCGGGCGCCGTCGGCGTTGCGCACGCGCAACGCGGCCTTGACCGATCGCGTGTTCGGATCGACGAGCCCGCCGCCGCTGAACGTCGCGCCGCCGGCCATGCCCGCCGCGATCACCGACAGCCGCGCGTCCTCGGGGCCGTCGACCGGGTGGAGCGTGATCGTCATCGCCGTGTCGCCCGCGATCGGCGTGCCCGGCGCCATCACCTGCACGCCGTGCGCGGTCGCCGCGACGAAGATCCGCCCCGACACGCGCGCGCCGTGCATCTTCACGTCCTGCCCGACGATCGCGATCTCGCCGGCCGACGCCTGCAGCGCGCCGAGCTCGAGCTGCTCGGCGCCCCTCGACAGCGACGCGCCGACGATCACGGGCACGCCCTTCTCGCGCCACTTCGCGCGCGCCTGGAGCGTCGCCTTCATCGGCTCGTCGGCCGGCATCGTCATGCCGCCGTCGATCGAGAGATCGTCGAGGTGCATGACCTGTCCGCCCGCGGCGTAGTCGAGCTTGCCGTCGCGCAGGACCAGCTGATCGATCTTGGTGCCCCACGCGCCGGGCGCCTTGGTGTCGTTCGGGTACGTGAGCTCGGCGAGGTTCAGGCGGCCGTCCTTCGAGTCGCGCGCCAGCACGGTCACGCCGTCGACCTCGAGCGTCGAGATGTGCAGCTGCTTGCGCACGAGCCCGAGCAGCTCGACGTGGAGCGCGACGCGATCGACGTAGACCGCGGGCCGCCCCTCGGCGTCGTCGATCACGATGTCGCGCGCGACCAGCGTGCCGAACGGGCTGCCTTCCAACCGCCCGATCGAGACCGGCCCGCGGAACGTGTGCGCCAGCGACGCGACCAGGCGCTGGCGCACGTAGTCGCGCCCCCAGTCGGTGTGGATCGCGATCACGCCCGCGATCACCGCGGCGACGACCAGCGCGACCAACGCGAGCGCGCCGTTGCGGATCCAACGGAACACGCGGTGTCTGCCGTGGAGCTCGGACATCAGAAGGCCTCCCCGATGCTGACGTGGAACGCCAGGCGGCTTCCCGGCGACGGCTCACCGTCGCCGTAGCGGTTCAAGCGATACGCGACGTCGAGTCGGATCGCGCCGATGAGCGTGTTGACGCGCAGCCCCGGGCCCGCGGCCCAGTGCAGGCGCGCGATGTTCAGCTGCCCGATCGTCTCGGTGTCGTCACCACCGTCGAGGAACGCGACGCCGCCGATCTTCAACCCGAACAGCGAGCCGATCGGGAAGCGCGCCTCCTCCGACAGCTCGACCATCGCGCCGCCGCCGTACGGCACGTGCGTGAGCGTCCCGTTCACGAGGGTGTCGACGTACGGCGACAAGCGGCGCTCGCCGAAGCCGCGCATGCTCGTCGAGCCGCCGGCGAAGAAGCGCTCGGTCGCCGGCATGTCGCCCCAGATCAAGCCGACGCGCGCGCGCGTGCCGAACACGACCGGCCCGAGCGGGTAGTAGCCGCGCAGCTCGGGGATCGCCTTCAGGTACGTGAACGCGCCGCCCGCGGCGATCGTGCCCTCGTGCAGGCGGATCTCGCCGTACGCGCCGCGCCGCGGCTCGACCTGGTTGTCGCGCAGATCCGCGATCAACGTCTGCTCGTAGAAGCCGAGCCGTTGCGGCGCGTCGACGTGGAGCTGCTGCTCGAGCGTCGGCGAGATGCCGGGCGAGACGTGCTGGAACCACAGCTCCTCGAGGTGCCACATCGCCGCGGCCTGCAGGTAGCGGCCGTAGAGCGGCGTCTTCAAGCCGAGCTGCACGTGCGGGCCCGTCGACGTGTACGCCTCGACGGTCGTGTACGCGACGCCGACCTCCGCGGTCCCGGTCATGAACGGGCGGAACAGATCCATGCGCTCGATCGCGGCGAGCGCCTCGACGCGCGGCTCCCACTGCCCGGTGTCGCGCATGCGCACGAGCGACGGCTTGACCTCGAGCTTCGTGGTCTCGAGCGGACCGGGCCAACCCGTGATCGTGTAGCCGGCGCGCGCGCGCACCTCGTACGAGACCGGGCTCATGCCGAGACCGGCGCCGAGCCGCAGCTCGTGGCGCGTCGACTCGGTGACGATGAACTTCACCGGCACCAGGTTGCCCTCGCCCTCGAGATCGGGCTCGATGCGCACCATCGAGAAGCGCTTCATGTCGTAGAGCGCGGCGCGCGAGTTCGCGAGATCGATCGACGAGTAACGCGTGCCCGGCTTCGCCGACAGGCGCGCGTCGGCGTGATCGGCGAGCACCTCGCTGGTGCCCTCGATCGTGATCGGTCCGAACGTGCACTGGGGACCGGGACGGAACGTCAGCCGGATGATCGCTTCGTCGCGCACTTGATCGGCGGCGACCGACATGTCGACGTGCGCCTTCGGATAGCCCCAGCGCGCCAGCACGTTGGTCAGCTCGCCCTTCGCCAGATCGAAGACGTCGTAGTCGAACCAGTCGCCGTCCTTCAGCTTGATCGTGTCGCGGATCGCCTGCACGTCGATCGTCTTGTCGTCGGGGAGCCCGCCGATCTCGACGCGCGTGAGGTGCGAGCGCTTGCCCTCGTCGATCTTGAAGACGACCTTCATCGCGTTGCCCTGCGGCACCACGTCGGCGGTGACCTGCGCGCGGAAGTAGCCCTTGCGCACGTACCAACCGCGCACGCGCTCGGTGTCGACCGCGAGCAGGTACTGATCGAATGGATCGCCGTTCACGCGCGCGCGCTCGAGCGCGAGACCGTCGACGATGTCGGCGCGCTTCGCGGTGATCTTGGTGTCCTTCGCAGCCTGGAGCTCGATCGAGGCGACGCTCTGCTGTCCCTTGGGCAGCGGGTGTTGCGTGGCGCCACACGCCGCGACCGCACCGATCGCGCCGGCTACGACGATGACGAGTGTGCGCTCGCGCCACGCCGCGCCGCGAGCGCACAGCTTCGCTCGCGATTCCGGGTGAGTGCGTGTGCATGCGTGGGTCACGCATGCGGCTACAGCAAGGGAAGTGCCGTCTCGGTCCCGTGACAACCATCGCCGCGCGACGACCTCGAATTACAAAAGAATGTTGGCCGGGAGCGATCGCGCCGAACAGCTTCTGCGTAGGAGGTCACGATCATGAAGAAGCTAGCGACGCTCGTCACCGCCCTGTTGTTCTCGACCGCGATCGGCGCGACGGGCTGCAAGAACGACAAGAACAAGACGACCGACGAGGTCACGCCGTCGGCGAAGACGACCGATCAACCGACGACGGCGCCGACGCCGACGCCTCCGCCCGCGACGACGACCACCACGCCGCCGCCGACCAGCGCGACGCCGCCGACGCCGTCGGGCGCGACCACGCAGAGCGCGACCAACGACACCGGCATCGCCGAGTGCGACGAGTACGCGCGCACGTTCGATCGCTACCTCGCGTGCGACAAGGTCCCGCAGCAGGCGAAGGACGCCTCGAAGGCGAACATCGAGCAGATGCGCCAGAGCTGGTCGGGCTTGAAGGACCCGAACGTCCCGCCGGCGACCAAGACCGCGGCGGCCGACGCGTGCAAGCAAGCGACGGCGACGCTCCAGCAGAGCGCGAAGGCCTTGGGCTGCGCGCTCTAGCGTCCGCATGCAGGCGTCGATCTCGCGCGGATGACCTGCGCAGCGCTGATGCGCTGCGCACGCTGCTCCGCTGCGAGCGCGCGCAGCGGACACTAGAGCCACGTCCGGAGGCCTTCGGCCTCCTCAGATGGGGGAGCCGGAGGGCGCTCCCCCTATACCCCCATCCGGGATCCGCTCAGCGCGGCGCGAGCGAGGCGCGCTGATGCGCGTGCGCGTGCGCTTGGTGGCAGCGCGCGCGCACCGCGTCGTGATAGCCCGACGCGTCCTGCTCGTGCGCTTGTTCCATCGGCACGAGCCAGAGCGCGTCGAGCGACGCGCTCGCGACGATCAGGAACGCGAGGCTGTACTTCCACAGCCCGAGGCGGAAGGCGCCGCGCGGGCGGCGCGACTCACAGCGGAGGAAGCCATTGGGACGTAGCGGCTCCATCCTTGGATCATAGCGCAGCTACTTGCCGCAGAGGAGCGGTTGTCTCGCGCAGTCCTCGCCGAGGTTGATCGTGCCGGTGCCGGTGCCGGTCGTGTTCGTCGTGTTCGTCGTCGTGTGGTGACCGTGATGGCCATGCCCCGTGATCGGTGGAGTCACGGTGGCCGTCACGGGCGGCGGATGATCCTGGAGCGCCTTGCCGATCGCGTGCAGCTGATCCTTCAGGCCGCCGATGACGGCCTCGTTGCCCTTCCGCGCCTGCTCGAGCCCGGCGATGCGCAGCGCTTGCGCCGCTTGATCCTGCTTCGCGCGATCGAGCTGCGCGCCGATCTCGTCGCTCGCGCTCGACTTCGCCGCGTACATCACGCCCAGGCCGACCGACGCCGCGGTGAAGATCGCGAGCAGCGCGATCATCGCCTTCGGCCGCGTGCGCGCGACCTGCGCGCGGCGCAGCTCCATCTCCTGATCGAGCCGCTGCTGCGCGATCGCCGCGTCCGCCGCGGCGCGCGCCATCGCCTCCGCCTCGCGCACGCGCAGCTCGGCTTCGCGGCGCGCGAGATCCTCGCGCGCGCGCGCGTCCTCCTCCGCCTGCACGCGCGCGGCGATCACCGCGGCCTCCGCCGCGCGCCGCGCCGCCTCCTCGGCGTCCGCGCGCCGCTTCGCCTCCGCGATCACGCGCTCGCGCTCGATCGCTTCGTCCGCGCGCCGCGCGTCTTCGATCGTGCGCAGCTCGCGGAGGGACATCATCACGCTGGTGTCGGTGGTCTTCGCCGGGGTCGCCATCGCGTGAAAGACACGCGGCGTTCCCTCGCGTTGCAGGGCCCGAAACGCCAAACGCCGCCGGAGCTTCCGGCGGCGTCGTGCGTCAGCTGCGGTTGCTCGTCAGCAGCCCAATGGGTTGTCCAAGCACTTGGCAGACAGCTTGATCTTGGCGTTCTCCTTCGCCTTGGCCGCCTGCTCCTTCTGCTTCGCCGCGACCTCGCCCGCGATCGCCTCGCGGCGCTTCTGCAGGGCGACGATGTTGTCGCGCGCCTTCTGCCGATCCGCCTCGCTCTGCGCCGACGCGAGCTGCGCGGTCGCGCTGTCGATGTCCTTGTTGAGATCGGTCAGCTGGCCGTTCAGATCGTTCAGCTGGTTGTTCAGCGCGCTGAGGGCCTCTTCGCCCTTCGCGATGTCCTGGTTCAGCTTCGCGATCTGATCGTCCTTCTCGTTCGCTTCCTTGTTCTTGTTGTAGAGGAAGATGCCGAGACCGATGATCGCGGCGACGAGGACGCCGGCGGCGACCATCAGGCCGACCGGGCGCTTCTTCGAGATCTCGTGGCGGCGCAGCTCCATCTCGTGCTGGAGGCGCTGCGCGTCGAGGTTCGCCTGCGCTTCGACGCGCGCGCGACGCTCGGCCTCCTCGAGGCGGAGCTGGTCGTCGCGGACCCGGCGCTCGGCCGATTCGCGCTGCGCGCGCTCGGCCTCCTCGACGGCGCGCACCTTCGCCTCTTCTTCTTCGCGTTTGCGCCGCTCTTCCTCCATCTTGGCGCGGATGCGCGCCTCCTCGGCGGAGCGGGCTGCGGTCTCCTCTTCCTCGACGCGCTTCTCCTCGATCTGACGGAGCTCGCGTAGAGAGAACAGGACTGAATTCTCGCGCTTCTCGGGCTGGGCCATAGGACCTCTATCCACCTCGTGGTCACACCGTCCGAAAACCGGGCGCGACCGACCTCTGTTCTAACACGCGGGTTTCGGCACAGCAACGGCGGTCTCGGCCGACATCTTCCCGTGCTACTACCGATACATGGGCTTCGTCGATCTCCATAGCCACGTGCTCGCCGGGATCGACGACGGCGCCCCCGATCTGACGACCTCGCTCGCGATGCTCGAGGCGCTCGCCGGGCTCGGCTTCACGGAGGTCTGCGCGACCCCACATCAGAAGGTTGGCCAGTATCTCCCCAGCGCGGACCAGATCCGACAGGCGTTCGCCGACGTCGGCGCGGCGCGCCGTCCGTCGATGCCCGCCTTGCACCTCGCCGCCGAGAACATGTGGGACGATGTGTTCTTCGAGCGATCGCATCGCGATGCGGTGCCCTCGTACGACGGCGGACCCGCCTTCCTGTTCGAGCTGCGCCCGCCGCAGCTGCCGGTCGGGATCTTCGATCATCTCTTCCGCCTGCGCACCGCCGGCAAGGTGCCGGTGCTCGCTCACCCCGAGCGCTACGAACCGCTCTGGGGCGACGACGCGCTCGCCGAGCGGCTCGCCGATTCGTGCGCGTTCGTCGTCGATCTCCCGGCGATCGCCGGCTATCACGGCAAGCGCGAGTCGAAGATGGCGCGCCACCTGCTCGAGCGCGGCCTCGTGCGCGCGGCGGCGACCGACTGCCACACGCCCGGCGACGTCAAGCAAGCCGCCGAGGGCCTCGCGTGGATCGAGAAGAAGCTGGGCGCGCGCGCGGTCGCGCGGCTGTGCGAGACCAACCCGCGCGCGATCCTCGGCGGCCACCTCCCCGATTAATTTGCCCCGCGCGACCGTGCGCGTGACGATGCGGGGGTGAAGGCGCTGCTCGTCGTCGGGTTCCTCGCGATCTCCGCGCCTGCGTTCGCGCGCTCGGAGAAGACCGAGCCGTTCGAGCCGGCCGAGGTCTTCCCGATCGCGGTGCGCTTCCTGCGCATCGACGCCGGCGTGAAGATCGTCGAGAAGGACGCCGACGACGGCTACGTCTTGTTCGATCTCACCGAGGACAAGCACACGTTCCGCGGATCGCTGGAGC
Organism: Kofleriaceae bacterium; assembly: GCA_035493675.1. Lineage (GTDB taxonomy): Bacteria > Myxococcota_A > Polyangia > Haliangiales > Haliangiaceae > JAIOQA01. The sequence continues at coordinate 2,809 of DATJIA010000112.1, read as the reverse complement.
TCGTGAAGACGGAAGAGAACGGCCGCGTGTCCGTGCGGATCGTGATCAAGATCGAGGATCGGCCCGAGTACGTGGAGCAGATGTATCTCGACAAGCTCGACGTGAAGATCCGAGCCGAGCTCGGGCACCCGAAGGCGCCTCCGCCGCCGAAGAAGAAGCCCGACGAAGAGCCGGGCCCTTCGACGGGCTCAAGACGCACGGGCACGGGCATGGGCACGGGCGCGGATCAATGATGTAGGCTCCGGGTCGATGGAAGTCATCGACCTGCGCAGCGACACGGTGACCCGACCGACCGCGGCGATGCGCCGCGTGATCGCGGACGCCGAGGTCGGCGACGACGTCTTCGGCGACGATCCGACCGTGCGCGCGCTCGAGGAGCGGGTCGCCGAGCTGGTCGGCAAGGAAGCCGCGCTGTTCGTGCCGACCGGGACGATGGCGAACCAGCTCGCGCTGCGCGCGTCGCTGCGCCCCGGCGACGAGGTGATGATCGGCGCCAACGCGCACGTGTGGCGCAACGAATCGGGCGCGCTCGCCGCGCTCGCGGGCGCGCAGACGCGCGTCCTGCCCGGCGACGGCCGCTTCGACGCGTCCGCGGTGCGCGCCAACTTCGTCCCCGACGAGCCGTACGGATCGCCGACCCGCGTGGTCGCGATCGAGAACACGCACAACGCGTCGGGCGGCACGGTCTGGGATCCGGTCGCGATCGCCGAGGTCGTCGCGGTCACGCACGAGCTCGGCATGAAGGCGCACCTCGACGGCGCGCGGATCTGGAACGCCGCGATCGCGAGCGGCAAGACCGAGAAGGAGCTCGCCGCGGGCTTCGACACGGTGAGCGTGTGCTTGTCGAAGGGGCTGGGCGCGCCGGCCGGATCGCTGGTCTGCTCGACGCGCGAGACGATCAAGCTGTGCCACCGCTTCCGCAAGATGTACGGCGGCGGCATGCGGCAGACCGGCCTGCTCGCGGCGGCGGGGCTCCACGCGCTCGAGCACCATCGCGCGCGGCTCGGCGACGATCACGCCAACGCGCGCTTCCTCGCCGAGACGCTCGGCGCCGCGTCGGGCATCCGCTGCGACGCCGCGAAGGTCCAGACCAACATCGTGAACCTCGAGTTCGAGAGCGTCGACGCGAGCACGGTCGTCACCTACGCGGCGGGCCGCGGCGTGAAGCTGCTCGGCGTCGGTCGCCGCATGCGCTTGGTCACGCACCTGGATGTGGATCGCGCGGCGTGCGCGCGCGCGGCCGAGGTGATCGCGGAGGCGGCGCGCGCGTGAGAGCCCTGCTGTTGCTGTCGATCGTCGCGTGCTCCGCGCCTGCGCCCTTGCCCGAGCTCGCGCGCGCCGAGCGCGCCGAGCGCGCCGGCCGCACCGACGAGGCGCTCGCGCAGTATCGCGCCGCGCAGAAGACGTGCACCGGGATCAAGGGTGAGCGCCGCCGCCGCGAGATCTGCGGACAGGCGCTGGTCGGCGAGGCGAGCCTGCTCGCCGACAGCGGCCGCACCGACGAGGCGATCCGCGCGTTCGCCGCGATCCCCGAGCGCGCGGGCGGCGATCCGCCGCCGTCGGCGCAGGGCTTGTTCCGCGCCGGGCAGCTCGCGCTCGAGCGCGCCGAGGCGAAGACGCCGCCCGATGATCGCGAGGTCGCGCAGGCCTGGAACCTGCTCTGGCGCACCGTCACCGAGTATCCCGACGAGGCGTTCGCGGGCGACGCGATCGAGCTCCTCGTCCGCGACGGCCGCGGCCGCGACGCGCGCGCGCTCTACGACGAGCTCGGCAAGCTCGGCGGCGCCCTCGACGACACCAAGGTCGCCGACAACCTCTTGTGGGCGATGGCCGATCTCGCGGAGCACGAGCTGCACGATCCCGCGGCGGCGCGCGCGCTCTACGATCGCATCGACGAGGATCACAAGGACTCGGGCCTGCGCGACGACGCGTACTGGCGCGCCGCGAACCTGTCGCGCGCGATCGGCGATCCGCAGGGCGCGGTCACGCGCCTGCGCACGTTCCTCGCGACGCGCGAGGTCGCGTTCGGCGCGGGATCGTACTTCTCGATCTGGCTCGACGACGCGCAGCTCTTGCTCGGGCAGATCCTGCGCGACGATCTGCACGACAACGCGGGCGCCGCGACGGCGTTCCGGCAATTGCCCGAGCTCTATCCCGCGTCGATCCTGCGCGACGACGCGCTGATCGAGCTCGCCGAAACCCTCGCGGCTTCCGGTGATGCGAAGGGCGCGTGCGACGCGCTCGCGAAGCTGAAGCACGACTGGCCCGACTCCAAGTTCCTCACCGAGCGCGCGCCCGCGGTCGCGAACAAGGCTGCATGCAAGCCGTAGAGCTGCGCGGCGTGACGAAGGGCTTCGGCCACCGCGAGGTGCTCGCCGGCGTCGATCTCGAGATCAAGCAAGGCGCGCGCGTCGGCATCATCGGCCCGGCCGCGTCGGGCAAGAGCGTGCTCCTCAAGCTGATCTGCGGGCTCGAGCGCCCCGACGAGGGCGCCGTGATCGTCGAGGGCAACGACATCACGTCCTGGAGCGAGGCGCGCATGCTGCCGCTCCGCGCGCGCATCGGCATGCTGTTCCAGAACTACGCGCTGTTCGACTTCATGACGATCGGCGAGAACGTCGCGTTCCCGTTGTCGCGGCGCGGCGGCATCACGCCGTCCGAGATCGAGCAGCGCGTCGCGGATCGCCTGCGCGCGGTCGGCCTCGCCGGCACCGAGACCAAGCTGCCGTCGGAGCTCTCGGGCGGCATGAAGAAGCGCGCCGGCATCGCGCGCGCGACGGTCGCGCGCCCCGACATCGTGATCTACGAC
>DATJIA010000111.1:0-54671 GCA_035493675.1 Kofleriaceae bacterium | reverse complement strand
GCAGACGACCGGCGCCGTCATGGCGAAGGGCGTCGAAGATACATTATACTACCGTATATTACGTTATATTACAATAAATGAGGTCGGCGGCGACGGGGGACGTTTCGGGCTCGCGGTCGATCAGATCCATCAGGCGCTCGCCGCGGGGCGACCGCAGTCGATCGTCGCGACCGCGACCCACGACACCAAGCGCGGCGAGGACGTCCGCGCGCGGCTCGCGGTGATCTCCGAGATCCCCGACGCGTGGGCCGCCGCGGTGGCGAGGTGGAGCGTGCGCGCCGCGCGCTTTCGCACCGGCGACGGGCTGCCGGATCTCGCGACCGAGTACCTGTGGTGGCAGACCTGGGTCGGCGCGCATCCGCCGGAGCCGGATCGCGCGTGGCCCGAGCGCGCGTGGGCGTACCTCGAGAAGGCGGTGCGCGAGGCGAAGCGGCGCACGTCGTGGCATCGCCCCGATCAGCGCTACGAAGGCGCGCTGCGCGGGTTCGTCGAGGGCACGCTCGCCGACGTCGAGCTCGCCGCCGACGTCGCGTCGTTCGTCGCGTCGATCGAGCAGCCGACCCTGCGCAACTCGCTCGCGCGCACCCTGATCAAGCTGACCGCGCCCGGCGTGCCGGAGATCTATCAGGGCACCGAGCTGTGGGACTTCTCGCTCGTCGATCCCGACAACCGGCGCTCGGTCGATTACGCGAAACGCCGCGCGCTGCTCGCGCGCGCCGAGCGCGCGAGCCCCGAGGACGCGCTGCGCGGCGCCGGCGAAGGGCTCGCGAAGCTGTGGCTGATCCAGCGCGCGCTGCGCGTCCGCCGCGAGCACCCCGTGATCTTCGACGGCGCGTATCGCCGCGTCCGCGTCGGCGGTCCCCGCGCGGACAACGTGCTCGCGTACGAGCGCGGCGGCGAGCTCGCCGTGATCGTCCCGCGGCTCACGACCGTGCCCGCGCCCGGCTGGAGCGAGACGCGGGTCGCGCTCGACGGCGAATGGGAGGACGTCCTCACGGGCGAGCGGGCGCATGGCGTGACCGCGGCCGAGCGCCTGTGGGCGCGGTTCCCGGTAGCCTTGTTGATGAAGCGCGCGAGGCGATCATGAGCGAGCGCTGGCGGGTGTGGGCGCCGAACGCGTCGCGCGTCGATCTGGTCACCGGCGGCGTGCGGCGCGCGGCGATCCCCGAGGGCGGCGGCTGGTGGGGCACCGACGCGCCCGACCCCGGCGGCGAGTACGGCGTCTCGCTCGACGGCGGACCGGCGCGTCCGGACCCGCGCAGCGTCGAGCAGCCGCGCGGCGTGCACGGCCCGTCGCGATGGCCGCGCCCGCAGCCCGCGCCGCGCTGGTTCAAGCCCGCGCCGCTCGGCGAGGGGCTCGTCTACGAGCTGCACGTCGGCACCTTCACGCCGCAGGGCACGTTCGACGCCGCGATCGATCACCTCGATCACCTCGTCGCGCTCGGCGTCACGCACGTCGAGATCATGCCGGTGCACGCGTTCCCGGGGCGGCACGGCTGGGGCTACGACGGCGTGAACCTGTTCGCGACCTACGCGCCGTACGGCGGCCCCGACGGGTTCCGTCGCTTCGTCGACGCCGCGCACGAGAGCGGCCTCGGCGTGATCCTCGACGTCGTCTACAACCACCTCGGCCCCGACGGGAACTACCTGCCCGAGTTCGGCCCGTACTTCACCGACGAACACCAGACGCCGTGGGGCGCCGCGGTCGATCTCGCGCAGCAGGAGGTCCGCGCCTTCTTCAGCGACAACGCGCGCGCGTGGATCGCGCTCGGCTGCGACGGCCTGCGCCTCGACGCGACGCACGCGCTGATCGACGACTCGCCGCTGCACTTCCTCGCCGAGCTCGCCGACGACGTGCGCTCGCTCGAGCGCGTGATCGGCCGCCCGGTCGCGTTGATCGCCGAGCACGAGGGCGAGGACGCGCGTGTGGTCGGCGATCCGCACGACGGCGGCTTCGGCCTCGACGCGCTCTGGTACGACGATCTCCACTACGCGGTGCGCGCCGCGATCACGCCGGACGGATCCACGTACTTCGACGATCGCACGCCGCTCGCGAACCTCGCGCGCGCGATCACGCACGGCTGCGACGAGGTCCGCCGCCCCGAATGGCGCCGCGCGAGCCACGCGCCCGTCACCGACGGCAAGAAGCTGGTCGGCTACCTCCAGAACCACGATCAGATCGGCAATCGCCCGCTCGGCGAGCGCCTCGGCCGCCTCGCGCGCCCGGGCGCCCTGCGGTTCGCGTCGGCGCTCTTGTTCGTCTCGCCGTTCGTCCCGATGATCTTCCAAGGCGAGGAGTGGGACGCGTCGACGCCGTTCCAGTACTTCGTCGATCACGAGCGCGAGCAGCTGCGCCGCGCCGTGCGCGAGGGCCGCCGCAAGGAGCTCGGCGAGCGCGGCTGGGATCCCGACAAGGTGCCCGACCCCGGCGCGCCGGCCGCGTTCCAGAGCTCGATCCTCGACTGGCGCGAGCTCACGCAGCACCGTCACGCCGACGTGCTCGCGTGGTACCGCGCGCTCGCCGCGCTACGGCGGAGGCGCCCCGAGCTGCGAGACGGTCACCGCGATCGGATCACGTGCGCGTGGGACGAACAGGCGCGGTGGTTCACGATGCAGCGAGGTCCGGTCGCGTTGCTCGCGAACCTCGGCGATCAGCCGGCGCGCCTGCCGCGCCCGCGCGGCACCCGCGTGCTCGCGTTCCCGTCGGCGCCAGCCGAACAGGACGGCGCGCTCGTGCTCGCGCCCGACAGCGTGGCGGTCTACGAAGCACCCTGAGCCCGCGCGGCGCGGCCGCGGCGCGAGAAGAAGAGCGCGACGCCGCCGAGCAAGAGGCCGCCCGCGAACGCGATCCCGATCGCCGCCCACGGGTTGCGCTTCACGCCCTTCTCGATCGACTTGAGCACGTCGGCAGACGTCTCGCCGATCGTCCCGCCCACGCTCGACGCGAGATCCGCGCCCTTCGAGAAGAAGCTGCTCATGCCGTCCTTCATCCACGCGGCTTTGTCGACGACGGTCTCGGTCATGGTGGCCACGGTGTTCCTCCTTCGGATGTTCGCCGGGTTCCTGTTCAAGCCCCGCGCCAGCGTCGGATAGCCACGCACGTACGAGAATCGCGACGCACCGCGCGGCGCGATCAGTGCGCGCACGACACAGCGGGATCGTCGCGCACAGGGTAGGATGCGCGCGACATGGCCCGCGAAGACATCCTCGATTCGATCATGGACGCCGTCGGTGGTACGCCGATGGTCCGGCTCTCGCGCATCGGGCGCGACCTACCGTGCGAGCTGCTCGGCAAGTGCGAGTTCATGAACCCCGGCGGCTCGGTCAAGGATCGCATCGGCGTCCGGATGCTCGTCGACGCCGAGAAGGCGGGGCGCATCAAGCCCGGCGACACGCTGATCGAGCCGACCAGCGGCAACACCGGCATCGGCCTCGCGCTCGCCGCCGCCGTGCGCGGCTACCGGCTGATCATCACGATGCCGGAGAAGATGTCGCAGGAGAAGCAGGTCGTGCTCGAGGCGCTCGGCGCCGAGATCATCCGGACGCCGACCGAAGCCGCGTGGGACTCACCGGAGAGCCACATCGGCGTCGCGAAGCGGCTGCGCGAGGTGATCCCGAACGCGCACATCCTCGATCAGTACTCGAACCCGTCGAACCCGAACGCGCACGAGGAGGGCACCGGCCGCGAGATCCTCGATCAATGCGGCGGGAAGCTCGACGCGGTCGTGATGACCGCGGGCACCGGCGGCACGATCACCGGCGTCGCCAAGGCGATCAAGCAAGGCGCGCCGAACGCGCAGATCGTCGGCGTCGATCCGGAAGGATCGATCCTCGCCGGCCCCGGCGAGATCAAGACGTACAAGGTCGAGGGCATCGGCTACGACTTCATCCCCGACGTCTTGGATCGCCAGCTCGTCGATCGCTGGGTCAAGAGCAACGATCGCGACTCGTTCGTCGTCGCGCGGCAGCTGATCCGCCAGGAAGGCCTGCTGGTCGGCGGCTCGTCGGGCGCGGCCGTGTGGGCGGCGATGCAGGTGTGCCGCGATCTCGGCGCCGGCAAGCGCGTCGTCGTGATCCTGCCCGACTCGATCCGCAACTACCTGACCAAGTTCGCCGACGATCGGTGGATGCGCCAGAACGGCTTCCTGCGCAGCGACTGGGAGGTCGGCACGATCGCGGACGTCGTGCGCGCGCTCGGCCGCCGCGAGGTGATCTGCCTCGACGTCGACGACAAGATCGGCCGCGCGACCACGCTCTTCAAGGAGCACGGCATCTCGCAGATGCCGGTGCTCGATCAGGGCAAGCTCGCCGGCATCCTCACCGAGAGCGATCTCCTGCACCACCTGGTGTCGGGCAAGGTCGATCCGCAGGCGACGATCGTCGCCGAGGTGATGGAGCGCAAGGTCGCGACCGTCGCGATGACCGCGAGCTCGTCGGAGCTGCCGCGGATCTTCGAGCGCGGCGAGGTCGCGATCGTCGTCGACGACGATCGCCGCGTGCTCGCGCTCTTGTCGAAGATGGATCTGATCGAGATGCTGCAGACGCGCAAGCGTCGGCCGAGCTGAGCTACTTCAGCTTGGCGCCGGCGGGGAGCTTCACGCTCAAGCGCGTCTCCCAGGTCGGCGTCGGCGCGGGCTCGTCTTCGCTGCCTTCGTCCTCCGCCTTGTAGCGGACCGTGAGGCCGTCGCCGTTCTTGACGATCTGGTAGTAGTCGGCGCCGCCCGCGCACCACGCGCCGAACTCGAACAGCTTGTCGGCGGTCGGGTCGGCGTCGATCAGCACGGTCGCCTTGTCGATCATGACCACGCCCGAGCCGACGTCCTGCGTGACCTTCTTCTTGTTCGCGTCGGTCAGCTCGAGCGTGTAGCTGACGCTCGCGCAGTCGCCGCCGACCATGCTCGGATCGGCCGCGACCTGGCGCACCTTGACGGTGATCGGCGACGCGAGCGCGGTCGCGTCGAGCTCGGCTTTCGGATCGGCGTTCCAGCCGGGCGCGCTGTAGAGCATCTCCTCGCGCACGATCTTGAGCGTGCCGTCGGCACCGGCGGCGAGCACGAGCTCCTTGTCGCCGTGATCGGCGTAGCCGCCCGCTTGATAGCGCTGCGTGAATTCGAGTGTCGCCTTGCCGTTCTTGATCACGACCGAGACCTGCTCGGCGGCGACCTTCTGCGTGACCTTGAACATCTTCTTGCGGTCGGCCTTCCACTTCGCGAGCGTGAACTTCTTCGCGCCGCCGTCGTTGGTGCGCTTGATGCCGCTGAACTTCGCGTCGTAGAGCTTGCCGTACGCGTCGAAGTCGCCGCCGTTCTGCGCCTTCACCCACGCGTCGAGCGTGGCGAGCGCTTGGTCCTTGGTGGGGTCGGCGGCAAGGGCCGGGGCGGTGGCGACGGTCAGGAAGAAGATCGCGAAAGCGAGTCTCATGCCGGCGAAGCTAGACGATCGCCAGCCACCGGTCGAGCAGATCCGCCGCGCCGCCCGCGGTGCCGGTCGCGCCCGAGCCGGATGCGGTGATCACCGCGCCGCCGGCGTCGTCGATCACGGTGAGCACGCACGAGCCGTGCGGATCGCGGCGCGACGCGGGCAGGGCGGCGCTCGACGCGGCCGCGAGCGGCGGCGCGCCGTCGAGCTCGGGGCCCGCGCGCAGGATCGACAGGCACGCGCGACCGCCGAGCACGCGCGCGGCCGGCGCGAACAGCGACGGGCGCGCCGAGCCGCCGACGGCGCGACGCTTCCACGCGAGCGGCGCGGGCACCGCGCGCGCGGCGGCGGCGAGGCGCGCCATGAGGCCGACGCCGGAGGCTTCGCGCGCGATCGCATCGCGCGCGCGCTCGGCGAAGATCTCGAGCGGCTCGGGCGAGCCGTCCGAAAACCGGACCGAGAGGAGCGCGGGCACGACACGGCGGCGCCAGCGCGCGACATCGTCGGCGGCGCCGGGCGCGACCGGGACCTGGAACGTCGGCGAGCAGCGCGCGTGCGGGAGCCGCGCGTCGTCGTGGAGGACGCGGCCGAGCGCGTGCGCGAGCTCGGGGAAGCGGATCGATCGATCGACGCGGCGCCACGCGATGCCGAGCGGCTCGGCGCCTTGCGGCGCGGTCAAGACCGGGCCGGGCGCGCCGTCGACGATCGACGCGGCGGCGCGCGCGAGGTCGCGTCGGGCCCCGAGCGCGCGCGCGATCCGCGACGCGATCCACGCGTGGCCGTAGCCGTCGACGATCAGGTGACAGGTCGAGACGATCGCGTGATCGCCGGCGCGCGCGACGCCGAGCCACGGCCCACCGCGGCGCGACCACGCGCGGCGATGCGCGTGGCGCGCGGTCGCGATCGGCTCGTCGCCGATGATCGCGGCGATCGCCGCCGGCGCGGGCGGTCCGTCGGGATCGATCGCGACCAGCGCGCACGGTTCGCCGCGCAGCGCGCGCGCGAGCTCGATCGCGAGCGTGTGATCGTCGCCCAGATGCGCGAGGTACGCGCGCTCGCCGGCGACGAACGCGACCTGCTCGAGCTCGTCGCACGCGATCGCGCGCGCGCCGGCTTCGGTGCGCTCGATCGTGCGCGCGAGCGGCTGCTCGGGCAGCTCGCCGTCGATCGCTCGCAACGCGACGACCGCGGCGCGCGCGAGCGCGATCGCGTCGGCGATCGCCGCGGCGGCGTCGCGCGCCGGCGGCGACGGGAACGCCATGAACGTATCCGCGCTCGGCTCGGCGTCGCTCGACAGATACGCGTCCGCGCTCGCGCCCAGCGGCTCTGCCGCCGCCGCGCTGCCGACCAGCGCCCACCACAGCGGGTTGCGCCAGTCGACGTCCGCGACCTCCCCGAGGAGGCGCGCCAGCTCGGCGCCGCGACGGAAGATGGGGACTGGGCTCATGCGCTCACGATCAAAGGAGGCGTCGTGAGCGTAGTGTCGCATGCTACGAGCAACGAAGCAGGTACACCGGCTGAATCGGATCGGCGATGGGCTCATCCGTGATCCAGCCCGCGCCTCGCGCGAGCGAGGCGATCTCGTCGCAAGCAGGCGCGGTGCGCACGACCAGCGGGCGGAACGCGGCTCGCAAGAAGAACGAGCCGAGGTGCGCGGCGTGGTTCGCGCAGCGCGCCGCGTCCGCCGACGGATCGAGCTCGACGATCCACAAGACGCGCGCGACCCGCCGCAGCTCCGCGAGCGATCGCGCGCGATCGCGCACGTGACGGATCGACGAGAGGCACAGCGCGAGATCGAACGCGCCGCGATCGAACGGCAGCGCCTCCGCGATCGCGCGCACCGCGCCGCGGGTCGCGAGCGCGCGGCTCGGCTCGGCGCGGACGATCGAGAGGTGCGGGTGGGCAGAAGCCAAGCGCGCCGCAAACGTCCCCGGGCCCGCGCCGCAGTCGAGGAACCTCCGCGCGCCCGCGAGCTCGCGCGCCCACCGCGCGATCAGCCGCTCGTCGAGGTCGCCGAACGCCGGACGCTCGTCGCGCGCATAGCGGCGCGCGCTCGCCCCCTCGAACGGGTGCCGGTACAGCCAACGGTCGAGGATCTCGCGCAAGGGCCGAGGATATGTCGTCATCTGTCGCCGCGTCGCGCCATCTGTCGCGGCCCGGTGTGATCGATCGCGCTTGCGCTCCGCCGGTCCGGCGATGGTACGGTCGGCGCCGGGAGAGGAGTCCGATGCCCAAGGTCTATCTTCGTTTCGCGTTCGGTGCCGCGCTCGTCGCATCCGCGTGCGGCGGCAACGACAACCCCGGCGGGATCAAGGATCAGTGCAACCCGCTCGGCGGCACCGCGTGCCTGCAGCCGTGGCCGTCGTCCTTGTACTTGAAGCCCGACGCCACGACCAAGACCGGTTATCGCGTCGCGCTGCCGATCGAGGCGATGCCGACCAACACCGACGACATCGCGATCGATCCGGCGCCGTTCAACCGCTGGGACGGCTTCTCGCCGTCGGGGCCGATCGTCGCGAGCTTCTCGACCGGCGTGTCCGCCGACGGGCTGCCGCCGTACAACGACATCCAGAAGTCGCTCGCGGCCGACTCGCCGGTCGTGCTGCTCGATCTCGACACCGGCGATCGCGCGCCGTTCTTCGCCGAGGTCGACATGAACGCGCCCGACCCGACGCAGCGCGCGCTGATCATCCGTCCGATGATCCGCCTCGCGCCGAAGCATCATTACGGCGTCGGCGTGCGCACCGCGGTGCACGCCGCCGACGGCGGGCCGCTGCCGATCGCGCCCGCGTTCGCGGATCTCGTCGCCGGCAAGCCCGCGACCCACCCGCTGCTCGCCGGGCACGAGGCCGAGTTCCAGGAGCTGTTCGCGAAGCTCGAGACCGCCGGCGTGCCGCGCACGGATCTGGTCCTCGCGTGGGACTTCCGCACCGCGTCCGACGAGTTCCTCACCTCCGATCTGCTCACGATGCGCGACCTCGCGATCCCCGCGATCGGCACCAACGGCGCGAACCTCTCGTTCACCGCGCACCAGGTCACCGTGTCGAACCCGGTCGTGCACGCGCTCTACGAGGGCACGTTCAAGTCGCCGAACTTCCTGACCGCCGGCGAGAACCTCGGCTCGGTGATCACGCGCGGCGCCGACGGACTGCCGTCGATGTCGGGGATGCGCGACGCCAACTTCGCCGCGGTGATCCCGAAGTGCACCGAGACGATGAACGGGCCGGTGCCGGTGATGGTGTTCGGTCACGGCCTGTTCGGCTCGGGCGCGAACTATCTCGACGACGACTTCCTGCAGAGCGTGTCGAACGACTTCTGCTTCGTGATCGTCGCCGGCGACTTCATCGGGCTCACGTCGCGCCAGCTGCAGCTCGCGGCGACCGCGGCGAACGACTTCAACATGTCGGGCTCGCTCGCCGAGATGCTCGAGCAGTCGGTGGTCGACTTCATCGCGCTCGAGCAGCTCGTGCGCGGGCCGCTCAAGGACGCGCCCGAGTTCCAGGTCAACGGTCACTCGGTGATCGATCCGACGCAGGTCTATTACCTAGGCGGTTCGCTCGGCGGGATCATGGGCAACACGTTCATGGCGTACGACCCGAACATCCTGCGCGGCGGCCTCGGCGTGCCGGGCGGCGTGTGGTCGATGATGTTCGAGCGCTCGCAGGCGTGGTCGCTCTTGCAGGGGCCGGCCGAGTCGAGCTACCCCGACTTCTACGAGGCGCAGAACCTGATCGCCTTCCTCGGCATGCGCATGGAGCCGGTCGATCCGGTGACGACCGCGACCCACGTGCTCGCGGATCCGCTGCCCGGCACGCCGGTCAAGCAGCTCGATCTCTACGAGACGCTCGGCGACTGCCTCGTCAACAACCTCGCGACCGAGACGATGGCGCGCACGATGAAGCTCAAGGTGATCGGCCCGTCGCTCAAGCAGCCGTGGGGCCTCGAGGTGACCACCGATCCGCAGGCGAACGCGCTGACGATCTACGACGAGCACCGCACGCCGCTGCCCCCGACGACCAACGTGCCGCCGGCGACCGACAACGGCACGCACTCGGGTGTGAACAAGCGCGCCGCCGTCCTCCGCCAGGTCCACGACTTCCTCCTCGGTGGCTCGATCACGAACCAATGCCTGCAAGGCAGCTCGCCGGCGCCGTGCGACTGCGCGACCGGCGTCTGCGACGGAATCCCCTAGAGCTCGAGCGAGCGCGCTACTGCGGTGCTCGCCGGCTGCGTTGTTGGTCCCCCCCGACACTCCTCATTACCCGTCGGTAACTCCGGGGTCGGGGCCCCACCAACGCCTTGCCGGCGAGCATCCTCGCTACGCGCAGCTAGATCGCGCGACCTTCCGCTTGGAGCGGTATCTCATCAGCCCCTTGGGGCATTCTGCAGGAATGGTCCGCCAACAGATCGAATCTCGGTACTCGCGAGAACTTGATCTCTTGAGGCGTCTGCGTGGCATTGGCGCAGATGCACTTAACAAATACACGGGCGCGTCTCAGAAGCGACAAGAGCCTGCTGAGGCCTGAGCTAGCGAGGCGGTCTCGGCGCAAATGTGTCGACCGCCCGGTGCGGCGCGCGGAAGCCCAGCGCTTCGAGCGAGGCGAGCGCGTCGGTGAGCGGCTCGTCGCGGAGCTCGGCGGTGCGGTAGCGCGCGAGCGCGGAGGCGAGGGGCATGCCGTGCTCGTCGGCGAGGGCGCGCGCGCGCTCGAAGTGGCGTAGCGCGGCCTCGCGATCGGACGAGCACGCGAGCAGGCCGCGCACGAGCCAGCCCCACGTCTGACCGGAGAGGTTGCGCTGCCCGCACAGCGAGCGCGCGATCTTCGCGGCGGCGCCGACGTCGCCGGCGACGGTCGCGAGGCGCGCGCGCGTGTAGTCGGTCTGCACGCGGATCGTCGTGATGCGGCGGAGCAGCGACGCCTCGAGGCGCTGGAACATCGGCGCGATCTTCTCGTCGGGCTCGCCGGTGTAGAGCGCGATGTCGCCGCGCGCGATCAGCTCGAGGTAGTGCTGGACGTGGAAGGCGGTCGTGTCGGGCACCCAGGTCGCGCGCTCGAGATCGCGCAGCGCCTCCTCGGGCTCGTCCTCGGCGAGCCACATCGGCACGCACGCGCGCCGCACCGACGAGTCGAGGTACTGATCGCCGCGCATCGCGGCGTCGGCGAGGTGGTGATCGTAGAGGCGGCGCAGCTCGACGGCGTCGCCGCGCACGCGGATCGCGTAGACGTCGAACAAGCGCGACGTGTACAGCTCCCACGTCGAGCCGGGTACGGTCTTGATGCCCTCGATCGCCTCGCGCAGCCCGGCGACCGCGGGATCGATCCGGCCGCTGAAGTAGTTCATCAAGCCGTAGCCGCCGGCGAGCATCGCCTGCATGTACGGCTCGGGCTCGGCGCCGGCGACCTCCTTCGCGCGATCGAGCAGCTTCGCGGCGCGCGCGAAGCTCGACTGCGTCGACTGGAACATCGACTCGAGCACGAGCAGGCGCGCGATCATCGGGCGATAGCCGGATTGCAGCGCGAGCACGAGCGCGCGCGTCTGGAAGTCGGCGCCGCGCATCGAGTCGACCATCGCGAGCCCGTGCGCGGACGCGCGCAGCACCTCGAGCGTGACGAGATCGGCGTCGGCGATCTCGCGGCGGTGCCGCTCCTTGAAGCCGAGCCCGCGCAGCCGCAGCTTGGCGCGGTGATAGACGAGCGACGCGAGCGCGCGCCGCGGCGTCGACGGCACGTGGACGCCGATGTCGGTCAAGAGCTCGAACAGGACCTCGATGCCGCGCTCGATGCGCCCGCTGATCAGGAGCTGCTCGGCGGCGTTCTTGCGCGCGTCGAGGCGCGTCGCCGGATCGGCGCCGTCGACCGCGGCGAGGTAGCACTCGGCCGCTTCGGCGCCGCGGCCGGCGGCGACCAGCGCGGCGCCTTGCTGCAGCTGCAAGCGGCGCTTCTCGTCGGGCTTGCGCGGCACCAGCTCGAGCGCGGTCTTCCACAGATCCGCCGCTTGATCGAACGCGTGCGCGTCCATCGAGCGCGTCGCGGCTTCTTCGGCGTAGCGCGCGGCGCGCTCGGGCATGCCGCCGAGCACGAAGTGGCGCAGCAGGAGCTGCGGATCGCGGCCGCCGTGCGCTTCGAGCGCGGCGGCGAGCCGCGCGTGATGGACGCGTCGCGCCTCGACGCCGAGCCGGTGCTGCACCGCCTCGCGCACGCGATCGTGATACGGCTCGAGCGCGAGGCCGCGGCCGCGCGAGACCTCGCGCGCGAGCGACGCGACGCGCAGCGACGCCGCGGCGCGCCCGACCGCGGTCGCCTCGAGCCGGCACGCGTGCATCGCGACCTCGCTGCCGATCGGTTGGCCCGCGATGCACACGCACTCGAGCAGGTGGCGCGCGTCGTCTTGCAAGAGGCCGATGCGCGCCCACAGCGCGTCGTCGAGCGTCGGCGCGCCCGGCGCGCCCTGCGCTTGATGGCGCAACATCTCCTGCAGGAACAGCGGATGACCGCCGGCCTCGCGCATGAGGCGCGCGAGATCGACGCGCGTCTCGACGCCGGGCACGAGCTGCTGCGCGAGCGCGAGGCTCTCGTCGACGGACAGCGGCCCGAGCATCGTCTTGCGCACGTCGAGGCCGGCGAGGCGCTCGACGATCTGGTCGGGCGCGCCGTCGTCGGAGCGCACGGTCGCGAGCACGAGCAAGGGCGGCGCGTCGGGCCCGCGCAGGAGCTGGCGCAGGAGCAGGTAGCTGTCGGCGTCGGCCCACTGCAGATCGTCGACGGTGATCACGAGCGGCACGCGCTCGCCGACCCGCGCGAACAGCTCGCGCAGGGTCGCGAACATGCGGCGCCGTTGCTCGAGCGCGTCGGCGTATTCGTCGCCGGCGGCGGGCGCGGCCGCGATCGCGTCGACGCGCTGGAAGACCGGGAACAAGCGCAAGAGCTGTTGCGGGTGCGGCGGCAGCAGCGCCTGCGCGTCGGCGGTGTCGAGCTTGCCGAGGTAGTGCGCGAGCCCGTCGGCGACGCCGTCGATCGCCTTGAACGGCACGCTCTCGCGCTCGTAGCAGCGACCCGCGAGCGTGACGATCTCTTGCCCGAGCAGCGCGGTGAAGCGCGCGACCAGCTCGCTCTTGCCGATGCCGGACTCACCGCACACGAGCTGCACGATCGGCCGCTTGCGCGAGCCCTCGAACGCCGACATGAGCGCGGCGAGCTCGCGCTCGCGTCCGACGAACGCGCCCGACGTGGGCAGGATCGACGCGGTGATCGGCTTCTCGACCTCGAGCCCGAGGCGCGCGGCGATCTCGTCGCCGGTCGGGCGCGCGGCCGGCTCGATGCGCAGGAGATCGGCGCACAGCGCGACCAGATCGGCGGACGTCTCGGGCGCGAGGCGATCGACGCGCGGTGGCTCGACCTGCTGTTTGTCGACGAGGATCTGCAGGATGTGGCCGGAGTGCGGCACTTTTCCGGTGAGGGCTTCGAACAACAAGACGCCCATCGCGTACCAGTCGGTCGCGGCGCTGACCTTGCCGCCCGACGCTTGCTCGGGCGCCATGTACTCGACGGTGCCGACCGGGCGGCCCTCGGTCGACTGGCGCGCGGGATCCGATTCGGTGACGAGGCCGAAGTCGAGCAGCACGACGCGCCCGTCCTTGCCGATCATCACGTTCGACGACTTCACGTCGCGGTGCACGAGCCCGGCCGCGTGCAGCGCGCGCAACGCGCTCGCGAGCTGCGCGAGCGCGGGCCGCAGCTTCGCCTCGTCGCACGCGCCGGTCCCGCGATCGCGCACGTGCTCGATGAAGTGCTTGCCGCCGACCAGCTCCATCGTGAAGAACCACTGATCGCCGTCGCGGACCAGCTCGCGCAGCGAGACGAGGTTCGGGTGCGCGATCGACTGCAACGCGCGGAACTCGCGCTTGAAGCGCGCGAGCGTCGCGCCGTCGGCGCGCGACAAGGTCTTGAGCGCGATCGTCTCGCCGCGCGCGCGATCGAACGCCTCGAAGACCTCGCCCATCCCGCCCGCGCCGAGGCGACGGCGCAGCTCGAACCGCTCGGCGAGCGCTCCCCCGGCTACTAGCACTAGCTCCGCCCTCCACGTTCGGCGGCTTCCCGCGACGCCCTGCGCGCCGTGATCGGCGCGCACTCTGCTTCGAACCCACGTCGGCGCGGCGGAGCCAGTGCTGCGTCCGGACGCGCTGGCGCGCGTCCTCCGACGAGGGAGCGATCGCGCTCCCTCGTGCTCCCACTCCTTCCGACGAGGAACGAACGACTGCGCGCTACGCGGCCGCTGCGGCGCATGTGCCTAGAAGTGCAGCGAGACGGAGGCGCCGGCGGCGCCGGGCGCGGCGATCGGTTGGACCTCTACCTCGTGATCGACGGCGACGGTGACGACGGTGGCGGCGAGCGCGGCGATCGCGACGCCGAGCGAGACGTTGGTGAGGAGCGTGTCGCGGTTGCCGCGATCCTCGATCGCCTTGGCCTCGTCGAAGCTGTGCGTGCCCGACGACGCGTTGAGCGCGGCGAGGTCCTGCTCGTCCTGCGAGCGCGCGTGCGCGAAGTAGCCGCACGAGCCGGCGGCGACCGCGGTGAGCACCGCCCACGTCGGCCAGCGCAGCGGTCCGGGGATCGTGTGCGTGGTCTCGGGCGCGTGCGATTCGATCGCGGCGGTCGCGGTGGTGCCGCCGAACGTCACCGTGCGCTCGGCGAGCGTGTTGCCGTACTCGTCGGCGAGCGTGATCGTCGCCTGCGTCGCGGCGTCGTCGACCGGCACCTCGAACTCGGCGCTCACGCCTTCGCGATCGCCGCCGTGATCGAACGCGAGGTGCACGCGCGCGACCATGTGGAGCGGATCGCCGGCGACGGTGATCGCGACCTTGCCGCGCGCGCGCGACGCGTCGACGTCGAAGCGCGCGGCCCCGAGCGCGTCGGCGCTCGCGTGCGCCGCGGTGAACGGCTGCGTGATCTTGGGCGACAACCCGTCGGGCAGCTTGGCGTCGGGCGCCAGCAGGATCCAGCGTTCGAAGTGATCGTGCGCGCCCGCGTCGTCGCCGAGCGCGGCCGCGACCTCGCCGGCGAGCATGTGCGCGCGCGCGAGCTCGCCGCGATCGAGCGTTCCGCTGGCGAGCGCCTCGTCGGTCGCCGCCTTCGCGGTCTCGTAGTCGATGTCGTCGATCGCCTTTTGCGCCTTGCCGAGCATTGCCGCGCCCCCCGTGTCATCGATCGGAGGAGGCGACGCTCCGTCGCGTCCTCCGCGGGCGGCGGCCGGCGCGGCCACGCAGAGCGCGGCCGCTACGATCCATGCGTGCTTCACCAGGTCACCTTCTTGCGCACGTCGGCGCCGGCATCGACATGGACGCGCAGCGACTGCGTGCGCCCGTCTTCGGTGATCGCTTTGATCGAGTGATCGCCTGCGTTGAGCGAGACGCCGACGAGCGGCGTCACGCCGATCTTCTTGCCGTCGACGTAGATCGTCGCCCACGGGCGCGCGTCGATCGACAGCCGGCCTTGCCCGACGGGCTTCGCCTCTTGCACCGGCGGCGGCGTGCGCACCGGCTCGCGCTCGCGCACCGGCGGCTTGTGCCGCTCGACGCGCTTCGGCGCCTCGGCGACCGGCGGGGGCTTGATCGGTTGCGCTTCCGCGACCGGCGCGGGCGGCGTCGGCAGCGGCGTCACGGTCGGCTGCGGCGGAGGCGTGGGCTGCGGAGTCGGCGCGACCGTCGGTGCCGGCGTCGGCGTCGCCGCTGCGATCTGCGGCGCCGGCGCTCTCGTCTCCGATCCGGAGGACGGAAGTCGGACGACGGAAGTCGATCCCTCGTCTGCCTTCCATGGCGCCATCACCAACAACGCGACGATGCCCGCGGCGATCACGCCCATCCCGATCCAGAGCGGCAGCTTCGACGCGCGCAGCGACACGTCGTCGACCGACGCGATGACGTCGGGCGACGTCATCGGCGCGCTCGCCACCTGCGCGCTCGGCAAGATCACGGTCGGCACTTGATGCGACGCGCGCCCGTCGCCGTCGGGCGGCGCGAGCTGCTTCGGCCGCGACGACGCCGCGACCACCGGCGCCGCTTCGATCTCCATCGACACGCTCGGATCGGTCGCCTCCGCGCGCAGCGGCAAGCGGTTCACCACCGCCGACGCGTTGCCGCTGTCGTCCCCTTCGAACAAGCGATCGTGCGAGTTGACCTGCGCGCCGGCGCGCTCCCAGACCAGGTGCGAGAGCTGCTCTTGGCTCCACTGCGCGTCGGGGAGCAAGGCCTCGAGGATCGCGCGCTTCATCTCCGCCGCCGTCGAGAAGCGCCACTCGCGCTGGCGGCACATCGCGCGCGCGAGCACGTCGTCGAAGCCGGGCGCGCGCACGCCGACCGACGACAAGGTCGGCACCTCCGCGTTGCGGATCGCGTCGACCGCGAACGCCGGCGACGCGCCGCCGAACAAGCGGCGCCCCGCGAGCGACTCCCACAAGACGACGCCGAGCGACCACACGTCGCTGCGCCGATCGAGCGGCTGCGCGGCGAGCTGCTCCGGGCTCATGTACGGCAGCTTGCCCTTCACCTTGCCGGCTTCGGTGCGCTCGCTCGATCCGTCGTCGACCTTCGCGATGCCGAAGTCGAGCACCTTCACGACGCCGTCGACGGTGAGGAACAGGTTGTGCGGCGACACGTCGCGATGCACGAGCCCGAGCAATTGCCCCGAAGCGTCGCGTTGCTCGTGCGCGTAGTGCAGACCGTCGGCGGCCTGCGCGATGATCGCGGCGGCGGCGCCGGGCGGGATGTTGCCGTTCCTGAGGATCTCCGTCAGCGGCGCGCCGCGGAGGTACTCCATCGCGATGTAGTACTCGCCGTCGACGTCGCCGAGCTCGAACACCGAGCAGATGTTCGTGTGCGAGAGCCGCGCGGCGACGCGCGCCTCGCTCATCAGCATGCGCAGGAACGCGGGGTTCTCCGCGAGCTCGGGCAGGACGCGCTTGATCACCATCGACTTCGCGAAGCCGCCGGCGGCCAAGAGCTGCGCAGCCCAGACCTCGGCCATACCGCCGGCCGCCAACCGGCCGAGCAGGCGGTAGCGTCCGAACATCTGTGCGGCCCTGTCCACCGCTCCACGTCCTGCCGGCTGCGACGTCATTCGGGGCAGCGATCAGTTTACGCTGATCGCGCGCGAGTTCAGCACGGCAACAAAACAACAGTGGCCTGGCCGCTGTGCTGAAATGGCTCCTTGCAACCTACAGGGGGACATCGGCGACGATGGTGTTGATGCGGATCGGGTTGCTCACCCTGATCGCCGCTGGCTGCAGCTTTCGCGCGAGCTATGACGGCACGCACTACAAGTGCGGAGAGGGTGACGTCTGCCCGAGCGGCCAGACCTGCGTCGCCGGCGAATGCGTTGCGGGCACCTTCGACGCGCCGCCTGGATCTCCCGATTCGTCGACGACGGACGCGCCGCCCGGCACGCCCGACGCGCCGATGACGCAGGGGCGCTGCGGCACGCTCGCGCTCCTGCGCGACGACTTCACCGGCACCGCCGTCGGGCCGCTCTGGGATCCGTGGACCGACGGCGGACCGACGGTCAGCGAATCGAACGGTCGCTTCGTGATCGCCTTGCCCGGCGGATCGCAGGGCTCGAACGGGCCGTGGGCCGGCGCCGGCACGCGCTTCGAATACGACTTCACCGGATCGGTGCTGCAGTCGACGATCTCGCAGATCGGCGGCACCGACACCGTCCTCGAGGTGCGCGGCCACGACGGCGGCAAGGTGCAGATGGTCGTCGAGCAGGGCGTGCTCTATGCCGGCGTCTACGACCTGCCCGGCCAAGGGACGCGCGCGCAGGTCACCTACGATCCGTCGGTGCACAAACGATGGCGCCTGCGCGAGGCGAACGGCGTCACGTACTGGGAGTGGTCGACCGACGGCAACGCGTGGACCGAGCTCTGGCACGAGAACGATCCGTTCCCGCCCGATCACGTGCGTGCCGAGCTCGCCGCCGGCGGGCAGAAGAGCAGCGCGACCGAGGCGCACTTCGAATACGTCAACACCGACGTCACGCCGCCGGCGCCGTTCTGCGGCGCGAGCTCGCTGACCGACGACTTCACCGCCGGCAGCTTCGACAAGCGGTGGTCGGCGTGGGCCGACACGCCGGCGACGATCGCGCAGACCGGCGGCAACGTCGTGATCACGACCGACGGCACGACCAACATCTGGAGCGGCTTCCAGTCGAACCATCTCTACGATCTGACCGACCAGGCCTTCTACATCGACGCCGCGACGATCCCTCAGAAGTCGCCGTACGTCGCGTGGATGCAGGCGATGGAGCCCGACGACGATCACCTCGAGATCAACGTCGAGGGCAACACGCTGCAGGTGCTCCAGGTCGTCGGCGGATCGAAGGTGACCAATCAGTCGGTCACCTACGATCCGGTCGCGCAGCGCTACTGGCGGATGCGCGCCGACGCGACCAACATCTACATGGACACGTCGCCCGACGGCACGACCTGGACCAACCGCGCGACGGCGGCGGCGCAGATCGATCCGCGCGCTCTGATGCTGATCGTCGGCGGCGGCGAGTACGCCGCGACGACCGCGCAGACCCAGCGCATCGGCGGCGTCAACGTGCATTAGCGCATGCCGAGGCGCTGCACGAGCTGCTGCGCCGCGGGCAGCGACGGATCGATCGCGAGCGCCTCGCCGACGTGCCAGCGCGCGCGGTCGAGATCGCCGTCGGCGGCGCACAGGAGCGCGAGCGCGACCTGCGCGCGCGGCCACGGCCGCGTGCCGACGAGGAACGCGCGCGCCTTCGCGCGTTCGGCGCGCGCGTGCTGCGCCTTGTCCTTGCCGGCGGCGACCTCGACGCGGAACCGCGCCCAGCACAGGTGCACCTCGTACTCGGGGTGGCCCGGGTGCTGGCGGCACGCGGTCGCGAAGTCGCTGAGCGCCTTGTGGACGTCGCCTTCGCCGAGCGCGCGCAGCCCGCGCGCGAACGCGTCGATCGCGATCTGCGCGGCCTCGAGGCCGATCACCCACGACGTCCGGAGACCGGACATTCGCTGCGCGACCCAGTCGTTGTAGCGGCCGCGCGACGGGAGATCGACGAGCACCGAGCGCGCCTTCTCGACCAGATCCCACAGCGGCTGCGCCTGCGGCGCGAGATCCGCGAGATCGAACGCGGCGAGGATCGGCGGCGCGTAGCGGCGCGCGCACAGCTGGTACGCGCGCTCGATGTCCTCGTACTCGGCGAGCGGCGCGACCTCGAGCACGTCGTAGTAGGTGCTCTTCTCGAGGCGCGCGAGGCGCGCGCGGATGTGCTCGCGGATCGACGCGACCGCGCGCCGCCGTGGCGTCGCGAGATCCGGCTCGGCGGTGATCGCGGCCGCGCCCGTCGACGCCAGCGCCCACAAGAGGCGCGCGGTCGCGTAGGCGTCGAGCGTGCCGAGCTTGACGATCGTCTGCACGCACAGCGTGCCGTCGAGCGCCTTGACGAGCTCGATCTCGGGGACGATCAGCGCGCGGTCCTCGCGCAGCTCCTCGACGCGGCTCGTCGCCGCGACGTAATGATGCGCGTGCCACGCGAGCGCGGCGCGCGGGATCGCGATGTCGATCGATCGCGCGGCGGTCATCACCAGCGTGTCGGGCGCGTCGGGCGTGAGGCCGAGCGCGCGGCGCGCGAGCCCGGGCGTCATGTCGGTCGCGAACCGCAGGCGCGCGGCGGCGTCGATCGCGGCGGCGAGCTCGGCGGCCGGCGCCGTCGTCGGCGTGAACGGCAGGCGCGCCGCGGTCGCGTGCTCGCTCGCGCTCGGGCGCGCGCCGATCGCGACCAGGCCGGGCGCCGGATCGATCGCGCGCCACGCGTTCGCGATCTCGCCCGTGCGCGGGCCGAGCTCGTCGGCGTCGAGGAGGATCACGTCGTCGGTCGGCTTCGGCGCCTTGTTCGCGTGGCCGTCCCATCGGACCGCGAGCCCGTGCGCCTCGAGCGCCTCCTGCAGCTGCACTCCCAGGCCGACGTCCGCGAACGCGAGCAGGACCTTGACCACCTCACGCCGAAACTAACACGCGCGTGCGAAGATGCGCGCATGGAGGCGTTGGCTGCGATCCTGGGGATGCCCGATCCGGTGTTCGTGCCGTTCGCGTTCGGCGCGCTGATCGTGCTCTTGATCTTGCTCGTCGTCTTGACCAAGCCGCCCGACGTGCCCGACTTCCCGAAGAGCACGCTGAAGATCCTGCGCGTGTTCGTCGCGCTCGCGGTCGCGGCCGTCGCGGGCGGGCTCACCGGCTTCATCGACATCAACGGCGCGGTGCCGGGCTTCGCGGTGCAGGCGACGGGCGGGCTCGCGATGTTCGTGATCGTGTTCGTCAGCTTGAAGAGCTGGGGCGCGCCTTGAAGCTGTACGCGTTCCTCATGTGGCTCGTGATCACGCTGGTCGGCGCGATCCTGGTCGCGAGCGCGTGGACCTCCGACGTCTGCGCGACCCCGTCGACGCCTTCGCTCGCGATGGCCTACACCGGCGGCGCGCTGCTCTTCTCGTCGATCTTGATCGTCCTGCCGGTCGCGTTCCGCCAGCTGTTCTACGCGAAGGACGCGTGATGGTCTCGCTCCCGCACGAGCAGCCGGCCACGAGCTCGGGTTCGGGCTTCGGCTTCCGCGGCGGCCAGCTCGAGCTGATCGCGATCGCGCTGACGTCGTTCGCCGCGGTCGTGCTCGCGCTCGCTTGGATCCAGCCGTCGATGCGCGCGGCGGTCTGGGCCGGCATCGCGTTCCCGGCCGGTGTGCTGTTGGGGCAGATGTTGCCCGCTGCGCTCGCGCGGATCGCGGCGACGCCGGTGATCGTCTTCGCGCTGACCGCGAGCACCGCGAACGCGGCGACGCAGCTGTTCCCGCACCCCGCGCCCGCGCCGGTCGTCGCCGCCGGCGACGATCATCACACGCCGGTCGATGACTCGCACGTCTACGACGCGCCGCCCGCGCCGCCCGCGCCGCCGCCCGACGCGGAGCCGCCGTGCGATCCCGGTCCCGCGATCGATCGCGCGCACGCGATCCGGATCGCCGCCGCGCGCTCGCCGCACCTCGACGGCGAGCTCTGCGGTCCCGACGATCACCGCTACTACGAGACCGATCTACCGACGAGCGGCGATCTCAGCTTCGCGGTCGAAGGCGATCGCAAGATCTACTTCGGCGTCGAGGATCAGCGCGGCCGCTCGATCCTCTCGACCGGGCTCCGCCGCGGTCACTACTTCCTCGTGCTCCGATCGGACACGCGCGGTCCGTTCTCGGTCGGCGTGTCGTTCCGGCCGTCACCGCCGTGAGCGGGCGCGCGCGGCGCCGCGCTTGCGCTCCTTGTCGAGCGCGTAGAGATATTCGTCGAAGTCGACCTGCATCGTGTGGCGCGCCGACGGCACGTAGCGGCGGTGCATCGCGAGCGAGTCCTTCGCGATCGCGCGCTCCATCTCGGCCTCCGAAGGCAGCGCGTAGTCGCCGCACAGATAGTCGGCGATCCACTTGCCCTGCGCTTCGGCGAGCGGCATCACCGCGCCGAGCGGCTGCAAGAGCCCGATGAAGAACAAGGACGGCAGCCCCGGCTTCCACACGCGCATGAACAGCGGCAGATCGTTGTCGGGCGCCGACAGGAAGCCGGGCTCGAAGAACGGGAACGTCACGTTGTAGCCGGTGCACCAGACGATCGCGTCGGCGGGCTCGCGCGTGCCGTCGACGAACGTCACCGCGTCGCCGTCGAGCGAGCGGATCGCCGGCTTGATCGTGATGTCGCCGCGGCCGAGCCGCGGCAGGATCTCCGACGAGATCGTCGGGTGCGCCTCGCCGATGCGGTGATCGGGCGCGGGCAGGCCGTAGCGCGCCATCTCGCCGACCGCGAGCTTGTGGAAGAAGCCGGCGACGGTGCGCTTCACCGCCCACGGTGCCCACGGCGGCAGCGTCAACAATTGATCGAGCGGCCGGCCGAACCAGTAGTGCGGCACGACGTGCGCGCCGCGACGCGCGACCAAGATCACGCGCGCCGCGACGTTGTCGCGCGACAGCTCGCACGCGATGTCCATGGCGCTGTTGCCCATGCCGACGACGATCACGCGCTTGCCGCGCAGCTCGTGCGGGTCGGACGGATCGATGTAGTGGTGCGAATGGAATTGCAGCCCGTCGAAGCGGCCCGGCGGGGCGGGGCTCGGCCCGCGAGGATCCCAGTGATGACCGTTGGCGACCGCGACCGCGTCGTAGCGGTGGGTCTCGCCGCGATCGGTCGTCACGCGCCAACCGGCGCCATCGGGCGTGATCCGCGTGACGCCGGTCTCGAAGCGGATCGATTCGCGCAGCCCGAAATGATCGACGTACAGATCGAAGTAGCGCGCGATCTGCGTGTGGTGCGGGAAGTCGGGGTAGTCGCGCGGCATCTTGTAGTCCGCGTACTCCATCCGATCGCGCGACGTGTTGATGTGCAGCGACCGATACGCCGACGACCAGCCGTTCTTGTTCTTGAAGACCCAGTTGCCGCCGACCTTGTCCGACTTCTCGTAGACGTCGAACGCAAGTCCGCGATCGCGCAGCGCCTTCGCGACCGGGATGCCGCTCGACCCAGCGCCGACGACACAGACGCGGGGACCGGCCATGGGGCGATGATTCGAACGCGCCGCGGTTCGTGTCAACCGCCGGGCGGGCTCGCGGCTCCACGGGTCATCACTGGAGGGACCATGAACCGCGCGCGGATCCTGGCGATGACCCTGTGCTTCGGCCTCGCGATGACGGCGAAGGCCGGTCGAGCCTTCGCTTGTCACGACGACGACGAGGTCTCCGATCGAGACGACGAGGCCGACGACAACGACAACGACGATGACAATGACGTCGATGTCGAGCCGCCGGAGCCGCCCGAGGTCGCCGAAGCGCCGGAGCCGCCCGAAGCGCCCGAGGCCGCCGACGCCGGCAACTTCGACGCGGACAGCCTCGACGAAGCCCTCGACGCGCGCTTCGATGCGCTCGAGGAGCGGCTCGATCAGCGCTTCGACGCGCTCGAGCAGCACATCGACGAGCTGATGAGCCACGTCGGCGATCTCGACATCGACGTCGACGTCGACACCGACGACAACTAGATCACCGCGGCGCGCAGGTCCGCGCAGAACGCTTCGACCGCCGACCGCGCGGCGCGCACCGCGCCGGTCAGCGCGAGGAAGCCGTGCACGAGCGACTCGTGATCGCGGTGGATCACGCGCGTCCCGGCGGCGGCGAGCCGCGCGGCCCACGCGCGTCCTTCGTCGCCGAGCGGATCGAAGCCCGCGGTCGCGATCACCGTCGTCGGCGAGCCGGCGACGTCGCCGAACCACGGCGACGCCGCGCGCTGCGTCGCGGGATCGGGGCAGTACAGGCTCTGGAACCAGCGCATCATCGGCTTCGTCAGCAGGAAGCCCTCCGCGTACGTCTCGATCGATCGCTGCGACAGCGTCAGGTCGAGCAGCGGATAGACGAGGCCGAGCGCGCGCGGGCGCGGCGCGCTGCGCTCGCGCCGTTCGATCATCACCGACAGATAGCCGCCCATGCTGTCGCCCGCGATCGCGAGGCGCGCGGGATCGGCGCCGAAGCGCGGCGCGGCCTCGCGGATCCAGCGCCAGGCGGCGATCGCGTCGTCGAGGCCGGCGGGGTGCGGGTGCTAGGGCGCGAGCCGGTAGTCGATCGACGCGACCAGGCACGTGGTCTCGTCGGCGATCAGCCTGCAGATCGTGTCGTAGCCGCGCAGCGAGCCGATCACGCCGCCGCCGCCGTGGAGGTACATGATCAGCGCGGGCGCCGCGGCGCGCGGGCGATACACGCGCACCGGGACCGTGCCCGCGTGGGTGTCGATCACCTGCGCCATCGGGCGCGGATCCGCGTCGAGATCCGCGAGCCCCGCCTCCGACACGCGGCGCGCGCGCTCGACCGTGCCGCGCTCGAGATGATCGAGCCCGAGGCCGCGCTGGATCGCGAGCAACGCCGCGAGCTGCGGATCGAGCGTCTTGCCTTCGACGCGGGTCGCGCCGCCCGCGATCGCGCGCAGGATCGGACCGGGCGCGCCCAGCACGGCGCGCGCGGCGCGGCGCCGGAGGCGTTCGATCATGATCGCGGCACCGCGCGCAGGACGTCGACGAGGAGCTGCGGCTTCGGCGCGTGCACGACGAGCAGGATCAGCGCGGCGGCGCCGAACGGCGCGTAGTCGGAGGCGTCGCGGAACAGGAACGTGCCGACCAGGCCGCAGAGCGCGACGCCCTCGCACAGCGCCCACGACGCGACCAGCGCGCCGCGCAGCTTCGCGAGCGCGCGGCGCCCGGCCGGGGTCGCGAGCTTCGACTCGGCGATCATCTTGTCGCCGGCGTGCTCGCGCGCCGGCATCAGCCGGCCCCGCACGTAGAAGGAGAGCGCCGCGCAGATCGCGGCGATCGCGCCGGTGATCGCGAGGAGCAGGCCGTGGCTCATCGGCTCCGCGGGCGCCATCGTCTCCGACGCCATGTAGCCGATCACGCCCCACATGATCGTCGACGCCATCATCGAGGCGTGGACCACGAGGAGCGGCAGCCAGACATCTTTCGCGCGCGGCATGCGGCCTGGTTATAGATCAGGCGCGAAGGAAGGTCGTCCCTCGATCGTCCTGATCGATCGCGAAACCGGCGTCACGCAGCGGCGCGGCGAACGCGCGCTCGACGATCACGCGATCCTCGAGCTCGGGCTGCGCGCTCGCCTTCGCGAGCGTGTTCACGCCGTCGTCGAGCGCGATGCTGATCGTGTCGGTGGTCGGCTTGTCGCCGACGCCGGACAGCACGATCGGGCCGGCGACCATCGGGCGGATCGCGAGCGCGCAGCGCGCGGCGACCACGACCTGCTCGCTGGGCAGGAGCGTCGGCGACGCGGTGACGAGCACGGTCTGGCCGAAGAGCTCCTCGAGGCGGCCGCCGTACCCGGCGATCGCGGCGCGCAGGCGCGACGCGCCGACCGGCCCGCTCGCCTCCGCGATCACGACGCACGCGAGGACGCCGCCCTCGCGCGTATCCGAGGTGACGAGCGTGTCGAGATCGGTGCTGGTGCCGCGCGGCAGCGCGTGGGTCTGGCCGGTGACGTGGGTCGGACGGCGCGGGCCGCCGAGCGTGACGAACGGCGCGATCGCGTCGGCGAGCGCCTGCGCGTCGGCCGGGCGATCGAGCGCGCTCTTCGCGAGCAGCTTGCCGACCAGCGCCTCGAGCGCGTCGGGGATCTGCGCGAAGACGCTCACCGGCGGCGGCTCGTAGAGGAGCACCTTTGCGCGGACCGCGGTGACCGTGCGGCCGGCGAACGGCGGGCGGCCGGTGAGGCACTGGTACAAGACGCAGCCGAGCGAGAACAGATCGCTGCGGCCGTCGAGCGTGTGGCTGCCGCGCGCCTGCTCGGGCGAGACGTAGCCGGGCGTGCCGACGAACGTGCCGGTCCGCGTGATCGGGAAGGCCTCGTCGCCGCGGCGCGCGATGCCGAAATCGATCAGCTTCACGCGCGCCAGGTCGCCGCCGACGAACATCACGTTGTCCGGCTTGACGTCGCGGTGGACGATGCCGTGCGCGTGCGCGACGGCGAGGCCGGCCGCGACCTCCGCGATCACGCGCGCGGTCTCGCCGGCGGTCAGCCCGTCGGCGTCGAGGACCTCGCCGAGCGAGCTGCCCTCGATCCATTCCTCGACGAGGAACGGGCGCCCGGCCGGCGTCACGCCGTGCGCGACGTAGCGGACGATGCGCGGATCGTCGAGCGCGGACAGCAGCTCGACCTCGCGCGCGAACCGGCCGCTCGCGATCGCGTCGTCGAGCGACTCGGTGCGGCGCAGGACCTTGATCGCGACCGGGGTCTCGTCTTTCGTCTCGGCGGCGCGGAAGACCGTGCCCATGCCTCCGTGACCGGCCTCGCGCAGGATGCGCCAGCGGCCACCGACGATCTCACCGGGCTGCACGGGACGAGTATAGACTGACGCCGGATGGGCCGCGCCGCGCTGATCGGCCGCACGCTCGGCGATTTCGTGATCCGCGAGCGGATCGGCGAAGGCGGATCGGCGACGGTCTTCCGCGCCGAGCAGGTGAGCCTCGGTCGCGAGGTCGTCGTCAAGGTGCTGCGACGCACGATCGAGAAGGAAGCGGTCGCGCGCTTCCTCCGCGAGGCGCAGCTCGCGTCGCGGTTCGAGCACCCGTTCGCGGCGCATGTCTATGCGTTCGGCGCCGAGCCCGACGGCGTCTTGTGGATCGCGATGGAGCTCGTGCGCGGCACGTCGCTGGATCGCGTGCTCGAGGAGCAGGGGCCGTTGCCGATCGCGCGGCTGGCTTCCTTGCTGGATCGCTTGTGCGAGGTGATCGCGGCGGCGCACGAGCAGGGGGTCGTGCACCGCGACGTCAAGCCGGCGAACGTGATCGTCACGTCGAGCGGCGGGCGGTTGTCGCCGAAGCTGGTCGATTTCGGCGTGGCGCTCGCGGGGATCGAGGCCGGCGAGGACGTGGTCGGCTCGCCGTCGTACATGGCGCCGGAGCAGTGGACCGCGCCCGGCGCGGTCGACGCGCGCGCGGATGTCTACGCGCTCGGGATCTCCGCGTACGAGGCGCTGGTCGGGACGCGCCCGTTCCGGGGCGAAACGCTGCACGAGCTGGCGGCGATGCACGCGAAGGCGCCCGTGCCCGCGGTGCCGCCGTCGTTCCCGTCGACGCTCGATCTCGTCTTCGCGAAGGCGCTCGCGAAGGACCCGGCCGATCGCTATGGCTCTGCGCTCGAGCTCGCGGCCGCGTTCCGGCGCGCGGCCGGCCTCGACGACACCGCGGTCACGATCGCGATCGATCCGAGCGTGCGCGCTCGCGCGCTCGCGTCGGCGCCGCAGCCGATCGCGGAGGTGGTCGGCGCGCTCGACGCCGCGCGCAACCCGCACCAGGCGCGCGCCGCGATCTTCGACGTCGTGCGCGCGATCGCGCGCTGGCTGGGCGCGCTCGCGCTCGCGGGCGCGCGGCGGCTCGGCGCGTCGCCGATCACCGACGGACATCTCCTGCTGCGGCGCGATCGGCTCGACGACGGCGATTGGTTGCGCGTCGCGCGCGCGCTGACCGCGCCGCTCGCGGATCGGCCCGCGGTGCATCCGGTACCCGAGCTCGTCGAGCTGGTCTCGTCGGTCGACGCGATCGCGGCGCTCGAAGGGCTGATCGCGCTGCGCGCGGAAGACGAGCACGCGCCGCACGCCGACGTCGCGCGCGCCGGCGACGTCGTCGCGCGCGCCGCGCCGCTGGTCGAGACGCTGCTCGGCGCGCTCGCGCCGCTGTTCGCGTACGACGTCGTGGTCGCGCGCGGCGGGTTGGCCGAGAAGTGGACCGGCGTGCGGCGCGCGCCCCGCATGCTCGCGGCGGCGCGCGCTTCCTTCGAAGACGATCGGCCGGCGCTGGTCGATCGCGACGGCGCGGCCGTGCTCGCGCTGTGGCCCCTGGTGCAGGCGCGCGCGCCGGCGGCGGGCATGGCGCACGAGCTGTTCGTGATCGACGGCAGCGCGCGCGGCGGGGCGCGCTTGATCGCCGCGCCGGCGGGGTTCGAGCACGTCGACGCCGACGCGATGCACGCGCTGCGCGACGCGATCGCGGGATCTTCCGACGACGATGCGCTCGACGCCGACGCGCGCGAACGCGCGCCGTATCTCGGGCTGGCGTCGTTCTCGGCGGACGACGCCGCGTATTACGTCGGGCGCGAGCGCGACGTCGAGGCGTTCGTCAATCGCCTGCGCGTGACGCCGCTGCTCGTCGTCGTCGGGCCGTCGGGCGCGGGCAAGAGCTCGTTCGTGCAGGCCGGCGTCGCGCCGGCGCTCGGCTGGCGCACGATCGTGACGCGACCCGGGCGCGCGCCGGTCGCGCAGCTCGAGGCGCGGCTCGCGAGAGAGAACATCGCATTCGGATCGATCGCGGATCCGCTCCTGCTGGTCGTCGATCAGCTCGAGGAGCTGTTCACGCTCGGCGCGATCGCGTCGGAGCGCCAGCGCTTCGTGTCGATGCTGGTCGACGCCGCGCGCTCCGCCGAGGATCCGCTGCGCGTCGTCTTGTGCCTGCGCGACGACTTCTTGATCCGCGCGCACGAGCTCGCGCCCTTGCGCGATACGCTCGGCGCTTCGCTGCACCTGCTCGGTGCGCCGGCCGCCGACGATCTGCGCCGCATGCTCGAGGAGCCCGCGCGCCGCGCCGGCTACGAATACGAGGACGCCGCGCTGGTCGCCGAGATGGTCGGCGTCGTCGAGGGCCGGGCCGGCGCGCTGCCGCTCTTGTCGTTCACCGCGTCGCGGATCTGGGAGCGGCGCGATCGCGCGGCGAAGATCTTGCCGCGCGCCGCGTGCGACGCGGTCGGCGGCGTGGCGGGCGCGCTCGCGCAGCACGCCGAGGACACGCTCGCCGCGATGCCGCACGAGGTGCGCGCGCTGGTGCGCGAGGCGTTCCGTCACCTCGTCACCGCCGAGGGCACGCGCGCGATCGTCACGCGCGCGGAGCTCGTGCAGCTGCTCGGGCGCGGCGCCGAGAGCCTGATCGAGCAGCTGGTCGCCGCGCGCTTGATCACCGCGGGCGAAGGCGAGGGCGGCGGCGAGCGGATCGAGATCGTGCACGAGGCGCTGATCGGCGCGTGGCCGCGGGTGGTCGGGTGGCGGCAGGAAGACGCCGTGGGCGCGCGCCTGCGCGATCAGCTGCGCGCGGCGGCGCGGCAGTGGCAGGAGCGCGGGCGGCCGCGCGGCCTCCTGTGGCGCGACGAGGCGCTGCTCGAGCTCGAGCTGTGGCGCGCGCGCGCCGGCGCGCTGACCGCGACCGAGCGCGACTTCGCCGACGCGTCGACGGCGGATCGCGCGCGCGGCCGGCGCGTGCGGCGCACGCTCGCGATCGCGGCGATGGCGGTCGTGGTCGCGGGATCGATCGCGATCCTCGTGCAGAGCCGCAAGACCGATCGCGAGCGCGAGCGCGCCGAGCAGCGCACGATCGATCTCTTGACCGAGCAGGGCCGGTTGGCGTTGGTCGGCGGCGATCCGCTGCGCGGCGGCGCGTACGTCGCCGAGGCGTTCCATCAGGGCGGCGACGGGCCGCTCCTGCGGTTCTTGGCGGCGCGCGCCGCCGATGCGCTCGCGCCGGCGCCGGTGCGGCTCGAGCACGGCGAGCGCGTCGCCGCGGTCGCGTGGTCGCCCGACGGCGCGCGCGTGGTCACGACGTCGGTCGACGGCGGCGCCGCGCTGTGGGACGCGCGCGGCGCGCGCATCGCGGTGCTCGGCGCGGGTCACGGGGAGATGCCGCAGCCGGTGTTCGCGCCCGGCGGCGCGATCGTCGCGATCGCCGGCAAGCGCGGGATCGAGCTCTACGATGGAGTTTCGGGCGCGGCGCGCGGATCGCTCGAGGGCTCGGTCGTGCACGCGATCGCGTTCGCGCCCGACGGCGCGCGCGCGGTCTCGTGCGCCGACGACGGCGTGCGCCTCTACGACCTCGCGCGCGCGATCGCGACCGTGATCCACGCGGGCCCCGCGCGCGGCTGCGCATGGGCGGGCGACACGATCGCGGCGACCGGCGGCCCGCGCAAGGACGCGTGGATCGCGGCGTGGTCCGCCGCGGGGGAGCTGCGCTTCGAGCAGCCGTTCGCCGGCGCGAACGTCGTCGCGGTCGCGCCGAGCGGCGACACGATCGCGGCGACCGGCGGCGCGATCGCGCGCGTGATCGACGCGCGCACCGGCGCGCCCGTCGCGACCTTGGTCGGGCACGCCGCGGATCTGACCGATCTCGCGTTCGCGCCCGACGGCGCGCGTCTCGCGACCGCGAGCCGCGACGGCACCGCGCGCCTGTGGCAGCGCACGGGCGCGCTCGCGCGCACGCTGCGCGGCCACCGCGACGCGACCACCAGCGTGAGCTTCTCGCCCGACGGCGCGCGCGTGCTCACGACCAGCGACGACGGCACCGCGCGCGTGTGGGACGCGACCGACGGCACGCCGGTGCGCGCGCTGTTCGGGCACACCGCGATCGTGCCGCGCGGCGCGTTCTCGCCCGACGGCGCGCGCGTCGCGACCGCCGGCTGGGATCGATCGGCGCTGATCTGGACCGTGCGGCCGGGATGGATCGCGGCGATCGGCGGCGATCGCCCGCACGACATGGCGACGATCGCGCCCGACGGCAGCGTGATCGCCGGCGGCGCGAACATCGTCGAGCGCTTCGACGCGAAGAGCGGCGCGAAGCTCGCGTCGCTCGATCTCGGCGGGCCCGAGTGGACGTGGAGCCGCGACGGCTCCGTGATCGCCGCGGTCGACCACGGCGCGATCGTCGTGCGCGACTTCCCGAGCGGCACCGAGCGCGCGCGCTTCGGCGCGAAGATCGCGTCGATCTTCCTGCGCGCCGACGGCCGCGAGCTGGTCGCGGTCGACACCGATGGACATCTGTTCGCGTACGACGATCGCGGCGCGCGGCTCGCCGCGCCCGCGATCGAGGCGCACGTGATCGCGGGCCGCGTCACCGACGACGGCGCGTTCATCCTCGGCTATCACGATCGCGTCGTCGAGGTCTGGGACGCGCACGGGGCGCACCTGCACACGCTCGCCGGCCACGACGGCCACGTCTACGATCTGTGGACGTGCCCGGGTCACGCGATCGCGGCGTCGGTCGGCAACGATCGCACGGCGCGCGTCTGGGACCTGCAGCGCGGCACGCTGATCGCGACGCTCACCGGGCACACCAACGTCACGCTCGAGGTCGACTTCACGCCCGACTGCGCGCGCGTCGCGACCGCGTCGTCGGACGGCACCGTCAAGATCTGGGAGGTCGCGACCGCGCGCGCGCTCGCGTCGTTCGACGTGCTCGCCGACGGCGTCACGACCGCGCACGTCTCGCCCGACGGCGCGCGCCTGGTCAGCGTGGATCGCGCCGGCCGCGTGCGCGTGTGGAACATCGCCGACGACGCGCGCACCGCCGACGACATCGTCGCGTGGGCGCGCTGCCACCTGCCGTTCCGCGTCGCGAGCGCGCGCCTCGAGCCGGCGACGCCCGACCCCGGCGCGTGCCGCTAGCAGGCTGCTGAAGAACGCGGCTTCCTCACCCCGTTTGCCGTGAGCGAAGGCTCCCTCACCCCGTTCGCCCTGAGCGAGGGCCCGAAGGGCCCGAGTCGAAGGGCGGCGGTGGGAGAGAGAGGTGCGCGGCCAGTCCTCTTCGCAGCGGCCCCGTCGAACATCGACGCGCGAACGACACGGCATCCCGGCTACGCGATCAGCAGCGCAAGCGAAAGCTCGTCGAGGAAATCCGACTCTGGGCGTCCGTGAACGCAGCCGCCTACAATCTCGTCCGCCTGGTGCGCATGGCGCCAGCCACGTAGCCGCCCCGAGCCGCCCTTCGACTCGGCGGCTTCGCCGCCTCGCTCAGGGCGAACGGAGGAAAGTCACCACAGCCTGCTAGCGTTTGCGCAGGCGATCGACCGGGACCAGCGACGGATCGATCTTCTTCTTCGACAGCGCGATCGGATCGAGGTCGGTCGTGCCGCAGTAGTAGCAGGCGCCGTTCAGGATCAGCTCGTGCAGGCAGTCGCCGCACACGGTGCACACGCCTTCGGTGCGCTCGGTGTGCGGGCAGCTGTCGCTCATAGAGCAGAAGCTTGGATCGCGGCGACCCGCGCGGGGAGGCCGGAGTAGCGCGGCGCGCTGGCGGCGGCGGCGGCGGTGAGGATCTCTTTCGGGCCGAGGATCACGGCGCCGCGGCGGGCGCGGGTGAGCGCGGTGTAGAGCAGCTCGCGGGTCGCGATCGGCAGCTTCTCGTCGGGGAGCACGATCAGGACCTCGTCGTACTCGGAGCCCTGCGACTTGTGCACGGTCAGGGCCCACGCGAGCTCGAGCGCGTGGCGGACGGCGTCGAGCGGCACCGGCACGAGCTCGCCTTCGCGGCGCAGGATCACGCGGAAGCGCTGCACGCCGTCCTCGACGACGCGGGCGATCACGCCGGTGTCGCCGTTCCAGAAGCCGCGCTCGTGATCGTTCGCCGTGAGGATCACGGGCTCGCCGGGCAGGAACTCGGGCTCGAACGACGCGCTCGCGCGCGCGAGCAGCTGCGCGTGCAGGCGCGCGTTGATCGCGTCGGCGCCGGTCGGTTGGCCGCGGGTCGCGCACAGGATGCGGCGCGCGTCGTGGTGCGCGAACAGGCGCGCGAGCTTGTCGGCGTCGCCGGGCGCCCACGCGCCGTGATCGCGGCGGAGCTCGGTGCGCGCGAGCAGCTCGATCTCGCGCGGCATCGCGCGCGCGAACCACTTGTCGAGCAGATCGTTGCGATGGCGCGCGACGCCGACGGGATCGAACAGCTCGACGCCGCGCCACGCGGGCTCGGTGCTCGGCGCGCGCAGGTGCGCGACGCGATCCGGTCCGGTGTGCGCGGGCGGCTTGCCGTCGTCGATCACGCGGGCGGCGGCGAGGATCGCGCGGCCGCCGTCGTCGTCGGCGGCGCGGAAGCTCTTCGCGAGCTTCGCGCACCAGGGCGCACGCGTGTCGTCCGCGATCCGGACGAGATCGGCGAGGACCTGGCCGGCATCGACGGACGGCAGTTGGCGCGCGTCGCCGAGGAGGATCAGGCGCGCGTCGGGGCGGAGCGCGCGGAGGAGGCGCGCGGCGAGCGCGAGATCGATCATCGAGGCTTCATCGACGATCACCGCGTCGAAGGGGAGCGGATCGTGGGCGTCGTGGCCGGCGTCGGGACGATCGGGGCGGAGGCCGAGCAGGCGGTGGAGAGTCTGACCGGTGAGGCCGGGGACGCCGACCGAGGACGCGAGGCGCGCGGCGGCCTTGCCGGTCGGCGCGGCGACGGCGATGCGGGCGGCGCCGAGGGCGCGGACGATCGCGCCGGCGACGCGGGTCTTGCCGGTGCCGGGGCCACCCGAGATGACGGCGAGCGGGTGGGAGAGGGCGATGGTGACGGCGTGTTGTTGTTCGTCGGAGAGGTCCTTCGACTCCGCGCTCGCTTCGCTCGCGCTCCGCTCAGGACGAACGGAGAGGAGCTCAGGACGAACGGAGAGGAGCTCAGGACGAACGGAGAGGAGCTCAGGACGAACGGAGGAGAGGACCTCAGGACGAACGGTGCCCAACCGTGACGCGAGGAGCGTCGCGACCTCGGACTCGAGGGTGTGCGAGCGGTGCGTGTAGAGGCACGCGTCGTCGACGACGAGCGGCAGCGCGCGGGTGGGCGGGCCGAGCACGGCGCCGAGCGTCGCGGTGTCCTTCGCGCGCGCGAGCATGCGCTTCACGAGATCGTCCGCGTCGAGCGAGAGGCCCGCGACGCGCACGATGTCGTGCACGAGCGCGCGCAGCGGTCCTTTCTTCGAGCTGTCCAGCGGCAGGCGCGTCGCGCCCATGCGCGCGGCGATCTGCGCGGCCAGCACGAGGCACGCGAGCGCCGCGCGATCGTCGTCGCCGTAGCCGAACGCGCCGGCCGCGATCTCCTCGGCCAAGTACAGGCCCTCGTCGCCGAGATCGCAGCGCGCGGCGCCGAGGCCGAGCTGCCGGAAGATGTCGCGTGCGCCGGGCCGCGCGCCCATGCCGACCGCGACCGCGCCGCGCGGATCCAAGTTGAACGCGCTCATCGCAGACCTCGCTGAGGCGGGAGATCGGCGAGCTCCGCGTGCCACCGCGTGACCTCCGCCGACGTCGGGCGCCGCGGCACGATCAGCTGCGGGCGCACGAACCAGAACAGGAGCCCGCCGAAGCGCGCGCCGAAATCACGCTCGCCGATCATCCGCTGCGCGGCGATCGCGTAGAGCTTGGTCTGCCAGCCGTAGCTGCGCTCGACCTCGGCCTCGGCCGCGCCGCGCCCGAGCTCGTCGAGGACGTTGCTCTTGTAGTCGACGATCCACACGCGATCGTCCCACGCGACCAGGAGATCGATGAAGCCCTTCGCGAAGCCGCGCTCGCCGGGGAGCGGGAACGTGAACTCGACCTCGCGCGCGATCTTCGTCGCGTCGCACAGCGGCGGCAGCGAGAGATCCGCGACCGGGTTGGTCAGCGTCTTCCACACGATGTCGCGCGCGTGATCGAGGTGCGCGCGATCGGTGATGCCATGCGTCGCCGCCGCTGCGTCGATCACCGACGAGACCGCGGGCAGCAACGCCCAATCGGCGAACGACGTCGCGCGCGCCGATTCGAACGGCACGTGCTCGAGGATCTCGTGCAAGAAGATGCCGGTCTCCGCGCCCGCCGGCAGCTCGGTCGGCGCGACCGACACCGGCATTGCCTCGGCGTCGGCGCGGAAGTCGTCGGGCGTCGCGTGCGCGAGCTGCGTGTACGACGTCACCTCGAAGCCCGCGCGCGCGCCGAGCGGCGCCGGCGCGATCGCGCGCGGCCACTCCGCTTCCAAGACATCTTCGAGCGCCGCGAGCTCCGCCGCGCCGGCGATCGGCCGCGGCGCGCCGCCGACCTCGACCTCCTCGACCTCGAAGCCTTCCGCGTGCGCATCGATCAAGCGCCCGACCGCCGTGTACACCGGCTCGTACGGCGCGCCCGACTTCAAGGTCGCGCCGTGCCACAGGTACAAGCGCACCTTCGCGCGCGTGAGCGCGACGTAGCACAGGCGCTGGTTCTCCTCCTGCGTCTCGCGATCGATCAAGACGCCGGTGTCGCCGTCCTTGTCGCCGACGTGCGCGATCCGCTCGCCGCCGTCGTGATAGAGGTGCACGCGCTCCGGCGGCGAGCCGCCCGTCCCGCCGACGACGAACACGACCGCGGCCTCGAGGCCCTTCGCGCGGTGGACCGTCATCACGTGGACCGCGTCGCCGTCGTGATCGAGGCGCTGCACGTCGCTCTCGTCGGGGCGGTCGAGCTTGCCGAGCGCGATCCATCGCCGCAGCTGCGCGACCAGCTCGTGGAGCTCGCCGCGCGAGCGCGCGACCTCGGCCTGCAGCATCTCGAAGACGTGGCCGACGTTGGCGATCACGCGCGCGCCCGCGCCGGTCACGAGCGAGCGCTCGGCGAGCCGGCTGTCGTCGAGGATGCGGGCGAACAACGCCTCGTAGTCGCGCACCAGCGCGAGCCCGCGCCAATCATGGAGCAAGGACACGAGCGGGTGCGTGTCGGGCACGTCGCCGAGCGCGCCGAGCTGCGCGAGCGGCACCGCGAAGAAGCAGCTCGTCCACGCGCGCAGCCGCCGCGAGCGATCGCGCGGGTTCGCGATCGCGTCGAGGACATCGGCGACATCCGACGCCTCGCGGGTCTGGAAGAGGTGCTCGGCCTGGCGATGCGCCGACGCGATGCCGCGCGCGCGCAACGCCGCCGCGACGTCCTTCGCCTCGTTGTTCGTG
Organism: Kofleriaceae bacterium; assembly: GCA_035493675.1. Classification (GTDB taxonomy): domain Bacteria; phylum Myxococcota_A; class Polyangia; order Haliangiales; family Haliangiaceae; genus JAIOQA01. Next base: position 20,001 of record DATJIA010000111.1, on the reverse strand, counting down.
CGGGTCAAGACGAAGATGTCCTTCGCGCGCACGCGCTCGCCGTTCATCGACAGCGGCCGGTCGCGCAGGATCGCGTGGATCTCGTCGGCGACCTTGGCGAGCAGCGCGTCCTTGATCTGATCCGCGCTCGGCTTGTCGCCGTTGGCGTGCAGCTTCAGGACGCACACCGGCGTGCGCGCGCCCTCGAGCTCGACGCCGCCGGCCGCCTCGATCGGCGTGTAGTCGATGTCCTCGCGCGTGAAGAACGGGTTGCCGAGCACGCCGCGGAAGATCTGATCGAGCGCCGCGATCATCGGCGCGCTCGATCGATAGTTGTGCGCGAGCGCGACCGTCTCGGCGCCGCGCGCGCGCATCTCGTCGCGCGCCGCGAGGTACGTGTGCACGTCGGCGCCGCGGAACGAGTAGATCGCCTGCTTGGGATCGCCGACGATCGTGAGCCCGCCGTCGCCCTCGCGATCGAGCCAGACCTTGCGGAAGATCTTCCACTGCAGGTCGTCGGTGTCCTGGAACTCGTCGATCATCGCCCACGGGTGGCGCTTGCGCAGGCGCGCGGCGAGCTCGTCGCCGCGCGGCCCGTCGAGGACGTCCCAGACCAGCGCGAGCATGTCCTGATAGTCGAACAGGCCGCGTTGCGCCTTGCGCGCGACCAGGCGCGCCTCGATCTCGGGCAGGAACGCGATCGCGCACGCGGCCTCGAGCGACGGCGCCGCCGCGCGCAGCTCGGCGGCGGCGCGCAGGAAGCCGGCGATCGGCGCGAGCGACTTCTCGTCGCGCTTGTCGGCGACGAACCGCAGCGGCTCGCGCAGCGCGTGGGTCGCCGCGAGGATCGCGACCGGATCGTCGACGGCGTCGGGGAACTCGTCCTTGAGCTCGTCGAAGCGCGCGGCGACCGCCTTGCGCGTACCCGCGTGCAGCTTGAGGATCGATCCGAGCAGCGCCTCGCCGCTCTCGTGCTTCGCGAGCTCGTCGCGCATCGCGCGCGCGGCGTCGAGCACGCGGGCCGGTTCGTGGCGCGGGCCGATCGTCGCGTTCGTGCGCGCGCAGCGGAGCAAGAGCTCCTCGAGCGACTCGACCGTCTTGGTCGGCAGGCGCAGGTACGCGGCGAGCAGCGCCTTGTGCGCCGGGTGGACCGCGAGCGCCTCGCGCAGCGCGAGCCGATACGCCTCGCCGAACGCGATCTCGTCGGCGATCTGCTGCTGATCGAACAGGCGGCGGCCGGCGAACGCGTCCTCGACGAGGATGCGCTGGCAGAAGCCGTGGATCGTGTGGATCGCCGCGCGATCGAACGCCGCGCACGCGGCCTCCTGCCCGTGCTCGCCGAGGAGCTTGCGGATGCGCGCGCGCAGCTCGCTGGTCGCCTTCTCGGTGAAGGTCACGAGCAAGATCTGATCGATCGTCGCGCCGGCCTGCACGAGCTCGAGCACGCGATGCTCGAGGAAGTACGTCTTGCCGGTGCCGGCGGAGGCCTCGACGACGAGCGCGTGGCTCATGGCTCGTCTCCGGTCATGCGATCGAAGATCGGCGCGTGGCGGCGCGCGACGATCGCCGCGGCGTCGTCGGGGATGCGCAGCTCGTCGGCGTGGCGCAGCGGGCCGAAGCCGAGCGAGCCCGGCGTCTGATCGGAGGGCGTCTCGATCGTCGGGCGCCGGCCGTGGCGGATCTGATCGACCATCTTCAGCGACAGCAGATACGCGTGGGTGCCGTGCAAGAGCTCGTCGACGAGCTCGCGCAACCACGCCTTCGCGTCCGAGCTCGCCCACGGCTTGTGGGTCGCCGCGTACGCGCCCTTGCGATCGAGCACGAGGTGCGCGTGCGCGTGCGCGACGCCGGTCGCGGCGAGGATCGCGGCGTCGAACGCGCCGCGCAGCGTGTGCCGCTCGTCGGCCTTGCCCGGCTGCAAGATGATCGAGCCGATCGCGCCGCCGATGATCTCGGTCCATCCGACCAGCTCGACGCGGCGCCCGCGCACGTCGAGCACGATCGGATCGTGGCGCTCGCAGCCGGCGCCCGCGCTCTTGCCGAACCCGATCCGGCGCCAGCTCGTGATCTCCGCGCCGCCGCGCTTCGCGACCTCGCGCGACCACTCCTCGAGCAGCTCGCGGTGGCGATCGTGCTCGACCTCGCCGAACACGCCGACCGGCGCCCGCCCCGACAAGACCCGCGCGCGCGTGACCGCGGTCAGCGCGTCGTCGATCGAGATCGGCGGCGCGCCGCTCGCGCCGAGGTGGCGCGCGAAGACGTCGCGCAGGAACACCGCGCGCTCGTGCGACGGCGTGCGGAACGGCTCGTCCTCGCGCTCGATCAGATCTTCGGCCTCGAGATCGTCGAGGCGGAGCACGACCTGCGCCCACGCCTGCGCGGGCGTCTCGAGGAAGCGGCGCAGCGCGGTGAGCGAGATCGTGAGGTCGATCCCAGCCGTCGCTCCGACGAGATCCGCCGCCGCGCCGAGGCGCAACGCGGAGCGCAGCCGCGGCAGAGAAGACGTCGAGAGCAGCTCCGCGAGCGCGTGCGGCTCCGGCACCGCGACGCCGCGCGCCGCGAGCGTCTCGGTCAGGTGCGCGCGCACGCGCGACGCATGACGCTCGCGCAGGCGCGCCGGCGCCGCGCTCGTGGTCCGCGCGCCGTCGTCGTAGCGCGCGTCCCAGCGATGGAGCGGATGCTCGATCGTGGTCGCGCCGCCGTACGGCGCGAGCATCTCGTCGAGCTCGACGACCAGCGACGACGGCGCGAGCACGTCGCCGGTCTCGAGATCGTGCGCGACGTAGCTCACGTACAGCGCGTCTTCGGGCGCGAGCACGCACTCGAGGAACGCGTAGCGGTCGCGATCGCCGCGGCTGACGTCGCCCCGCGCGAGCTCGTCGCGCCGCAGATCGAGCGGCGAGCGCGGCGTGGTGTCGGGGAGCGCGCCCTCGCCGGCGCCGACGACGAACGTGTAGCGCGCGGGCAGGGCGCGCCCGGGCGCGAGCGGCGCGACCATCACGCCGGCGGCCAAGACCGTGCCGCGATCGCCGCGCAGCGCGCCGATCGATCGCTTCGCGATCTCGACGACCTCCGCGTAACCGACGGCGCGCTCGTCGAGATCGAGCGTGCCGAGCCGGACGATCTCCGCGCGCACCGCCGCGAGCTCGCGCGCGGCGAGCTCGTCGCGCGCGGCGACGTAGGTCGCGATCATCGCGTCGAGCACGGTCGCCCAGCGCGCGAGCGGCGCCTCCTGCGCGCGCAGCCAGCGCGCGTCGGCGAGCAGCGAGCGCGCGAGCAGCGCGAAGGTCGCGGCGCTCGCCTGCTGATCGGGCGCGATCGCCTCGGGCAGGTAGGTCGCGCCGCCGAAGCTCACGCCCGCGGCCGCCGGAACCTGATCGATGAACGCGCCGAGCGCGAGCCGCTTGATGCCCTGATCCCAATGGAAGTGCTCGCCGTCGCCGACGTTCGCGAGGTACGTGCCCGCGTGATCGGCGCGATCGGCGCCGTGCACGATGCCGAGCCGCTCCGCCCACTCGACCCAGGCTTCCGGATCGACGTGGCGATGACGCGCGAGCACCGCCGGGTGCGTCATGAAGCGCAGGAGCTCGGGGCGCGCGAACGTGCCGAGCGGGAGCTCGAGCAGCAGGAGCGCCGCTTCGGCGACGCGGCCGTGCTCGGCGAGCGGCGCGTCGACGAGGTGGTGATCGAGCGCGAGCGGCTTCCACACCGCGGGCACCTGCGCGAGGTAGCGATCCGCGTCGGGGCCGGCCGCGAGCACGGCGATCTGGTTCGCGCGCAGCGTGTCGTCGCGATCCAACAAGGATCGGATCTCGCTGCCGACGATCTCGAGCTCGCGCGTGATCGACGGGCACGCGAGGATCGTGACCGCCGCGGGTCGATCGCCGGCGGCCGCGGTGCGCCGGTGCAAGATGTCGGTGCGCAGCGACGCGAGCCCGGTCGCGTCGCCCGGCTCGACGAAGCGGCCGTCGAAGTCGCCCTCGGTCAGCTCGAGCAGCCGCGCGATCGTGTCGCGCGCGGGACGCCCCCACAGCTCGAGCGCGCGCGGATCGGTGCCGGCCTTCTTCCGCACGTCGTCCCACAGCTCCGCGCACGGATCCTGCTGATAGATCGTCACGCGCGAGGTCGTGCCGAGCTCGCCGAGCGCGTCGAGGTACGCGGGCGCGAGGAACGAGAAGCCGACGACGTGCACCGGCTCGGTCGTCGACGGCGGCCCGAGCTTCATCGCGCGTCGCACGCGCGGCAACCGCGGCGTCGCGACCCATCGCGTGCCCGTCGCGGCATCGATCCGATCGATCGCGCGCGCGATCGCGAAGACCAAGCGCGCTTGCCAGTCGCCGTCGCCGACGTCGAAGCGCCCCGCCTCCCACGCCTCGAGCCACGCGCCGCGGGTCAGCGCGTACTCCCACACGAGCCCCGCGAAGCGATCGGCGAGCTGCACGCGCCGCACCTGGCGCGCGTGCGCGTCGTCGTCGGCGAGGTACTCGCGCACCGGCGCGAGCTCGGCGATCACGGCCTCGTCCGCGAGCACGCTCGCCGCGAGCGCCGCGAGCTTGCGCCGATCCATCGCGCGCAGGTGCGTGCCGTCGGTCCACACCCGCTCGACGAACGGCTCGAGGAACGGCAGCTCGAGGTGCGCCGCGATCCCGCGATCCTTCGCGATCGCGTACGTCACCCAACGCGCGACGAGGTTTCCCGAGACGACCACGGTGGTCTTCGCGAACGGATCGCCCGCGGGCAAGGCATCGCCCAGCGCTCCGGCGAGCGCGTCGAGCCGATTGCCGTGGATCACCGTGAGCACGGATGACGGTTTTACCGCTTCCGGCTGACGCTCTTCCGCTTCGGCTTCGCTCCGGAATCTCCCGACGGGTGCGCGTGCACCGGGCGCCACCAGGAACGGCGGCGCAACCACGGATAGAGCCACAGGAACAAGGTCGGGATGGCGCACAGCCACGCGAAGGTGTCGCCGATCATGCAGTAGACCGTGTGCCCGCCCTCGACGAGCGCGGCGAAGACGATCATCGGGTGCGCGGTGCCGCCGGCGAGCGGCGCCGTCTCGATCACGCGGCCACCGGCGTCGACGAACGACGACGGCCCGAGGTTCACCGCGCGCACGAGATCCGCGCGCACCTCGACGGCGCGGAACACCGCGAGCCCGAGGTGCTGCCACGGCTCGTCGGGCCCGAACCACGAGTCCTCGGTGAGGTTGACGAGCAGGTTGGGGTGGAGCGAGCCGAGCTGCAGGCTCGCGACCGGCAGGATGTCCTCGAAGCAGATCATCGCGCCGATGTGCACGGTGTCGCCGCGGATCGTGACGTCGAGGATGTGCGGCGCGTCGCCGGCGGCGAGGAAGCCGGCGCCCTGCGGCATCCAGCTCGACGCCCCGGGCCACATCTCGAGGATCGGGTTGTACTCGCTGCCGAGCACGCGATGGACCTTGTCGTGGCGCGCGGGGATCGAGCCGTCGCGCTCGAGCAGCAGCGCCGAGTTGTACGGCGCGCCGTGGCCGCCGCCGACCAGCGCGCCGATCACGGCGGGGACCGTGAAGCCCTCGCGGATGCGCCACGGATTCCCTTCGGGGAGATCCGCGCGCATGTCGTGCGGCAGCGCGAGCGGATACGACGCCTCGCTCCACACGACGAGATCGGCGCCCTGCGCCTCCGCCTCGGCGCTCGCGTGTTGCAGATCGGCGAGCTGCTTGACGAGCTCGTCGTGGGTCGGCGCGTGATCCGCGCGCGCCTGCACGCCGCTCGGGATCAGCGCGATCTTGATGTGCGGCGCGGTCTCGCGCTCGTGATCGATCTGGCGCAGGCGCACGGCGCCGTAGCCGAGCGCGACGCCGATCGCGATCGCGGCGTAGAGGCCGGGCTTCTTCCTGCGCGCGGTGCCGTCGACGATCGCGCCCGCGCTGATCGCGATCAAGGCGCTCACGCCGTACGGCCCCGTGATGTCCGCGATCTGGATCGCGATCGGCAAGGACGACTGCGTGATCGCGAGGAAGTACGGGAACACCATCGGCACGAGCTTCTCGAACGTGACGAGCGCCAGCGGCGCGCACACCGCCATCGGCCACTTGCGCTTGCGCAAGGCGCGCACCGCGCGCGCGACGAAGAAGAAGACCAGCCCGTTGTAGCTCGCGAGCAGGACGAGCCCGAGGATCCCGAGCGGCAGCGGCAGGTGCGCCTGGTCGGTGAGCAGCGCGACGATCCAGCGGAAGCCGCCGAGCGACGACACCGTGCCGCTCACCCACGCGTAGAAGCTCGCGCGCCGCGCGGTCGGCGCGTGATCGATCAGCCACAAGGTCGGCGCGAGCGCGACCCAGCCGAGCGGCCACACGTCCATCGGCGGCGCGGCGAACACCCACGCGAGCCCCGCGGCCGCGGCGATCCCGATGCACGTCCAGGTGGCGCGGCGATCGGTGCGGCTCGGCAGGCTCGTGTCTTTCATAGCGGCGGCGTGACGACGTCGATCGCGCGGGGGACGATCGTGAACGTCGCGGGCAGGAGGCCGGGGGTCTCGCCGTCGAAGTCGAGCTCGACGCGCGCGCCGGGGTCGGCGGGCTCGGCGCGCACGACCTTGGCGCGGCGGACCGAGACCTTGTCGAGCGAGAGGTGGGTGCCCTTGTAGACGCGGCGGCTGTTCATCACGAGCTCGCGCAGGCCGAGGTCGCCCATCGCGACGACGTCGAACAGGCCGTCGTCGATCTGCGCGTCGGGCGCGATCATCATGCCGCCGCCGAAGAAGCGGCCGTTCGCGACCGCGACGGTGTTGATCGTGAGATCGACCATGTCCTTGTCGTCGTCGAAGCGGAGCTTCACGCGCTGGTTCTTGTAGCGGAAGGTGGTCTTGGTCGTCGCCCAGAAGAAGCTGAGCGAGCCGAACCGCTTCTTCGAGTCGTTGACCGCGTGATCGACCATGCCCGACATGCCGAACGACGCGATGTTCGCGAACATGCGCGTCGCCTTGGCGCCGGCGTGGGTGGCGTGATCGAGGCGCCCGACGTCGATGCGGCGCCGGTGATCGCGCGCGAGGCACGCGACCGCCTCGGCGAAATCCTTCGGCACGCCGAGCGTCTTGCGGAAGTCGCCGCCGGTGCCCTGCGGCAGATAGCCGAACGCGGCGTCGGGCGCGATCGGCTTTCCATCGACGAAGAAGCCGTTGACGACCTCGTTGATCGTGCCGTCGCCGCCGAGCGCGACGACGCGGGTCGCGCCCGCCTTCAAGGCGTCGCGGGTGAGCGCGGTCGCGTCGCCCGGCGCCTTGGTCATCACTTCCTCGAACGGGACCTCGCGGCGGATCTGATCCGCGAGGTGCGGCCAGCGCTTGCCGACGTTGCCGCCCTGCGAGCTCGGATTGACGACGACGACCGTACGGGAGGAGGCCATGCAGCGCGCACTATATATAATGATGCGGTGGACGTGGACCCCGGGCCCAGAGATCGCGCGAAGGGCCAGTACTTCACGCCGCCCGCGCTCGCCGCGCAGGTCGCGCGCGCGGTGGTCGGCTGCCTGCCGAAGGCGATCCGCGTGCTCGATCCCGCCGCCGGCGACGGCCGCATGCTCGAAGCGGTCCGCGCGCTCTGCCCCGACGCGGAGCTGATCGGGCTCGAGCGCGACCCGGAGCTCGCCGCGCGCGCGAGGAAGCGCGTGCGCGGCGGCGTGATCATCACGTGCGAGTCGCTGTTCGATGCGCCGCGGATCGCCTACGACGTCGACGCGGTCGTCGGCAATCCGCCGTACGTGCGATCGATCCGGCTGCGCGAGGCGGATCCGGAGCTGTGGCGCCGGATCAAGGGCGCGTTCGACGCGACCTCGCACGGCGAGTGGGATCTGTACGCGGCGTTCATCGAGCGCGCGCTGTCGTTCGTCAACCGCGGCGGGCGCATCGGCCTGATCACGCCGTCGCGGTGGTGGACCGCGTCGTTCGCGCGGCTCTTGCGCGCGCGGGTCGCGTCGTCGGTGCGGGAGGTGATCGACTTCGGCGCGACGCAGCTGTTCGAAGGCGCGACGACCTACGCGAGCGTGACGGTGCTCGAGAAAGAGACGCGCGCGCGCGTCGTCAGGGTGTCGCGCTCGACGGAGCGCGGCTGGGAGTACGGCCGCGTCGCGTCGAAGACGCTGGGCGCCGCGCCGTGGCGCTTCCCGGTCGGCGCGGTCGCGGCGAAGCTCGAGCTGTGCGCGGCGCGCAGTCGCTCGCTCGGATCGGTCGCGAAGATCGTCAAGGGCGCGGGCACCAACGCCGACGGCGTGTTCGTGATCGAGGACTGCGTGATCGAGAAATCGATCGTCCGCGGCACGACCGCGCTCGGAGTGGCGGAGGTCGAGCTCGCCGCGACCCGCGCCTGCGTGCGCGGTCGCGACGTCGCCGCGTTCGGGCGCGTCGACGAGCGCGTGCGCTGCATCGTGCCGTACGACGGCGACCGCGCGATCGCGTGGCGCGAGCTCGCGCGGCGCTGGCCGAAGACCGCCGCGCACCTCGAACGCGCGCGCGCGCTCCTCGAGGCGCGCGAGAAGGGCCGCTTCACCGGCGATCGCTTCCACCTGTTCGGACGCCCGCAGAACCTCGCGTTCCACGCCGACCCCGCGCCGAAAGTGATCGTCCCCGACGTCGCGCGCGCGGGCCGCGCGATGGTCGACGATCGCGGCGCGCTGGTCTTGGATTCGGCGTACGCGATCCGCGGATCGCTCGATCCGGATCTGATCGCGCTGATCATGGGATCGCCGATCGTCGCCTTGTGGCTCCAGCACGCGGGCGTGCCGCTGCGCGGCGGCTACGTGCGCTTGAAGACCGCGTACCTCGAGCCGATGCCGATCCCGCGGAGGTCGCGTGCGCTCGACGACGCGACCGCGCTCGCCGCGCGCGGCGCGATCGACGAAGCGATGGAGCGGCTCCGCGTCGCGTACGGGCTCGACGAGAAGCTGTGGGGCGACGCGCGCGCCGAATCTGTGCCGCCGCGCCGCGCGCGCCGGGCGTAGACTCCGCGCATGTCGGAGCTCGTCCTCTTCGTCGGGAACAAGAACTACTCCTCGTGGTCGTTGCGTCCGTACCTGGCGCTCGCGCACACCGGCGCGAAGTTCCGGACCGAAACGATCCTCCTCGATCTCCCGGAGTCGCGCGGCAACATCCTCGCCAAGAACCCCGCGGGCAAGGTGCCGGTCCTCTACGACGGCGACTTCGCGATCTGGGACTCGCTCGCGATCTGCGAGTACCTCGCCGAGACGTACCCCGCCGCCAAGCTGTGGCCTTCGGATCGCCTCGCGCGCGCGCGCGCGCGTTCGATCAGCGCCGAGATGCACAGCGGCTTCCCCGCGCTGCGCGCGGCGATGCCGATGAACCTGCGCGCGCGCAAGCCGGGCGTGGGCCACACACCCGACGCGCTCGCCGACGCCGCGCGCATCCAGCACATCTGGCACGAGGCCTTGAAGGCGAGCGGCGGTCCGTTCCTGTTCGGATCGTTCTCGATCGCCGACGCGATGTTCGCGCCGGTGACCACGCGCTTCACGACCTACGGCGTGTCGCTCGACTCGCAGTGCGCCGCGTACGTCGACGCGGTCGCGGGCCTGCCCGCGTTCAAGACCTGGCTCGCCGACGCCGAGCGCGAAGAGGCGAAGCAGGCGAAGTACGACAACCTCTAGAGCAGCGCGCCGCTGGTCTCGACGCGGACGCGATCGCCGTTGATCAACGGGAACAGCGTCTGCATCACCTGCGCGTGCTGCGCGCCGTCGAGCGGGATCGCGCGCAGCGCGTCGCGATCGCGATCGGTCCACACGCCGTTCGCGTCCGCGGCCGCGATCAGCTCGAGCGCGCGCGCGAGCGCCGACGGATCCGAGGCAGGCGCGGGCGCCGGTGCGGGCGTGTCGTCACCGCGCGCCGCGAGCTCCGCGCGCACCGCGGCGCGCACGTCGTCGGCGGTCAGCCCCGACGACGAAGACGGTGACGCCACGATGATCGGCCGCGCGAGCGCGGGCGCCGGGGCAGGCGCGGATGACACCACGATCGGCGCGGCGGGCGCGGTCGCCGGCGCGAGCGCGCGTCCCGCGTACACGGCGAGCGCGATCGATCCGATCCATGCGATCGCGAGCTTCATGTCACTGCGCCTTCGGCTCGTTCGCCGAGCTCTGCCTGACGGTGAGCGCCGTGCACGTGCTCGTCGTGTTGAACTGGAAGAAGACGTACGAGTCGCCTTGGATCGATTCGATCGTGGCGATCATGCCGGGGTCCGAGGTCCAGCAGCTCCGCGTCGTCCCGGCGGCGTCGCGCGCGAAGCAGTATCCGCCCGGCGCATAGCCGGGGAATGCAGTGACCTGACACTCGATCTGCTGCATCGAATCGGGCGCGGCTCGCACCGCGCTCAGCGTGCCTTCGGCCCACGCCGTCGTGACGTTGACGCGGTAGGAGACCTTCGATCCGGCGTACGCGGGGATCGCGGCGAGCGTGACGAGCGAGAGCGCGAGGCCGCGCAGGGCGTTCTTCTTCATGCGCGGGTCCTATCGCAAGGTGCGTGCCGCGAGCGGTGCGCGGGGTTCCGCCAGCTTGCGTCGCCGCGTGCGCGAGTTGCGCACGCCGCCACGTGCTCGACTCGCGCCCGGGTCTATAAGTAGTGCGTGGGCGCGATCGCGTGTCTCGGGATCGTCGCGGCGCTGCCGCCGCTGATCTCGTGGCGCGCGCCGGCGGAGTGTCCGCCGGAGGCGGAGGTTCGCGCGCAGATCGTCGAGCACGCCGGGCGCGATCGCGCCGACGGGCGTGAGCCGTATGCCGTCGTCGACGTCAGCGAGCAGGACGGCGGGTACGCGGCTCGGATCCAGATGCGCGTCGGCGGTGCGACCGCGGCGCGCGAGATCCGCGGCGCGACCTGCGCGAACGTCGCGGACGCGGTGTCGTGGATGATCGCGCTCGCGTGGAGCCCGCGCGGTGAGCTCGCGCCGCCGCCGCCGGCCGTGATCGAACCGCCGCGGCCGCCGGTCACGCGCGTCCCGATGATCGATCCGTACGCGAGCGCGCACGTCGCGACCGATGTCGGATCGTTGCCGGCCGCCGACGCGGGGCTCGGCGCGGCGCTCGGTGCGCGGCGTGGATCGATCGACGCGGAGCTCGCCGGCACCTGGTGGCCGAGCCGCTTCGCGGGCGCGAACGGCGCGGGCGTCGACGTCGGCGCGATCGAGCTCGGCGTGCGCACGTGCGCCGCGATCGCGTGCGCGGGGGTCGATGTCGGCTGGCTCGAGGGACACGGCATCGGCGTGACCGACGCGCGCGGCGCGTCGCTGCGGATCGTGTCGCTGTCCGCCGGCCTGCGGTGGCGGCACGCCCTCGGCGCAGCCGCGCTCGTCATCGACGTCGGGGCTCGGGTGCCGACCAGTCGGCCGACCTTCGTCCTCGACGACGGAACCGCGCTGTTCCGGCCGGCGCCGGTCGCGGCGCGATTCGCGATCGCGCTCGAATTCTGGTGACGGATCGGCCAGGGTGGGGGCATTCACCATGGTGACGCGACCGGCAAGAGCTGACGTGTCGACCGATCCGCCTCGCGACTTCGATGCGGTGTACGCGGAGCACGCGGCGTTCGTGTGGCGTGCGTTGCGCGCGCTCGGCGTCGCGCCCGCTCAGCTCGACGATGCCATGCAGGACGTGTTCGTCGTCGTCCATCAGAAGCTGGAGAGCTTCGACGGCGAAGCGAGGTTGACGACCTGGCTGTTCGCGATCGCGAGACGGATCGCGAGCCACTATCGACGCGCGGCCGGGCGAGCGGCGCGCAGCGAAGCGGTGGATCACGAGATCGCGAGCGAGACGTCCACGTTCGAGGAGACGTCTCGGCGCGAGGCGGCCGCGTTGGTCACGGCGATCCTCGCCGAGCTCGACGACGACAAGCGCGATCTGCTCGTGCTGGTCGAGCTCGAGCAGGTGCCGGTCCCCGAGGTCGCGGCATATCTGGGCATCCCGCTCAACACGGCGTATTCGCGCTTGCGCTTGGCGAGGCGCGCGTTCGATGCGGCGCTCGCGCGCCGTCGAGGAGGACGACGATGAGCGACGAGCTGTCGTTCGAAGCGCGCATGTTGTTCCGCGAGGCCCGGCATGGGCTCGCGCCGGAGCACGGCGATCTCGCACGCGCGCGCGCGCGAGTGCGCGCGGCGATCGCGGGCGGCGCGGTGGTGGCGTCGGTGGCCTCGATCGCGAGGCCCGCCGCAGCGGCCACGTCGAAGGCGACGATCATCGCGGCGAGCGTCGCGATCGCCGGCGCCGGCGCGGGCATCGGCTGGTGGGCGACGCATCGCACGCACGAACCGACGCCCGCGATCGTCGCGCCGGAGCCGGCGCCGCGCGCGCCCGCGCGCGCGACTCGCGTGATCGACGACGCGCCGCACACGACGATCGTTCCTTCGATCACGGTGACGCCGTTACCGGCGCCCGTCGCGACCGCGCCGCGTCACAAGTCGTCGCCTCGCGCGGAGGAGCCGGTGGTCGCGCCGCCGCCCGCGCCGCCGCCGCCCGACGTATCCGTGGTCGACACGCCCGCGGTCGATCCGCCCGCGATCGATCCGCTCGCGCGCGAGCTCGCGCGCGTGCGCGATGCCGACGCCGCGCTGCGTGCAGGCGATGCCGCCGGCGCGCTCGCGATCGTGCGCGCGTCGCGTGACGAAGATCCCGACGGACAGCTCGCGGCCGAGCTCGCCGCGATCGAGATCGACGCGCTGTGCGCGCTCGATCGCACCGGCGACGCCGCGACCGCGGCGGCCGCGTTCCACCGTCGCTGGCCGCGTTCCACCCTCGGCGCGCGCGTCCGCGCGAGCTGCGCCGACCCAGGAGGCAACCCATGACGTCTCGTCTTCCGCTCCTCGCCGCGCTCGCCGCGGCCGCGTGCTCGTCGGAGACCGCCTCGGTGGGCCGCGGCTACGCGCCGGTCTTGCACACCTTCTCCGATCCGATCCGCGATCTCGACGTCTTGTTCGTCGTCGACGATTCGGGATCGATGGCGGATGATCAACGCGCGCTCGTCGAGGCGGCGCGCACGCAGCTGTTCGCGCAGCTCGCCGCGCAACCCGACGGCATGCCGAACCTGCACCTCGCGGTCGTCTCGAGCAGCGTCGCGGTCCCGCACATCCCCAATTGCGACGCGGCGCCCGACGGCTTGTTCGCCTCGTGCCCGCAGATCGCCGGCACGTACCTGATCGACGTCGACGACGGTGCCGGCGGCCGCACGCGCAACTACACGGGCACGCTCGACGACGCGTTCGCGTGTGCGGCGATGCTCGGCGATCAGGGTTGCGGCCTCGAGCGGCCGTTCGACGCGCTCCATCGCGCGCTCGATGGCTCGCACGCGGAGAACGCCGGCTTCCTGCGCGACGACGCCGTGCTCCTGATCGTGTTCCTCACCGACGAAGATGACGGCTCGGTGCACGATCTCTATCCGTACGACTTCAGCCGCGCCGATGATCCGTTCGAGTCGAACTCGCGCGGCTTCGAGTACGGCGTCGTCTGCGATCCCGACGACGACTCGCTCGGTCCGCGCACGGATTGTCACGCGCGCGAGGACAGCCCCTACATGGTCTCGGTCGCCGATACCGTCGCGTTCCTGCAGCACCTCAAGCCGGATCCCGCGATGGTGATGGTCGCGGGCATCGTGCCGCCCTCCGACCCCGTCGAGGTCATCAACAACTTCAACGGATCGCAGCGCGAGATCGGCCCCGCGTGCATTCCACCGCCCGGCCCGTGCGCCGACGATCCGAATCAGCTGTGTGATCGCGCCGGCGCCGCGCCCGCGATCCGCATCCACGAGCTCCTCGATCAGTTCACCACCCGCTACACGTTCAGCTCGCTGTGCGAGGACACGATGAACCTGCGCGTCTATCGCATCGCGCGCTCCGCGAACGCGATCATGAGCAACGTGCCGTGCCTCGCGATCGATCACGCCGTCTCCGCAGATCAGTGCCGCGCGTTCGAGGTGACCGCCGGCGGGGATCGGACGCGAATCCCCCTCGACCTCGTCGAAGATCCGACCGCGTGCGACTTCACGCCGACGCATTTGCGTGCGGTGACCGACACACCCGCGGCGGGTCATCACGTCGAGATCGAGTGTGTGCAATGATCGGACTGTGACGCGAGCGCGCGCGTCGAGGCGTGGTGCCCCGCGATGCGCGCCACGTGAACCCGGTACCCGACCGGAATCTCGTCGTGGTCCGCGGCTTGCTCGTAGGAGCCGCGGAGGTATGGAAATGACTCGATTCACATTCGCTCTCGGGCTCGCCGCGTCGCTCACGATCGCCGCGTGCTCGGACGGCAGCAACGATCGTCAGCCGACCGCGCAGGAGTACGACGCGATCGCGACGCACGTCGGCTCGACGACCGCGAAGAACGGCAACGGCGAGCTCGCGTCGATGCAGGACGCCTTCTCGCTCGTCGCCGGCGTCACGCCGCTCGGCCTCGCGCTCGACGCCAACGGCCACATCGGCGGCTCGCGCGGCTCGCTCACCTTCGACTATCAGGTCACGTGCACCGACGTGAACGGCGCGAGCCTGCCCGCGTGCGGCGACGCGACCAACAAGGCCGACATCCAGCTCGCGCTGACCGGCTCGGTCGATCTGCCGAACGTCACCGCGTCGGTCGACAAGCACGGCCACTGGGAGCTGTCCGATCTGAAGACCGCGGCGCCCAAGCTCGACGGCGACGGCAGCTTCACGTTCGACAGCATGATCGGCCAGGCGTCGTATCACCTGACCTACGACGCGCACTACGACGACGTCGTGTTCGACGCGCAGCACACGCCGGTGTCGGGATCGATCGACTACACGATCCACGCGACGCACATGGACGCGAGCGCGAACGATTCGTTCACGGTCGACGCGGTGATCACGTTCACCAGCGACGGCCACGCGACGATCACGCTCGACGGCACCGCGAAGTACTCGCTCGATCTCACGACCGGCGTGGTCGTGAAGATCACCGCCTGACGATCAGCGTGGGCTCGAACGTGACCGCGGGATAGCGGCCGGCGATCCGCCAGTCGTCGCGGTCGTCGGGCTCGGCCCACGCGATCACGTCGCCCTCGCGGGCGGCGAGATCGTCACCCGGATCGCACATGAGCGCGCGATCCGGGTCGCCGGCGATCTTGATCATCGCGATCTGCCAGCGCGCGCGCGCGGTGCCGCGATCGCCGATCAACGACGCGATCACGCCGCGCGCGACCGCGATCAGCTCGTCGCGCGATCCGGCGACGACCGCGTCGATGCTGCGCCCGACGCGGCGCGCGACCGCGCCGTCGGGCAGGCGCCCCGCGATCCGCGCCCACGCGGTCTCGAGGATCGAGGCTTCGTCTTCGCGCGCGAGCGGCGGCTCGGCCGCGAAGCGCGGCGCGATCAGCACGAGCGCGCCCGGCGTGCCCGCGAACGCGAGCGAGCGCACCGCCGCGCCGGTGTCCCCGATCGTCGCGGTCAATCGCCCGCCTCCGCGGCGTCGATCGACGGCGCAGGGACGTTGACCGGCGTCTCGGTCAGCTGCGCGACCGCGGCCGGCAGATCCGCGACCTCGACGCCGCGCGGCGCGTTGCGCTTGAGCATGAACGTGCAGGTCGCGCACGACGTGACGACGAGCCCGCCGCCCTGCGCGCTGACCTCCGCGAGCCGCCGCTTCGCCATGCCGTCGGCGACGCCGGGCATCGTCTTCGGCAACAGGCCGCCGCCGCCGCAGCACTCGGTGTCGGTGCGAGACCACGACAGCTCGTGCACGTCGGCGATCTGCCCGAGCACGCGGCGCGGCGGCTCGAGCACGCCCGCGTAGCGCGCGTGATAGCAGGGGTCGTGGTAGTAGACCGCCTTCTTCGTCGACGGTTTCGGCAGGCGCGTGGCCGACTGCGCGAGGAACTCGGCGAGCGACAGGATCTCGGTCGGCATCGAGATGCCCTCGCCCGGATACTGCGCGCGCAGCGTGTACAAGCAGGCGCTGCAGTTGATCACGACCGTCTTGAAGCGGCGCAGCGACTTGGCGACCTTGCTCGCGTGCCAGCGGAACAGATCGATGAAGCCGCCGGCGAGCAGCGGATAGCCCGCGCACGATTGCGCGGCGTCGACCAGCTTCACGTGCTCGGCGCCGATCCGATCGAAGACCGCGAGCGCGGCGGCGACGTCGGCGGCGCCCTTGTCGATCGCGTCGCAGCCGGGCCAGAAGCCGACCTGTCCCTCGTCGGCGAAGCGGCCGCCGAACAGATCGCGCGCGTGGCGGACGAGCCGCTCGTCGCGATTGCGGAAGCGATCCGCGTAGCCGACCAGCGCGGGATGACCGGCGCCGTGCGCCTGCGCTTCGGCGCGCCCCGCGAACAGGACGAGCCCCGGCTCGTTGCCGTGATCGCAGTAGGTCGTGCAGTGACGGCAGCCGGTGCACGCCCACAAGGGCACCGCGCTCTCGGCGGTCCACGGCGCGCGGCCGCGGCGCAAGAGGTTCAGCCGATCCATCTTCGCCTGCGGGATGAACGTCTCGACGCCCGACGCCGTCGACACCGGGCACGCGTGCCGGCACATCTTCGGGCAGTACGTGCAGTAGTCGAGCTGCTTGGCGACGTCGTCGGGGGTGAAGCGCTCGGACACGAGCGCGAGCATAGCGCGAACGGTGGTACGCTCGACCTGATGCGGTGGCTTTCGCTCGTCGTGATCGCGGCCGCGTGCGGTGGCGCGCCGGCGACCGATCCCGACGCGACCGGCTCCGAGTCGCACCCGCTCGGCATGAACGACGTGACGATCCTGTTGCCGTTGCCGCAGGGACCGCAGCCGATCCTCCTCGGGCTCACGACCGATCTGATCCCGCAGGCGCTGTTCGATCGCCTGGTCGTCGCGCCGGGCGACGTGATCGATCCGTTCGGCGCGTTCCAGGTGATGGCGGTTCGCTTCGACATCTGCGATCGCCACACGCCCGGGCCGTGCCCGCGCGGCGTCGACGGGCGCATGCGCCTCGTCTTCCAACCGATGCTGCCGCCGGGCGCGGGCCGCCCGGGCGCCAACGACGTCGCGCTGCACGCGTTCTATCCGATCCCCGCCACCGAGCTGCCGGCGCTCGTCGATCAGCTGCGCGCGCTCGCGCGGATCGGCGCGACCGATCCGCACGGCGCGCTGATCGTCTCGACCGCGGTCGCGAACCCGACGTACCTCGCGGGGCTGAAGGCGCTCGTCACGCGCTACGCGCACGGCGATCGCCTGTTGCGGCTCACGCTGTTCGCGCAGAACGCGCAGGCGTCGTCGCTCAACTGGTCGTTCCGCGGCCTCGACATCGATGGGAGCGGCGCCCACGACCTCGTGATCCCCGACGTCGCGCAGACACAGCAGCACGTGATCCTCGCCGCGCCCGACACGACCTACGACACCTCGCCGCTCGCCGATCTCCCGGCCGGCCTCTCGCTCTCGCTCTCGGGCGGCGCGTTCATGAACGCCGCGCCCGCCGATCAGCGCGGCGCGCTCGAGGCGCTCGCCGCCGCGCAGAACCCGCTCACGCACACCGGCGACACCGTCGAGTGCGTCGCGTGCCACGTCTCGACGTTCCTGACGACCCATCGCGCGCAGATGGCGGCGATCGATCCGACCACGATCGCCGGACGCTACACGTCGACCCACGATCTCTCGATCATCGCCGGCGTGTCCGCGACCAACGATCGATCCTTGCGCGCGCTCGGCTGGATCTTCGATCAGCCCGCGATCTCGCAGCGCGTCGCCAACGACACCGCGCAGGTCCTCGACGACATCGACGCGCAGTTCCCGCCCGGGCCGGCACCGGCGCCCTAGATCGCGCGCACGGCGTGGATCGTCGCGAGCACGGCGATCGCGGCGCACCACAGGCCCAGCCCGATCGCGATCCACCGCGGCGGGAAACGGTCTCTCCACAAGAGGATCGCCTGCAGCGCGAAGGTCGCGGCGATCGTCTGGCCGATCAGCACGTCCAGGCGCGCGGCGGGGTGGCCGCGCAGCACGACGAACACGATGAAGCGCGCGAACCCGACGACCGCCAGCGCGGCGCAGACGAGCGCGAGACCCTGGCGGGCGCGGTGGGTGGCGGGCGTGCAGACCGCGCCGGCGCGGAGCGGGCCCCAGGTGGCGGCGGCGGAGGCGAAGGCGACGAGCGCGACGACGACGAAGATCATGACGACAGCATCGGCGGCGCGGCGCGGCGAGCCGATACGCCGATCGGCGTACAATCGGCCGATGGTCGACGTCGCCGCCGCCGCGCGTCTGGTCCAGGACGGCGAGCTCCTCGCGCGCGAGGCCGCGCTCGCCTCGTCTCGGCTCGGCCGCGGCGCGCTCGGCTTCTGCGTGATCGTGGCGCGCGGCCGCGAGCAGGCTCCCTCGCTCGCCAAGGCGGGCGCGCCGGTGCGCGGCGGACCGAGCCTCGCCGACGCGCTGCGCTCCTTCTTCTACGATCCGAGCGACATCCCGCCGGCCCAGCGCGATCGTTGGATCGATCCGCTCGGCGCCGGGCTGGTCCCGCGCAAGGTCGCGCGCGCCGTGCCGGTCGCCTCGTACATGAAGGCGATGGGCGTGCAGCGGTCGCTGCGCTGCTGCGTGTGCATCGGCGGTCGCATGGTGGCGGCGCTCGGCCATGCGTATCCGATCGATCACCCGCCGACCGCCGCGGTGCGACGCGCGCTCGACGGGCTCGCGCGCGACTTCGGCGCGCTGCTCCGCGCGCACGTGATGCTCGTCGAGGCGACGCCCGCGCGCCGCCCGCAGGAAGATCCGACCGGCCGCTTGACGCGTCGGCAGTGGCAGATCGCGCGACGGGTCGCGCTCGGCCTGAGCAACGCGCAGATCGCGGCGCAGCTCCGGCTGTCCCCGCTCACCATCAAGACCGTGCTCGAACGCCTCTACCGCGAGACCGGCACGCGCGGCCGGGTCGCGCTCGCCCGCTGGCTCGAACAGCGCGCGTAGCGATCGCTATGGATCCGGGTCCGGTCCCGGCACTTCGTCGGGGCTGATCGGATCGGCGCGCTTGTAGCCTTGGGTGAGGAGCCACGTCGTCGGGCTCACCACGGGCAGCTGTTCGGGATGCCGCGGCACGTTCCAGTCCGCGATCGCGTGCGCGCTCGAGTACGGATCGGTGCGCCACGTCGTGAACCGATCGCAGCGGTGATGACGCCAGTTGTTGACGATGTAGCTGACCGCGTTGCGCACTTGCGTCGGCGTCTCGAGCGCGGTCGCGTGATAGCGAAACGCGAAGACGTCACCGCGCGCGCGGCGCAGCTCGCGGTTGAGCCGCTTGGCCGCGCTGACGGCGAAGCCCTGCATGCCGCGGCTGAGCGCGAGCTTGCTGTCGGCCTCGACGAGCAGATGCACGTGGTTCGATTGGATGCTCGCGTGCGCGATCCGGAAGTCGACGCGTGCACGGCAGCGATCGACCGCGCGGCGGATCGCGCGATACGCGTGCCGCGTGCGCAGGCTGGAGATCTCGCGCGTGACGCGCAGGACGATGTGGACCGGTTGCCGCGGATCGTGCTCGGGCCGCGTGCGATGCCGCGGATCTCTGCGCTTGCCGGTGACGGGGCGCCCGCGCTTCTTACGTAGCTGGCCGCGCTTGGTGCGCGGGCGCAGATCGATCTCGAGCTGGCCCTTTCGCCGCTTGTTCCACGCCGATCTCTGATGGCGCCTCGTCACGATTGGGGCAATGATATAGAAATGGACGCGAGTCGCTAGGCTGGCGCATGGCAATAGCTGGCAGACGGCACGCAGGTGCGCGCGACGCGCGCAGTCGGGTTTCATTTCCCGAGCGCCCGCATCGGCGCGGCCGCCGACCTTCGTGCGATCACGAGGCGTTCTGCCGCCGGCCTTTCGAGAGTTTCGGTTTTCGGATCGTGGGATCGGCGCGGCGTGGTCAGTCCTCGTCGCCGAACCACTTCGCGTGGAGATCGTCGAGGGTGCCGTCCTCGCGGAGCTTGAGCAGGGTCGCGTTGATCGTCTTGCGGTAAGGGCTGCCCTCTTGGAGGCCGATGCCGTAGTTCTGGCGCTCGAAGAGGCGGCCGACGACCTGCTGATCGTGCGAGCCGCTGATCTTGACGTGGTA
>DATJIA010000110.1:0-25731 GCA_035493675.1 Kofleriaceae bacterium | reverse complement strand
GATCGAGGAGCGCGAGCGGCGCGTCGACATCATCGACGTAGCCCCACGCGCGCGCGATGCGAAGCTGCGTGGTGACCTCGCGCGCGCTGCCGAGCGCGATGTGGAAGTGCTCGATGCGCCGGCCTTTGCGGTTGCCGTTCGCCTCGTCGATGTTCGACGCCATGCACGCCGCCGCGCGCTGGATCTGATCGGCGAGGTCCCGATTGCGCCGTTCGATGCGCTCGATGAGCGGACCGATCGATTCGGCGGCCTGGACTGCGACTTCGAGACAATCGAATGCCATGAGAGGGATCCTTTCGTTTGGTTTCGCCCCCCCGAAGCGCAGGGCCCGTGCCCGGCTCCGGCGCCAGTTCATCGCCGCCGGATCCTCCATGCGCCGGAGCGGGCGCGGGCCGTGCGCGCTTAGGGGCGAACCAAACGAAAGGATCCCGCTCTCATTCGATCTCGATGCGCAAGCCGCCGCGATCGCCGCTCACCGCATCGGCATCGGCATCGGCATCGGCATCGGCATCGGCATCGGCATCGGCATCGGCATCGGCATCGGCATCGGATGCCCTTCGACTCCGCGCCTTCGGCGCTTCGCTCAGGGTGAGCGGAGGGCCGTTGCGAGGCGCGGGTTGGAGCGGCGGCGCCAGAGGAAGCCGTCGAGGACGTAGTGCGTGAGCTGCGGGACCGCGAGGAGCGGGACGAGCCAGACGTGCCAGGACGCGCGATCGAGGCCGGCGCCGAACAGCCAGGCGCGATCGTGCCAGACCGCGCGGTCCCAGATCAGCTCCTCGAGGAAGGCCGCGGCCCAGAGCGTCGCGAGGAAGACGAGCACGCCGTGCGCGAGCAGCTGCGCGCCGGCGCCGCGCGCGGTGTCGCGATCGACGCGCGCGAGCGAGCGCGCGTAGACGAAGACGAGCGCCATGTACGGCACGCCGTGCAACAAGACGTTGGTGATCGTGAACGCGTAGTCGCTGTCGGTCGCGACGATGCCCGCGTACCAGCACACCGCCGTCGTCGCGACGACCGCGTGCTTGCCCCAGTTGCGCGGGCCGCGCGCGGCGCGCACGACGTACACGATCGACAACGCCGCGTACACGACGCCGGCGACCGTCGCGAGCGCGCGCGGCACGCCGGGCGCGAAGTCTCCGTCGACGAACCACCAGAAGCGGCGCGGCAGGCGCGCGTGCCACCACAGGAGCGGATAGATCGTCGCGAGGTAGACCGTCGCGCCGTCGAGCGCGCGGCCGACGCGATCGCGCTCGCCGGCGCGCGCGCGATACATCATCACCCAGCCGTACTGCTGCCGGATGAAGTGGAAGACCGCGAGGTACGCGAGCGCGCGCCAGAAGACCAGCGGCCCGCACGCGTAGAGCGCGACGCCGGCGAGCCAGCCGACGATCGGAACGATCACATAGCGCGCGGGTCTCCGGCGCAGCTCGGCGGGATCGAGGTACGTCACGAACGCGGTCGACCACACGTGCGCGACGTCGACGAGCAAGACCGCGAAGATCCAGCCCCACTCGGGCAGCTCGCCCGACGACGGCGCGAACGGGATCAAGGCGAGCGCGAGGAGCGCGGGCCCGACGAAGACCGCGAGATCGATGCGCCGCGAGAACAGCCACGCCCCGCGGATCGCGTTCACGCGAGCACCTCGCGCGCGGCGCGCACGCCGTGATCGAGCGCCTCCTCGAACAGCGCCATGCCGCCGAGATCGGTGTGCGCGAAGTGGATGCGTCCGTCGGCGAGCGCGGCCGCGCGGCGCGCCGGATCGAAGATCGATCCGACCCGCGGGCGGATCATGCCGTGGCCCCAGAACGCGACGTCGATGCGCTCGACGAGCGACTCGAGATCCGGGTGCGCGCGCGACAGATCGGCGAGCGCGGCCGCGGCCCACTCGCCGTGCCCCGCGCCGGCGAGCGCCGTGCGCGTCTCGCGCGCAGATCCGGGGAACGGGTAGTACCAGGTCCACACGGTCGGGCCGGTGTCGCGCCCGCGCTGATGGGTCGCGCTCACGTAGCCGAGGCTCGGCGAGTCGTAGAGCACGTTGTCCCACGCGGGCGGCGCGTCGCCGGGACGCACGCGCGGTCGCGCGCGCAGGTGCAGGTTCGCGACCGCCCACGCGCCGATGTCCGGCATCGACGAAGATCGACCAGCGACCCGGTTCGCGACGTGGCGGGGCAGGGCGACGATCGCGTGATCCGCGCGCACGCCGAACGGGCCGTTCGGACCGATCGCGGTCAGCTCGACGCCTTCGTCCGCGTTCCGGACATTCACGACCGCGACGCCGGTCTCGATCTCCTGATCGCGGGCGAGGTGCGCGATCAAGTGCGCGTTGCCGTCGGGCCACACGATCACGGGGCGGCTCTGCCCGGGCGCGCGCCGCCGCGCCGCGAAGTAGTAGACGCCCGCCCACGCGCTGGTGTCGCGCGCGAGCAGATCGTAGTCGTCGCGGCACGCGTAGTCGCACATCCAGCGCAGGCGCGGCGACCTCAGCCCCTGCGCGTCGAGCCACGCGGCGAACGAGAGGCGATCGAGCGCGCGCGGCTCGTCGGCCTCCGACGCCGTCGACGTCGGCACCGCGAACGCGGGCCGGCCGCCGGCGTCGCGCCACGTCGCCCATCGATCGATCGCCGCGTCGAAGCGCGCGAGCTGCGCGTGATCGTCCGCGCTCGCGCCCGCGCCCTGGTAGAGGCCGTCGTACCAGCGACCGCGATACCAGAGCCGCTCGTCGGGATCGCGGCAGCGCAGGCCTTCGTCGACGATCGGCTCGCCGTCCGCAGCGAATCCCTCGAACACGCCGAGCTCGCCCAAGAGCGCGACCATCGTCGTCTCCTCGGCGCGCGGCGCGACGACGTAGTGCGCGCCCCACGGATAGCCGGTCACGCTCGACGCGCCGCCGCGCGCGGTCCCGCCGATCACGTCGTCGAGCTCCAGGATCAAGACGTCGGTGACGCCCGCGCGCCGCAGCCACCACGCGGCGGCGAGGCCCGCGACGCCGGCGCCGGCGATCACCACGCGCGCCTTCCGCCACGACGAAACCGGAGCCGCGCCGCCGTCGCGCACCAGCGCGTGGCCGCGCTGCATCCCGGTGTCGATCAGCTCGCCTTCGATCGCGCGCGTCGGCGCGCGACACGCCCACGCGAGCGGCGCCCCCAAGAGCATCGCGACGAACTCGCGACGCGACGGCGTCACTGCCATCGCCTCCACTCGCTCTCGTAGTAACGAACGAGCATCTGGTTGTCGAGCTGGTTGATCTCGACCGGCACTTCCTTCATGTCGCGCGAGAACTGGAACATCGCGACCAGCGCGTCGTCGTCGAGGAAGCGCAAGGCGACGTTCGGCGCGTGCGCCGGCGGCGTGAACGCGCCGACGTGCCCGAGCCCGAAGCCCCACACGCCGAACGACGGCACCGCGAGCTGGTACGGGTGCACCTCGAAGCCCGCCGCGCGCATCGTCTCGATCACGCACCAGAACGACTTGCGCGCGAACAAGGGCGAGGTCGCCTGCACGCTCACGAACGCGTCGGGCGAGAGCTTCGCGCGCAAGAGGCGATAGAAGTGCCGCGTGAACAGCTTGCCGAGCGCGAAGTTGTTGGGATCGGGGAAGTCGACGATCGCGACGTCCCAGCCGCCCGGCGCGTCGGCGAGCCACACCATCGCGTCGTCGTTCACGACGGTGACGCGCGGATCGCGGAACGACTGCGCGTTGAGCTGCGCGAGCGGCGGGAACGACGTCGACAACGACGTCATCGACGGATCGAGATCGACCAGCGTCACCGCCTCGACGCTCGGATGCTTCAAGATCTCGCGCAGCGCCAGCCCGTCGCCGCCGCCCAGGACCAGCACGCGGCGCGGCGCGCGGTGCATCGCCTCGGTCGCCGCGCTCATCGCGGGATGCACGAGCGCCTCGTGATAGCGGTACTCGTCGCCGGACGCGAACTGCAGGTTGCCGTTCAGGAACAGGTTGAAGCCGGCGGGCCCGCGCGTGACGACGATGCGCTGGTACGGCGTCGTGCGCGCGAACACGACCTCGTCGGCGTACATCCGATCCTCGGCCCAGGTCGTCAGGTTGTCGGCCTGCACCAGCGCGAGGACGAGGATCGCGATCACGATCGCCGCGCGCGCGCGCAGCCCGGCGACGCGTCGCCCGAGGTGCGGCGCGAGCAGCCACGTGCCCCACAAGCCGACCGCGGCGTTGCCGAGCCCGACGACGATCGACGTGCGCACGAGCCCGAGCTCCGGCACGAACACGATCGGGAACACCAGCGCCGCGACCAGCGCGCCGACGTAGTCGAACGTGAGCACGCGCGAGACCAGATCCTTCAGCTCGACCTGGCCGCCGAGGAGCCGCATGAGCAGCGGCAGCTCGAGCCCGACCAGGACGCCGATCGCGGCGACGAAGCCCAAGAGCAGGAGTTGGAAGTGCGCGACCTCCGCGAACCCGACGAACAGGATCGGCGCCGACAGGCCGCCGACCAGCGCGACCGCGAGCTCGACGTCGACGAACGCGCGCGCGAGCTGCGCGTCGATCGCGCGCGACAGCCACGCGCCCGCGCCCATCGCGGACAGGTAGAGGCCGATCACGAGCGAGAACTGCGTGATCGAGTCGCCGAGCAAGTAGCTGCCCATCGTGCCGGCGAGCAGCTCGTAGACGAGCCCGCACGTCGAGACCACGAAGACGTTCAGGTACAGGAGCGGCGGGCTGGGCCGGCGCGCGTCAGCCATGGATCGCAGCGGCGACGACCAAGGCGACGCCGATGATCACCGACCCCATCAGGATCGCGAGCGAGGTGTTCTGATCCTCCTCGATCTCTTTTCGCACCGAGAACGGCGTGATCTTCACCATCAGCCAGAACGCGAGCGCGAACACGACGAGACCGAGGCCCGCGAACGCGGCGGTCACGGCGAGCGCTTCTCCCAGTTGGTCGAGCTTCATCACTTCCCTCCTTCGTAGCCGCTGTGCCAGAACGCGAACGATCGATAGCCGCCCGGCGACGCGCGCACGCTCGCCGGCAGATCGTCGTGGTCGCTCGAATCGCTCGCGATGAAGTCGCGCCCCGCCATGCCGTCGACGACGTACCAGCCGGTCATGAGCAGCGCGAACACGCCGTAGGCGATCGCGACCTTCGAGAAGCGCGCGCGCGGGACCTTGGGATGCCCGGGCGGATCGACCGGCGTGACCGGATCATTCGTCATCGCTCACCTGCTTCCATCGCGATCGCTCGCGCCAGCCCGCGATCGCCGCGAGCAACGCGCCCGGGATCAGCACGAGCCCGCACAGGTAGTACCAAGGCTTCGCGTGGAATCGGCCCTGCACGACCTTCGCGGTGATCTCGTAGGTCGGCGTCGAGCTCTGCAGCTCGACGCGCAGCACGTAGCGACCGTCGTCGACGGGCGGCAAGAACACGGTCTCGTCGTGCGATCCCTCGCTCCACGACTCGCCGCCGTCGACGCCGGAGTAGTACTCGACGTCGCGATCGAAGCTCTCGACCGCGCCGGTCGCGTCGTTCACGAGATCGCCGCCGACCGAGATCCACGCGTTGGTGACGTTGCCGTGCAGCTCGACCGCGACGTTCGCGCCGCTCTCGAGCTGGAACGGCTCGCTGAAGCACACCGGCTGCGTACAGGTCAGCGTCGTGACGTCGTCGCCGGATGCGCTGCTGCGCACGACGCACATGCCGAGCAGCACGCACGCCGCGGCCGCGGCGAGGGTCGGGTAGATGCCGCGCATGAGCGGCGGCGCGTTCGGCGCAGCGGCGGTCGCGAACGAGCGGACGGTCGTGCCTTCGAGCGCGCGCTCGAGCTCGGACGCGGAGACGTACGTGCCGAGCGACCAGTTGACCTCGTTGTCGCTCGCTTCCTTCGACAACATCGCCGGCGGCGCGACGTAATCGGTGCCGGCCGTGGTCTCGCCGACCTCGACCTTCCAGTACATCTCGCCGAGCACGTGATCGACGACGAGCGGCGAGGTCTGGAACTGCTTGAACCGCACGCCGTCGTAGACCGCGTGGGCAACTTCCTCCGTGACGAGCCCGGCGTCGACCGGTTTCACGTAGCTCCAGTTGCCGTCGGACTCGACGAGCCAGCGGAACCCGAGCGACGGCTCGTAGAGGAGATATTCCTCGAACGGATACCCGGTCCCGTCGATGATCGCCTTGCGGCGCATCCATCCGATCACGACGAGGATCGTGTCCTCGAAGTGCGCCTTGGTGCCGAGCGGGATCGTGAGCGACTCGCGCTCCTGTTTCGCGACGACCGAGAGCGGGCCGCTGCTGGTGTCGACGAGCGCGCCGCAGTACGGACAGCCGATCCGTTGCGTCGCGTCGGGCGCGCGCAGCTCGAGCGAGCCGGCGCAGTTCGGGCACGCGAGGCGCGTCGCGCGGATGTCCGGCGACCTCGGCGGCCCGGCGTCACCGCCGCTGATCCCGAGATCGAGCAGCGCCGCGCCCCAGCCGGCGTAGATCGCAGGCACGGCGTCCGAGTAGTCGATCGTCGCGAAGCGGCCGTCGGGTCCCGATAGATCTGCGTAGTCGTACTTGGTGCCCGGTCCGAGCCGGAACGGAATCTCGCCGGCCGCGGCGACGTACGTCGCCCGGCCGACCTCGCTGACGGTCATGCGTCCCGCGCTGGGGATCTCGAGCTCGTCGCCCACGCGCGCGCGCGCCGCGACCGCGGCCGAATGCTCGACCTCGAACATCATGTAGAAGCGGCCCTGCGCCTCGGCGAGCCAACCCCAGCGGCCGTCGTCGAAGCGCGCGTACCACTCGTCCCAGCGACCGCCGGCCTCGTGCGCGAGCTGCGCGCGTCCGACCAGCTGGAACGGCGCGCCCTTCCACGAGCCGATCGCGAACAACGCGAGCGGCGACTGCGTCTCGGCGAGATCCGCGAACGCGCCGAGCGTCTCGAGCCCGCGATCGCCGCGCACGCACGCGGCGCGGCAGTGATCGCACACGCGCACGAACGTGTCGTCGAAGCGGAACTCGACGTCGGCGCCGCACTGCGGGCACGCGGCCTTCACGCGCCGCCTCGTGCGAGCTCGCGCACGATCACGCGCGTCGAGCCGAGGTGCGTCGCGCACACGAGATCCCACGAGGGCCCGCGCCGCGGCGTGCAGCAATAGAGGTTGATCGTCGCGACGCCGCTCTCGGGGAACGTGTGGCAGGCGAGGTGCGACTCGGCGAGCAGGTACAGCGCGGTCACCCCGCCGGGCCCGGGGAAGACGTGGATCGCCGGCTCACCGACGACGCGCAGCTCGCAGCGCGCCACGATCTCGCCGCACAACGCGATCACGCGCGCGCGATCGCGCAGGCGCTCGGCCGAGCAGTCGAACGCATCGACGACCCACTCGGTGCCTCCGTCCACGCGCGCGACAATAGCCTAGCGGAGCCCGCGAAGGGCGCGATCGAAGATCCGATCGACCCATGCCGCAAGTTTCCCGGGCGGCACGTCGACGCGCTTCATCAGGACCAGCGAGGCGAGCCCGTGCATCGCGGCCCACAGCGCGATCACGGGATGCGGGCCCGGATCGTTCGCGAAGATCCCCGCCGCCATGCCCTCGCGCACCTGCGCCTCGAGCATGCGATACGCCTCTTCGACCAGCGCGTCGACAGTGACGAACGGCGAGGAGCTCTTGCGACGTTTTCGCTCCGCCCCCTCGTTCAAGCGCGGCCCGAACATCACGCGGAAGTGCGCGGGGTGCGCGGCGGCGAACGCGACGTACGCGCGCGCGGCGGCGGCCAAGCGCTGCGCGGGCCCGGTCACGCTCGCGGCCTCGGCTTGGGTGGTCTCGATCAAGCCGCGGAAGCCTTGCTCGGCGACCGCCGCCAGGAGCGCCGCCTTGTCGGCGAAGTGCCGGTACGCGGCGCGATGATTCACGCCGAGCCGGCGCGCGGCCTCGCGCAGCGTGAACGCCTCCGCGCCTTGCTCGGCGATGATCGCGACCGCGGCGTCGACGAGCGCGCGGCGCAGATCGCCGTGGTGGTAGGTGCGTCGCGCCCGGCGTGGGCGTTTCGCGGACGCGCGCGTCACCACGGTCACTCGGCTCCGGGCTGCTCGGCGGCGTCACCGGCCGTCGGGGCGAGCTGGCGGAGCGGATGCAAGAGGATGTGCACCTCGCCGGCGGTGACCTCGCTCGCGTTGGGCGCGGGCGTCATCACGATCGCCGCTTCGATCACGGCGCCGCCACCCTCGCTGAGATGGATCACGCGCTTGACCGAGTGGTGGCGCGTCGACACCGCGACCAGATCGTGGAGCAAGGACGGGCACACCTCGGTCAGCCCGGTGTCCTTGAGATCGATCCCGACCGCGTCGCCGGCGACGCCGAGGAAATCGAGGAACGCCTGGTTGGCGACGCGCACCTTGCCGACCGCGTCGCACGACGCCATCGGCAGCGGCGCCGCGCCGAAGACCTCGTTCGCGGCCTTGATGCGATGATCGACCTCGCGCCGCTCGCGGCCGCCTTCGCCCGCGCCGCCGCCGCGCCGCCGCCCCATCTCCATGCCGAGCATGTTCATGAGCGTGCGCAGCTCGTACATGAGGCCGGCGACGTCGGCGTGACGATCGGCGGGGTTCTTCGCGGTCGCGCGCGCGATGATCTCGTCGGCGCGCTCGTCGAGCGGCTCGTCGATCAAGCTCGACGGCGCCGGGACCGACTCGTGCTGCTGCTTGTGGAAGACCGCGTCCATGTCGCCGGTGAACGGCAGCTTGCCGGTCAGCATCTCGTAGAAGACGATGCCGAGCGCGTAGATGTCGGTCGCCGTCGACGCCGGCGCGCCGGTGATGCGCTCGGGCGCGAGGTACTCGGGCGTGCCGTCGATCGTGCCGGCGCCTCGTCCGAGATCCGGACGCGCGAGGCCGAAGTCGAGGACCTTCACCGTGCGCCGCGCGCTCGGCGAGCGCACCAGGAAGATGTTCTCGCTCTTGATGTCGCCGTGGATGATCGAGCGCGAGTGGATGAAGCGCACGGCATCGCAGACCTGCCACATGATGTCGCACGCGACTTTCGGCGCCATGCGGCCGCTCGAGCGCAGCTTGTGGTGCGCGGTCTGGCCGTCGAGCAGCTCCATCACCATGAACAAGCCGAAGCTCGGATCCTGACCGAAGTCGACGATCGAGCAGATGTTGTCGTGGGTGAGCGCGGAGGCGAGGCGCGCCTCGCGATAGAACATCTCGCGGATGCGCGGGTCGGTCGCGATCGGCGCCTTGATCAGCTTGAGCGCGAACGCCTTGCCGAGGACCTGGTGGCGCACGCGCAAGACGCGGCCCATGCCGCCGCGGCCGAGCTGTCCCTCGACGACGTAGCGGCCGCCGATGATGTCGCCGGTGCGCGCGCCGCGCGTCTTGTTCGGGCCGGTGTCCTCGCGCGTGCGGCGCTGCGGCGTGCCTTCCACCGACGCCGCCGTCGGCACCGGTGTCAGGCCGCGCGGCAGCGGATGCAGGTCTTCGTCTTCGCGGAGCGCAGCGAGGCCGCCGAGCACGCTCAGCGTCAATGACGGGAGGAGCGTCTCGTGCCCGTCTCGGGACTCGGGGACCTCGTCCTCGGTTGAGTCGGCGTCGTCGGACATCCGCGGCGCTCGATAGTACCTAAGGCACGGGCGGCGGGGTAGGGTAGCGCGCGATGGACGAGGTCGAGTTCGACAAGGCCGCGCGCGACGAGCTCCACGCGATCGAGGACGCCCTCTCGCAGGTAGATCCCGACGACGTCGAGATCACGACCTCCGACGGCATCCTGCGCCTGGACGCGCGTGACGGCACCAAGATCGTGATCAACAGCCATCGCGCGGCGCGGCAGATCTGGATGGCCGCGGTCTCGACGGCCTGGCACTTCGACCCGGTCGCCGGCGGCAAGTGGGTCGCCCCCAAGACCGGCGACGAGCTCCGCGCGACCATCACGCGGCTGCTCGCCGAGCACGCCGGTGTCCAGGTCTCGTTGGTGTAGGATCGGCCCATGGCGGAGAACCAGTTCCTGAGCGTCATCCGCATCTGGGCGGCGATGGCGTGGGCCGATGACAAGGTCGTGGCGGCCGAGGCGCTCGCGATGGAGCGGCTGATCCAAGCCGCCGAGCTCTCCGACGCGGATCGCGCGACCGCGCGCGGCTTCTTGAAGGAGAAGGTCGAGCTCGACACGTCGAACCTGGGCGCGCTCACCGACGAGGCGCGCCGCGGCATCTACAAGGCCGCGTGCCGGATGGCCGCGGTCGATCGCAACCTCGACGAGCCCGAGCGCGCGTTGCTCGTGAAGTTGCGCGACGGCCTGAAGATCGGCGCGGCCGCCGCCGAGATCGAGACCGCCGTGTTCGGAGCGACGAAGACCTGATGCAGCGGCGTCACTCGGCTCGTCATCTGTTGTGGCGGGGGGTGATCGCGGCGGTGTCGGATGTCGCCATGGCGACCGGGGTCTACCCGGTGGTCCCGCACGTGCTCGCGCACGGCGCGCGCGGCGGCCGCGTGATCGCGCGCGAGTGGGCGTGGTCGATCGCGCTGTCGGCGGCGCGGCCGTGCGGGTTCTTGCCGTTGCCCGGCGCGCGCGTGCACGGGCCGCGTCCGATCATCATGGTCCACGGCTACGCGATGAACCGCGCGAACTTCATCCCGCTCGCCAAGCGGCTCGCGAAGGCGGGGCTCGGGCCGATCGTCGGCTTCGAGTACTGGACGCTCGGCAAGACCGCTTCGGCGGCGAGGAAGCTAGGCGAGTTCGTCGATCGCGTGCGCAGCGAGACCGGCGCGACGAACGTGGATGTGATCGGGCACTCGATGGGCGGCGTGGTCGGGCGCTACTACGTCACGTTCGGCGGCGGCGACGGCGTGGTGAAGAACCTCGTGACGATCGGCTCGCCGCACTCGGGCACCGAGGTCGCCCCGGTCGGGCTCGGGCGCCCGACCAAGGAGCTCTTCCTCGGCTCGTCGTTGATGCAGCGCCTCGCCGCGGCGAAGAAGCCTTCGCAGACGCGCTTGACGGTGATCTGGTCGCGCGCCGACGCGCTGGTCTCGGGACCGCACGCCGCGCACCTCGAGGGCGCCGACGAGCTCGTCTTCGATGATCTCGGTCACCTCTCGATGTTGACGAGCCGCGTCGTCGCGGATGCGTTGATCGAACGCCTGCGGTGACGTGATACGGTGGCGCCGTGCGCATCGCGATCGCGCTGTTGTTGCTGGCGTCGTGTCGCGACACGAGCGAGCCGGCGTCGATCGACGCGACGCCGCTCGCGCCCGACGTGCCGGTCACGACGATCGCCTCGCTTCGCTTCGCGGTCGTCGGCGACACGCGGCCGGTCAACCTCGACGACACCGGCAACTATCCGACCGCGGTGATCACGCAGATCTGGTCCGACGTCGCCGCGCTCCAGCCGCCGACGACGTTCGCGGTCTCGACCGGCGACTACATGTTCGCGAGCGTGAGCGGCGACCAGGCGTCGCGGCAGATGGACATCTACATGGGCGCGCGCGCGTCGTACCCGAGCGCGGTGTACGCGGCGATGGGCAACCACGAGTGCACGGGCGCGACCGCGTCGAACTGCGGGCCGGGCACGACCGGCGGCGAGACGAAGAACTACAACGAGTACCTGACGAAGATGGTCGCGCCGCTCGGGTTCCAGCACCCGTGGTTCGACGCGTACTTCGCGGCGGCCGACGGCACGTGGACCGCGAAGCTCGTCGTCGTCGCGGGCAACGCGTGGAACGCGGAGCAAGCCGCGTGGCTCGAGCACGCGCTGAGCGTGCCGTCGACGTACACGTTCGTCGTGCGGCACGAGTCGAACGACGCCGACACCGCGCCGGGCGTGACGCCGTCGGCGCAGATCATCGCGAAGCACCCGCTGACCTTGTTGATCGTCGGGCACACGCACACGTACTCGCATCGCGGCGCCGAGCGCGAGGTGATCATCGGCAACGGCGGCGCGCCGCTGTCGGGCGGCGCGAACTACGGCTACGCGGTGATCGAGCGGCGCGGCGACGGCGCGATCGAGCTGCGCGAGTACGACTACCTGACGAACGCGATGGTCGACGCGTGGGCGATCGGCGCCGATGGCTTGGCGCGCTGAGCTGCTCGTCGCGATCTCGCTCGTCGCGTGCGGGAAACGCGCGTCGACCGACGAGCAGAAGAAGCCTTTGCCGGCGCCGGCGCCGCGCGTCTTGCCACCGGGCCCGATCGCGGTGCCACGCGCGCGCGCGCCGATCCCGATCGACGGCGAGTGGGAGCCGGCCTGGAACGACGTCGCGGCGCGCATGATCTTCCACGCGCGCGACGCGGTCTCGACGGAGGCGCGGCCGTACAGCGAGATGCGCCTCTTGCGCGATCGCGACGCGCTGCTGGTCGGCCTCTACGCCGCCGACGAGGAGATCCACTCGAACGAGACCTTCGACGTCACGATCGGCGCGCTTCACTTCACGGTCGACGCGACCGGCGCGATCGCGCCGCCGATCGCCGGCGCGAAGAGCGCGATCGATCTCGACGGCACGCGCGATCAGCCGGGCGACTACGACGAAGAATGGAAGCTCGAGCTCTCGATCCCGTTGTCCGCGCTCGGCGCCGGCGAGCAGCCGATCAAGGCCTCGCGCTGCGACACGCCGAAGGACGGCATCGAACGCTGCGGCGAGTGGTCGGGCGCGCTCGCGCCGCTATAGATCCAGCTGGAGCATGTGGCGCCGGAACGCCTCGGTGAAGCCGGCGCGGAGACTGGTACGCGCGCGCGACGCCGATCATGTCGATCGTGACGATCGGCGGCGCGTGGTCGAGCGCGACGAACGCGGCCGCGTGATCGCCGTCGAACCAGACGCCGGAGCCTTCGGGCCAGGCGAGCGCTTGCGCGTGGCCGACCTCGTCGAGCGACATCGGCCCCGAGTTGGGGACGCCCCCGAAGGTCTCGTGAAGCTCCGCAGCTTCACGGCACGCCGAACAAGGTCGCCATGGTCGCGCGCTCGATCGTCACGTCGACCATGTCGCCGGGCGCGCCGAGGCCGCGCGGGAGGATCACGGTCTTGAAGCCGTCGGTGCGCCCCATCATCTGCTGCGCGTCGCGCCGCGACGGCCCGTGCACGAGCACGCGCTCGCGCTTGCCGATCTGCTTCGAGAAGACGTCGGCGCCGATCTGCTCCTGCAGCGTCACGATCTCGACCAGGCGGCGGCGCTTCTCGTCGGGCGAGACGTCGTCGGGCAGCTTCTTCGCGGCGAAGGTCAGATCGCGCTCGCTGTACGCGAACATGAACGCCGAGTCGAAGCGCAGCTCGCGCATGACCGCGAGGGTCGCCTCGTGATCCTCGCGCGTCTCGCCCGAGAAGCCGCTCAAGATGTCGGTCGAGAACGCGATGTCCGGGCACGCGGCGCGCAGGCGCCCGACGATCGCGCGGAAGTCGTCGACGGTGTAGCCGCGGCGCATGCGCGCGAGCACGGCGTCGCTGCCTGATTGCAGCGGCAGGTGGACGTACTTGCAGATCTTCGGCTCGGTCGCGATCACCTCGACGACGTCGTCGGTGAAGTCGACCGGGTAGGGCGACGTGAAGCGCACGCGCTCGAGGCCGTCGACCTGCGCGACCGCGCGGAGCAGCTGCGCGAACGTGTCGTCTTCCCAGCGGTACGAGTTCACCGTCTGGCCGAGCAGCACGATCTCCTTGTAGCCGGCGTCGGCGAGCTCGCGCGCTTGCCGCAGGATCTCGCGCGGCGACGTGCCGCGCTCGCGCCCGCGCGTGAACGGCACGACGCAGAACGTGCAGAACTTGTCGCAGCCGCGCTGGATCGTGACGAAGCCGGAGACGCCGTCGCCGCCGACCGCGCCCGACAGCCCCTCGTAGGTCTCGCGCTTGTCGAGCTCGACGTCGAGCACGACCGGCGCGCCGGCTTCGCGATGTCGCGCCGCCTCGAGCAGCGAGGGCATGCGCCGATACGTATCCGGCCCCGCGATCACGTCGACGCAGGGCGCGCGCTCGGCGAGCGAATCCTTCAAGTGCTCGGCCATGCAGCCGGCGATCGCGAGCACGAAGTCGCCGCGCTTCTTCTTGAGCGCGGTGAGCTCGGCGACGCGTCCGGTGACGCGCTCCTCCGCCTTCTCGCGCACCGCGCACGTGTTGATGATCACGACGTCGGCGTCGTCGACGCGCTCGGCCCGCGCGTACCCGGCGCCGGCGAGGATGCCGCCGAGCACGTCGCTGTCGGCGACGTTCATCTGGCAGCCGTAGGTCTCGATGTAGACCTTGGGCGCGCCCGGGCGTGCGATCGGGGCGGGCGCGGGAGCCCCGCGCTTGCCGATCTGGAGCAGCTCGTCCGCCATGACGGGCGTGGTTACCACGCTCGCTCGGCGGTTGCTATCCTGGCGTCGTGGGCCTCGCGCTCTGGGTCGGGCTCGTCGGCGCCGCGCTGTTGTCGGCGGCGCTGGTCGTCGTCGTCTTGCCGAGGACGGCGCACGCGGCGTTCGAGCGCGGCCAGCTCACCGCGGCGCGATTTCGCTATCGATTGCTCGCGCGGCTGTCGCCGTCGCGCACGCGCCGCGCCTCCGCGCGCGTCTCGATCGCCGCCTGCTGGCTCGCCGCCGGTGAGGTCGAGCGCGGCGCGCGCGTGCTCGCGTCCGTCGACGAGCGCCGCCTCGAGGGCGCGTCGCGCGCGGCCTGGCTCAACAACCGCGCGTACGCCGCGCTGCGCGCCGGCACCGATCCGGCGACCGCGCTCGAGATGTGCGAGGAGGCCGCGCGCCTCCGGCCCGACGTGCCCGGCCTCGTGCACACGCGCGGCCTCGCGCTGCTCGCGTGCGGCCGCACCGACGAGGCGATCCGCGCGTTCGAGATCATGTGGGAGCTCGGCGAGCTGTCGCCGCGGCTCGAGGCCGAGCGCTGCCGCGATCTCGCGCGCGCGTGGGACGCGAAGGGCCACCGCGACTACGCCGCCGACTATCGCGCGCGCGCCGCGAAGCTCGACGGTGCCCCCGGCGAGCTGCCGTCGTCGCACGCGATCTTCGAAGACGCTGGCGAGTGACTTGCAGTCCGCCTCCGCGCGGCGAACGCCGCCAGGAGGTTACGGACATGCGAGCGACACGATGTGCAGCAGTGATGATCTCGATGTGCAGCGCGCTGATCACGGCGTGCACGACCGAAGACGAAGCGCCGCCCGAGACGTTGATGGTCTCGGTCGAGACGCCGACCGGCGTCGTCCAGGTCGAGGCGACGATCCGCGACGGGCTCGCGATCGTCGACGACGACATCGTGCTCGGCAGCGAAGACGACGCGCGCGTCGCCGAGGTCTCGAACCTGCGCAGCGCGGGGCGCAACCTCACGACCTATCGCTGGCCGAACGGCGTCGTGCCGTACGAGCTCGATCCGACCTACGACAGCGATCAACGCCAGGCGATCCTCGACGCCATGCGCGAGTGGTACCTGATCACGCCGTACCGCTTCGTGATCCACACCAACGAGCCCGACTACGTCTACTTCCTGAACGACAGCGCGAACAACTCGTCGTCGATCGGTCGCCACGGGGGCAAGCAGTACATCCGCGTCGCGGGGCGCCGGCCCGGCTTGATCGAGCACGAGATCGGGCACGCGCTCGGCCTCTGGCACGAGCAGCAGCGCGCCGATCGCGACAACTACGTGACGGTCCACCTCGAGAACGTGCTGCCCGACAAGGTCCCCAACTTCCAGACCTACGTGCAGCAAGGCACCGACGGGCGCGACCTGTTCCCGTACGACATCAACTCGATCATGCACTACGGCTCGTACGCGTTCAGCGCGAACACGAAGCCGACGATCACGCGCAAGGACGGCTCGACCTTCGACGAGCAGCGCGACGCGCCGACCGACGAGGACGTCGGCGGCGCGGTCCGCGTGCTGACGTACACCGACGGGCAGCAGACGTACACGAACGTCAACGGCGCGACCGGCCGCTGCCTCGACGTGCAGGCGGCGAGCTACACGCGCGGCGCGCCGATCAACAACTACACGTGCCACGGCGGCGACAACCAGCGCTGGATCTGGTGGTGGATCCCGTGGAACGGCTCGTACCTGCTGATCAACCAGCGCAGTGGCATGTGCCTCGACACCAGCGCGTTCGTCTCCGGCACGCGTGTCGCGCAGCAGCCGTGCGACGGCTCGCTCGGCGAGCGCTGGGATCTCTCCGACGGGCGGCTGCACTCGGCGTCGAGCCCGAGTTGGTGCGTGCAGGCGAAGAGCGATTGGACCGCGACGATCGAGCCGTGCGACGGTGGGACCGATCAGAAGTGGGCGTTCAACTACTAGTGCGCGGCTGCATCACGACGTCGATCACGCCGTAGGTCTTCGCCTCCTCGGGCGACATGAAGCGATCGCGATCGGTGTCGCGCGCGATCACCTCGACGGGCTGCCCGGTGTGCAGCGCGTAGAGCTCGTTGAGCGTGTCGCGCGCGCGCAGGATCTCGCGGGCGTGGATCTCGATGTCGGTGCTCTGGCCGTGCATGCCGCCGACGTGCGGCTGGTGCATCATCACGCGCGAGTGCGGCAGCGCGTGGCGCTTGCCCTTGGTGCCGGTGGCGAGCAGGAAGCTCGCCATCGACGCCGCCTGACCCATGCAGTAGGTCGCGACGTCGCAGTGGAGCAGGCGCATCGTGTCGTAGATCGCGAGCCCCGCCGTCACGACGCCGCCGGGCGAGTTGATGTACATCATGATGTCCTTGCCCGGATCCTCGGCGTCGAGGAAGAGCAGCTGCGCGATGATCACGTTCGCGACGGCGTCGTCGATCTCGCTGCCGAGGAAGACGATGCGGTCCTTGAGCAGGCGCGAGTAGACGTCCCAGCCGCGCTCGCCGCGGTGGGTCTGCTCCACGACGGTCGGGACGATCTGCATAGTCATGGGATATTTCATCGCGACTTCTCCGGCTTCTCGGGCTTCTCCGGCCCGCTCAACCAGTCGACCAGCGCCGCGCGCGAGAACCGCCACGCGTAGCCGAGCTTCCGGCCCGGCAGCTTCCCGGCCTCGGCCAGCTCGAGCACGATCTTCTGATCGACCTGGAGCAGGTCGGCGGCCTGCTCCGCGGTCAGCACCTCCGGCGGATCGTCGGGCTGGAACGAGTACGTGCCCATGGTCGCGCCCGGGTGCACGTACTTCTCGACCAGCCCCGCGACCAGGTCCTTCTTGTGGATCCCCAGCTCCTGCGCGGCCCGGTCGAGCTTCTCGCCCGCGGTCGCGGGCAGCTTCACGTAGAGCGCGGTCTCCGGCGGCGGCTTCTTCGGCATATGAGAAGAATATCTGATGGATATTCGCCGTCAAGCACGAAGGCGCTGCCGAACGTTGCCGCACCTCGCCGGTCGCTGTGCACTAGCTTGTCGCGCATGTCGAAATCGTGGTTTCGCGCGTACGCGATCGCGTTCGTCCCGGTCCTCGTCGGCATGGCGATCGGCGGCGCGATGATCTGGCGCGTCTACAGCCAGGTCACCGGCATGCAGCGGCTCGTGGTGCCCGGCGAGCGCGACGTGATCCTCGAAGCCGGCAGTCACGTCGGTTTCCTGGAGTCGAAGAGCGTGGTCGACGGCACGGAGTACGCGAACGCGACCTTCAGCGGTCGCTGCACGCTCGCGGAGGCCGGATCGAACGCGCCGGTCGAGCTCGGCAAGCCGACGGGCACGACCAGCTATTCGTTCGGCAGCTACGCCGGCACCTCGGCCTTCTCGTTCACCGCGCCGCACGACGGCACGTATCACCTCGCGTGCAGCGGCGACGGCCCGCCCGCGGTCCTCGCGATCGGCGACGGCATCGGCCTGTCGATCGTGATCGGCGCGATCGGCGGCCTCGCCGGCGTGATCGTCGCGATCGTGATGGCGCTGCGCATCCGCAAGCGACGCAAACGCGAAGCTCACGGCAGCGGATCGGGGCCGGGGACCTCGTCGTAGCGGATGTCGCCGGCGCGCTTCCAGCCGTCGGCGAGCAGCCACGTCGTCGCGCGGACGACCGGCAGCTGATCGGGGTGCGGCGCGATGCGCCAGTCCGCGATCGCGTGCGCGCTCGAGTACGGATCGAAGCGACGCGTGTCGTAGCGATCGCACCGATGATGGCGCCAGTTGTTGACGATGTAGCTGATCGCGTTGCGCGTCTGTGTGGGGTTCGTGAGCGGCGTCGCGTGATAGCGGAACGCGAAGACGTGGCCGCGGGGGCGGCGTAGCTCGCGGTTGAGGCGGCGGGCGGCGCTGATCGCGAAGCCCTGCATGCCGCTGCGGAGCGCGTCCTTGTCGTCGGCCTCGACGAGCAAGTGGATGTGATTCGACTGGATGCTCATGTGCGCGACGCGGAAGTCGCTGCGCGCACGGCATCGAGCGATCGCGCGGCGGATCGCGCGATAGGCGCGGTGCGTGCGGAGGTTCGACACCTCGCGCGTGACGCGCAGGACGATGTGCACCGGATGGCGAGCGTCGTGGTCGGGGCGCGTGCGATGTCGCGGATCCATGCGCCGGCCGGTGATGGGTCGGCCGAGCTTCTTGCGCAGCGTGCCGCGCTTGGTCCGCGGGCGCAGATCGATCTCGAGCTGCCCCTTGCGCTTCTTGTTCCACGCCGACCGCCGTCGCCGATTCGTCATACTTAGGGCAATTTAATAGGAAACGGCACGATCGCCAGGCGACGGACCTGGCAAGTGGCGGCATTCGCTCGGTGAGGAGCAAAGGCGAGTCGCCGGGTTGGGTTTTCCCGAGCGCCGGCATCGGCGCGGCCGCCGACCTTCGTGCGATCACGAGACGTTCTGCCGCCGGCCTTTAGAGATTCTTCGGTTTGGATCGTCGAGGATCGTGCTCGGGCGGCGATCCAGACCCTGGGGGAGCGAAGGCGCATCGTCGGGTTGGGTTTTCCCGAGCGTCGACGTCGGCGCGGCCGCCGACCTTCGTGCGATCACGAGGCGTTCTGCCGCCGGCCTTTTGAGATTTTTCGGTTTCGGTCGCGCGATCGCGTGCGAGCGGCGATCTTGGCCGAGGCCCGAGGCCCGAGGCCCGAGGCCCGATCAGGTCCAGTCGTCGCCGAGCTCGGCGGTGAGGATGTCGGCGCAGAGGGCGACGCACTCGTTGCAGATCGCGACGGCGGCGCTGGTGAGGAGCTTCTTGACCTCGTGTTGGTGCCGGCCGCACCAGGCGCAGACGGTCGAGCCGGTCGCGGGCTTGGCGTGATCGCCGGCGGCGGCGGCGAGCGCGGCGGGGGTCGCGGCCATGAACTCGCCGGTGGCGCGCACCTCGACGTTGCCGAGCATGCGGTGGCAGCCGCTGCACACGAGGATCAGGTCGCCGCCGGTCAGATCGCCGGCGCAGACCGGACACCGCTGTTCGAGCTCGCTCACGAGCTCACGATATCACCGCGGGGACCTCGCCGGTCACGGCGTCGGGCGCGCGCCGCGGCAGCTTGACCGAGAAGCGCGTGCCCTTGCCGAGCTCGCTCGCGACCTCGATCGTGCCGCCGTGCTCGGTGACGATCGCGTGGCAGGTCGCGAGCCCGAGCCCGGTGCCGCGCTTCTTGGTCGTGAAGAACGGATCGAAGATGCGGCCGACGTGCTGCGGCGCGATGCCGGGGCCGTCGTCGTCGATCTCGATCGCGACGTTGTCCGCGTCGAACGCGAGCGAGACGTGGACGTGCCGCCCGCCGGTCGCCGCCGCCTCGGCCGCGTTGCGCAGGAGGTTCCACGTGACCTGCCGCAGCTTCGCGGGATCCGCGGCCACCGAGATCGGCGCGCCGGTGCCGGTGAGCGCGACCTCGACGTCGCTGAAGTTCTTGTCCTGCTGGAAGACGCGCACGGTCTCGTCGAGCATCACCGCGAGATCGAAGTCGACGACCTGGCGCGGCCGC
Source organism: Kofleriaceae bacterium (assembly GCA_035493675.1). Classification (GTDB taxonomy): domain Bacteria; phylum Myxococcota_A; class Polyangia; order Haliangiales; family Haliangiaceae; genus JAIOQA01. The sequence continues at coordinate 5,976 of DATJIA010000110.1, read as the reverse complement.
GGGCTCGCGTACTCGAGCAGCTGCGAGATGAGGCTGTTCAGGCGATCGATCTCGCGGGTGACGATGTCCATCAGCTGGCGATCATCGCCGGTGAGCTGCGGGCCCTGCCGCAAGAGCTCGACGGAGCCGCTGATCGACGCGAGCGGGTTGCGGATCTCGTGCGCGATGCCGGCGGCGAGCTGGCCGATCGTCGACATGCGCTCGGCGCGCTGGACCTCGCGCTCCATCCGGCGCAGCTCGGTCAGATCCTGGAAGTTGATCACGCGCCCGGCGACCGTGCCGTCGACATCGACGAGCGGCGACACCGAGATGCCGAGCACGAGCCGCCGCCCCGCGCGCGGGATCGTGAGATCGGCGCGCTTGACCGGCGTGCGCGCCGGCACGCCGTCGAGCTTGTCCTGCAGGCCGGGCAGGAGCGCGTCGACCTCGCGGCCGATCGCGGCGTCGGCGTCGACGTCGAGGATGTCGGCCGCGCTCTGGTTCACCGTGATCACGCGCCACGCGGAGTCGGTCGTGACCAGCCCCGAGGTCAGCGAGCGCACGATGTCCTGGTGCAGCGTCACGAGATCGGCGACCGCGCGCTGCTCGCTCGCGAGCGACGCCGCCGTGCGCCGCAGCTGATCGCCGAACACGTACGACAGCGCGCCGACCGCGACGATCGCGGCGAGGTTGAGCGCGAGCGCGCGGGCGAACTCGGCGGCGGGCTGCGCCCACGGCGAGACCTGCGGCACGTGCGGCAACGGCAGCCACCTCGCGCGCGCCGCGACCGCGACGAACACCATCAGCGCGACCGACACCGTCGCGACCACCGCCGCGCCGCGCCCGTAGCGCACCGCGCCCGCGCCGACGACCGAGAGCGCGAACAAGAACGTGAAGGCGCTCTGCGCGCCGCCGGTCGCGTAGACCAGGATCGACGTCACGACCAGATCGCCGGCGAGCTGCGGCCAGACGAGCCGATCGGGATCGATCCCGCCGCGCATCATGAGCGCGCCCGCGAGCGTCGACGCGTACGTCGACGCGATGATCGCGGACAACAGCACGCTGGTGCCCGACGTCGTCGCGCCGACCCACGACAGCCACCAGCTCACGCCGAGGACGATGCTGATGATCACCGTCCGGATCAGCATCAGCCACCGGATGCGCCGCGCGAGCTCCGCGCTCGCCGCGTCCGGCGGGCGGATCGCGGTCAGCGACGAAGCAGCGATGCGTGCGTTCTCGTCAGTCGCCACGTCGAGCCACCCGAAGCGCTGGTGCAGGCGCTGTCATCGGCATGATCGCCGTGCTGGTGAGGACGGCGAAGCCGTCCGGACGACAGCACTGACGGCCCGCACGTCGAGTACGGCGTCGCGCGGCCTGGCTCGATCCACATCGCGCGCCGCGCCGCATGGTGTCGCCGCCGTCAGTGCTTGCCGGCGATGTTTCCGGCGAGCTTGAAGATCGGGAGGTACATCGCGACGATCAGGCCGCCGACGACGACGCCGAGGAACGCCATCATGATCGGCTCGATCAAGGACGTCATCGCGGCGACCGCGGTGTCGACCTCGTCCTCGTAGAAGTCGGCGATCTTCTGGAGCATCTGATCCATCGCGCCGGTCTGCTCGCCGACGCCGATCATCTGCACGACCATGCCGGGGAAGACCTTGCTCTCGCCGAGCGGGCCGGCCATGTCCTGACCTTCGGCGATCTTGCTGCGCGCGTACATGATGCCGCGCTTGACGACGCGGTTGCCCGAGGTCTTCGCGCAGATCTCGAGCGCGTCGAGGATCGGCACGCCCGACGAGAGCAGCGTGCCGAGCGTGCGCGTGAAGCGCGCGACGACGATCTTGCGCAAGACGCTGCCGATCACCGGGACCTTGAGCAGCGTCGCGTCGAAGATGTCCTTGCCCTTCTCGGTGCGCATCGCCATGCCGAACAAGACGGCGAACGCGATGATGCCGAGCACGATGAACGGGCCGTCCTTGATGAAGCCGTCGGAGATCTTGATGACGAACTTGGTCGGCGCCGGCAGCTGCGCGCCCGAGAACTGCTGGTACATGTGCTCGAAGACCGGGATGACCTTCGTGAGCATCACCGCGATCACGCCGATCGCGATCACGAGGATCGAGATCGGGTAGACCATCGCGCTCTTGAGCTGGCCCTTCAGCTTGACGTTCTTCTCGATGTAGACGGCGAGGCGGTTCAAGATCGTGTCGAGGATGCCGCCGACCTCGCCGGCCGCGACCAGGTTGACGAACAGCTCGTCGAAGACCTTGGGGTGCTTCCTGAGCGAGTCGCTGAAGGTCGCGCCTTGCTCGACCGACTGCTTGACCTGGAACAGGATCTTCGCGAAGTGCTGGTTCGGCGTCTGGTTGGCGAGGACGTCGAGGCACTGGACCAGCGGCAGACCGGCGTCGATCATCGTCGCGAGCTGGCGCGTGAAGATCTGCAGGTCCTTGGGCGGCACGCCCGAGCCGATCACGATGCTGATCTGGCCCGCCGGCTTGCGGATGTTCTTGGGCGTCATGCCCTCGGCGCGCAACCGCGAGGCGACCATCGCCTCGTCGAGCGCCTCCATCGAGCCCTTGCGGGTCTCGCCGTTGCGCGCGGTCGCTTCCCACTTGTACTTCGCCATCGGCTACTCCCTGCGCCTCGGCGCGGGCGCGGCGCCCGGGTTGCCGCCCGCCGAACCGATCATCGTGCGCAGCTCCTCCGGATCCGAGGTGCGGCCCATCGCCTCGTCGAGCGTGATCATCCGGCGGATGAACAGATCGGTGAGGCACTGGTTCATCGTCTGCATGCCGTACTTGGCCTGGCCGATCTGCATCTGCGAGTAGACCTGGTGCAGCTTGTCCTCGCGGATCAGGTTCCGGATCGCCGAGTTCGGCACCATCACCTCGGCGGCGAGCACGCGGCCGGAGCCGGTCGCGCGCGGGATCAGCGCCTGGCAGATCACGCCCTCGAGGACGAACGAGAGGACCGCGCGCACCTGCGATTGCTGGTGCGACGGGAACACGTCGATCACGCGGTTGATCGACTGGATCGCGCTGTTGGTGTGCAAGGTCGCGAACGCGAGGTGGCCGGTCTCCGCGATCGTGAGCGCGGCCTCGACCGTCTCGAGGTCGCGCATCTCACCGATCAGCACGACGTCGGGATCCTGGCGCAGGATGTACTTGAGCGCGCGCTTGAACGACTGCGAGTCGCTGCCGATCTCGCGCTGGTTCACCAGCGACGACTTGTGCGGGTGCAGGTACTCGATCGGATCCTCGATCGTCACGATGTGCGATCGATGGCGCTGGTTGATCCGATCGATCATCGACGCGAGGGTCGTCGACTTGCCGGAGCCGGTCGGCCCGCACACGAGCACGAGGCCGCGCGGCTTCTCGCACAGCTCGATGACCACCGGCGGCAGGCCGAGCTCCTCGAGCGGGATGATGTTGAACGGGACCAGGCGGAACGCGCCGGCGACCGCGCCGCGCTGCATGAAGACGTTGGCGCGGAAGCGCGCGAGGTTCTTCACGCCGAACGAGAGGTCGAGCTCCTGATCCTCTTCGAAGCGGAGCTTCTGCGCGTCGGTGAGGATCGAGTAGCAGAGCTGCTTGGTGTCGACCGGCGTCAGCGCCTCGGTGCGCAGCGGGACGAGATCGCCGTCGATGCGCAGCTGCGGCGGCGAGCCGGTCGTGATGTGGAGATCGGAGGCGCCCTTGTCGAGCATCGCCTTGAGCAGCTGATGCAGGGTCGGCGGCGCCACTAATCCTCCACCGTCGTGCGCAAGATCTCCTCGGGCGTGGTGACGCCCTCCAAGATCTTGCTGATGCCCGCCATGCGGAGCGACTTCACGCCGCCGCGGATCATCTCGGCCTTGATCTCGGCGCCCGACGCGCCCTGGAGCACGAGCTCCTTCAGCGCATCGGAGAACGGCATGACCTCGTAGAGCGCGATGCGGCCCTTATAGCCGGTGTTGTTGCAGTTGCCGCAGCCGCGGCCGTGCATGACCTTCGCGGTCTTGATCTGCTCCTCGGTGAAGCCCATCTTGGCGAGCGCCTCCGGGTGCTTCTCGCCGACTTCCTTGCAGTCGTTGCAGATCTTGCGGGCGAGGCGTTGCGCGAGCACGAGGTTCACCGACGCGGTGACGAGGAACGGCTCGACGCCCATGTTCAAGAGGCGCGAGACCGTCGACGGCGCGTCGTTGGTGTGCAGCGTCGAGAGGACCAAGTGGCCGGTGAGCGCCGCCTTGACGCCGATCTCGGCGGTCTCGAAGTCGCGGATCTCGCCGACCATGATGATGTTCGGGTCCTGGCGCAGGAACGAGCGCAGCGAGGTGGCGAAGTTGAGCCCGATCTCCTCGTGCATCTGCACCTGGTTGATGCCGGGCAGGTTGAACTCGACCGGATCCTCGGCGGTGGAGATGTTGCGCTCGGTCGTGTTGAGCTCGCTGAGCGCGGAGTAGAGCGTGGTCGTCTTGCCCGAGCCGGTCGGGCCGGTGACGAGCACCATGCCGTACGGCTTGTGGATCGCCTTCTTGAAGTCGTCGAGCGGCTTCTGCTCGAACCCGAGCTTCGTCATGTCGAGCTGCAGGTTCGACTTGTCGAGGAGACGCATGACGATCTTCTCGCCGAACAAGGTCGGCAAGACCGACACGCGGAAGTCCATCTCCTTGTTGGTGCCGATCTTCAGCTTGATGCGGCCGTCCTGCGGGAGGCGGCGCTCGGCGATGTCGAGCGCGGCCATGATCTTCAAGCGCGACGTGATCGCGTTGCGCAGCTTGAGCGGCGGCCGCATCTCCTCCTGGAGGATGCCGTCGATGCGGAAGCGCACGCGGAAGCTCTTCTCGTACGGCTCGACGTGGATGTCCGACGCCTTCTTCTTGATCGCCGACAAGAGCAGCGCGTTGCATAGCTTCACGACCGGCGCCTCGCCGGCCTGGTTCTCGAGGTCGACGATGTTGACGTTCTCGTCGACGACCGACGCGTAGTCGACGTTCTCGACGTCGAAGTCGCCGATCATCGCGTCGAGGTCGGGGCCCTTGTCGTAGTACTTCGACAAGGCGGTCTCGATCGCGGTGTCCGACGCGACGACCGGATCGATGTTGTACTGGGTCAGGAACTTCAGCTCGTCGATCGCGTAGATGTTCGACGGATCCGCCATCGCGACGATCAGCGTCGAGCCCTGGCGGCGGACCGGGACCACCTGATGCTTCTCGGCGATCTCGCGAGGGATCAGCTTCAGCACCGCCGCATCGATCTCGATGTCGGCGAGGTTGATCGCGGGCAGCGAGTACTGCCGCGCGACGAACTGCGTGAGCTCCTGATCCTGGACGTAGCCGAGCTTCGACAAGGCGACGCCGAGTCGCTTGCCGCTACGCTTCGCTTCTTCCTGCGCGTGCTGAAGCTGCTGGAGCGAGAGCATCTTCTCGCGGACGAGCAGCTCTCCGATCCGGCTCATCGGCCGACTCCCCTGGAAAGCCTAGAAAAGGCGTTTGCAATCAAAAGCGTAGCTCGCCGGAGTTGGCGGAGTCAAACAAAGCGCACGGTATCAGACGTCGTCGGGCGCGTTGGGTGTGTGCGGGTTAGCGCGCACGTGTGTAGTACCCTTCCGCACGTGATCGGGCGCGAGGAAGAAGTAGAGCAGCTCCGCCTCCTCATCGATGGCATCCAGGATCACGCCATCTATATGTTGTCGCCGACGGGCGACGTCGTCAGCTGGAACGCGGGCGCGGAGCGGATCAAGGGGTACCGCGCCGACGAGATCATCGGCCAACCGTACGCGAAGTTCTTCCCGCCCGAGGATCTCGCGGGCAAGAAGCCGCAGAAGCTGCTCGAGCTCGCGGCGAAGACGGGCCGCGCCGAGGACGAGGGCTGGCGCGTCCGCAAGGACGGCACGATCTTCTGGGCGAGCGCGATCATCAGCCCGATCCGCGACGAGCACGGCGTCCTGCGCGGCTTCGCGAAGGTCACGCGCGATCTCACCGAGCGCCGCGCCGACGAGGAGCGCGCGCGC
>DATJIA010000109.1:0-3823 GCA_035493675.1 Kofleriaceae bacterium | reverse complement strand
TGCGCGAGGCACGCGCGGATCACGTCGTCCCAGATCGGATCGACCTCGGGCCGCATCGCGCGTGCCGACGGCCGCTCGCCGACGAGCCGCGCCTCGGCGAGCTCGATCGCGGTCGCGCCGCGCCAGGGCAGCTCGCCGGTGATCATCTCGTAGACGATCACGCCGAACGCGAACAGATCGGTCCCGTCGAGGAGCGTGCCGCCGGTGACCTGCTCGGGCGCCATGTACGCGGGCGTGCCGACCAGGTGCGGCATGTCGCAACGGCACGCGAGCGTCGCGCAGCACGGCAGCGCGAGGCCGAAGTCGGTGACGATCACGCGGCCCTTCGGCTCGAGCAGCACGTTCGACGGCTTGAGATCCGCGTGCACGACGTCGGCGGCGTGCGCCGCGCCGATGCCGGCGAGCACCTGCCTGGCGATCGGCTTCACCTGATCGAGCGGCATCGCGCCGTCGCGACGCAGGCGCGCCGCGAGCGTCTCGCCGGGGTGCAGCTCCATCGTGTAGAAGACGCGCTCGCCGTCGAGGCCGACCTCGAACACGCGGCACACGTTGGTGTGCGTGACCTTGCGCGCGAGCTTGATCTCGTCGGCGAAGCGCTCCTGCGCGCCCGGCTTGCGCAGGAGATCCGCGCGCAGGAGCTTGACCGCGACGATGTCGCGCAAGAGCTCGTCGCGCGCCTCGTAGACCTCGCCCATGCCGCCCGCGGCGATGAAGCGCGTGATCGCGTAGCGTCCGCCGAGCGTCGCGCCCGCCGAAAGCGCGCGATCGATCGGGAACAGGAAGCCCGGGCTGTTCGCGTCCGTGATCGTGCCGCCGACCGCGGCCACCGTGGGCGCCACCTCGAGCAAGGGATCGCGCATGGCGACCAGGATAAGTCCGGCGCGCGCGCACGGCCACGGCACAGATCTCGTGCGTTCGACGAGCGCAAGACCGTGCAAGACGCCGGTCAGTCCGCGATCTCGACGCCGGTCAGGCCGCCGGTGGACCAGCCGCGATCGAGCGCACCGAGCAGGGTCTCCACCGGTTGCGCTCCCGAGACGCCGAGGCGCCCCGCGATCACGTAGAACGGCACGCCGCTGATGCCGTAGGCGCGCGCCTCCATCTCGTCGGCGCGGACGTCGGCCGCGTAGCGATCGCTCGCGAGCACGTCGTCGACCTCGGCGCGATCGAGGCCGGCTTCGGCGGCGAGCGGCGCGAGCACGTCGGGTCGTCCGATCGCGGCGCCCTCGGCGAAGTACGCGCGGAAGAATCGATCCTGCACCGCGCCTTGGATCCCGCGATCGAGGCCGAGCGCGATCAACCGGTGCGCGTCGAAGGTGTTGCCGGTGCGCAGGCGCGCGGCGTCGTAGACGAGGCCGTCGGCCTGCGCGATCCCGGCGACGCGCGCGACCATCTGCTCCGCTTGCGCGCGCGACGCGCCGTATTTCTTCGCGAGGTGATCGACGTGATCGCCCTCGCGCTCGCGCGGCGCGCGCGGATCGAGCTCGTACGCGCGCCAGCGCACGCGTACCGACTCTTTGTGCTCGAAGCGATCGAGCGCCCCCTCGAGCCGGCGCTTGCCGATGTAGCACCACGGGCACGCGATGTCGGACCAGACGTCGATCTGCACGCGCGAACCGTAGCGCTAGATCGAGCCCGAGGCTCGGTACCCCTCGGCGGTCTCCCGAAGCCGCTCGTCGAGCGTCGTCGCCGGGCGCCAGCCGAGCTGGCGATGCGCCTTCGCCGGCGAGACGATCCAGTCGCCGGCGAGCGCCTCGGCCGCCTTGTCGCCGGAGAGGAGCTCGAAGTCGGAGTTGCGCCACTTCGCCCAGCGCTCGGCGGCGGCGCCGCCGGCGGCGAGCACCGCGCGCGGGATCGAGACGACGCGCGTGCGCGATCGCCCGCACGCGAGGCCGACGCGTGACGCGAGCGACGGGAAGCTCGGCGCCTCGTCGAAGCCGGCGAAGTACACGCCCTGCCCCGGCGCCGCCTCGGGCGCGATCGTCTCGCCGCGCGCCGCCGCGCGGACGAGCTCCACCAGATCCTCGACGTGCACGAGCGACATCGACGCGCGCGTCGGGACGATCGCGAGCCCGCGCGCGGCAAACTTGAAGAGCGGCAGCATCGCCGCGTCGCCGCCGCCGAAGACGATCGGCGGCCGGACGATCGTGATCTTCGTGCGCGCGCTGAGCTCTCGCGCCGCTTGCTCGCCGGCGAGCTTCGACGCGCCGTAGCGCGACACCGGCGACGGCGCGTCGTCCTCCGTGCGCGGGCGCCCGAGCGGCGTCGACGGTCCGGCTGCCGCCATCGACGACACGACCACGAGCCGCGCGCCGCCGCACGCCGCCGCGACGTTGCGCACGCCGGTCGCGTTGGTCGTCATGAACTGCGGGTGCCACGGCTGCCCGAGCATCGCCGCGAGGTGGAACACGACGTCATAGCCGTCGAAGCCGAGCGTCGACGGATCGTTGACGTCGCCGACGCGGAAGCTCACGCCGTCGAGCGCCGCGCGATTCGACGACGCGCGCACGAGCGCGGTGACGTCGTCGCCCGCGCGCACCAGCGCCTTGCACAGATGTCGCCCGATGAAGCCGGTCGCGCCCGTCACCAACGCCTTCATGCGCGCGTTGGTATCAGGAGACGGCGGTGTCGTCGATCACTTCGATCTCGGTATCGGCGAGCTCGATCAGGCTGTGCGCGGTCGCGCCGCGGCGGAACCGCCCGTGATACGCGAGCGACGCCCACTCGATCTTCAAGTCACTGACGAAGCCCAGCGCGGCGGCCGCCGCGCCGAGCTTGATCCCCGTCGAGCGCTGGTACGCGAGCGCCGCGCGCAGCTGCAGCGGCGTGAGCAAGCAACACTCGACGAGGTAGCGCCCGAAGCCGCCCGCCTCGGGCAGCTCTTGCAGGCTGGTCGGCACGTCGCCGACCGTGGCGATCCGCGCGCGGCGTTCGCCGTGCGACGAAGGCGGCGCCGAAAACTCCGACCGCGCCCGTGAGGGCGCGGCTCGGGGGGAAATCGCTCGGGGGACAAAGTGCCCATCCGCGGCAGCGGCCGCCGGGAGTTTTTCCGCTGCCGCGGATGGGCGAACACGTTCTTCGGTGAGCGCGAGCCAGTCCTTCGCTTCGGCGTCACCGGGATCGAGGCGCAGCGCCTCTCGTAAGAAGATCCTCGCCGACGCGATCTCGTCCTTGCGCACCGCGAGCTCGCCGAGCAGTCGATAGGCGGTCGAGCATCGAGGGTCGTTGCGGATCACGTCGCTGAGATCTTGCTGCGCCTCCAGGTCGCAGCGGAGCGCGAGCCAGGCCTTCGCGCGTAACAACTTCAGGTGCAGGTTCTCGGGTTCGTCTTCGATCGCATCGGCGAGCGCCGCGATGACGCTCGAGTAGTGCCGGGCTCGGTAGAGCTCGATGGCCGCTCGCAGTACGCTCGCGGTGTCCACGCGAATCTCTTTGAGCAAGCGCTGGACCACGCACATTCCGATGCAAGCGCGCGAAATCACGACGAGGGGATCGGCATCGATTGGAGCCCGGAGCCCGGAGCTTGGAGTCTCCGGCCCCAGCTTCCCGAGATGTCATACTCAGCGCGTGTTTCGCGTCCTCGCCCTCGCGCTCGTGCTGGTGAGCAGCACCGCGCGCGCCGACGATCACGACACCTGGTCCGACATCCTCGATCCGCACGGCGAGGAGATCCGCCAGATCGTCGACAAGGCGCAGCAGGCGCAGATGCAGGCGCTGAACTACGCCAACTACGACGGCGACCCGACCGGCGAGATCCGCACCAAGCTGCTCGACGACGCGTACGGCATGCTGCGCTACGCGCGCAAGCTGTCGCCGCACAACG
>DATJIA010000108.1:0-29569 GCA_035493675.1 Kofleriaceae bacterium | reverse complement strand
GCGCCCGCCGACGCCGAGCGAGCGCACCGCCGCGTTGAAGGTCGGCGCGCCGACGCAGTCGATCGCGACGTCGACCGGCTGCACGCGCTTGTGGATCGTCGCGCCGTTGTCGACGACGACCTCGCTCGCGCCGAGCTGTTGCGCCAGCTCGGCGTGCGCGTCGCGGCGCACCTGCGCGATCACGGTCGCGCCGAGCCGCTTCGCGATCTGCACCGCCGCCGCGCCGACGCCGCCGTTCGCGCCGGTGACCAGCACGCGCGCCCCCGCGTGCACGCGCGCGCGCGTGAGCCCGCGATACGCGGTGCCGAGCGTGCAATGGAAGATCGCCGCGAGCGCCGGATCGATCGACGCCGGCATCGAGTAGAACGCGTTCTCGGGCGCGCGCAGCCAGCGCGCGTAGCCGCCGTCGACCAAGAGGCCGAGCACCGCGGCCGCGCTCGTGCAGAGCGACGTCTCGCCCGCGCGGCAGGCGGGGCAGTCGCCGCAGGCGTCGCGGTGCATCGAGGCGACGCGGTCCCCCACGCGCCACTGCTCGACCCCGGCGCCGACCGCGACGACGCGCCCGACCGCCTCGTGCCCCGGCGTGATCGGGAGCTGCACGAACGCGAACCGCCCCGCGCGATCGATGAGATCGCGCCCGCACACCCCACACGCTTCCACCTCGACGACGACCTCGCCGGGCCCGGGCACCGGGGCCGCGTCGTCGGATTCGATCGCGAGCGCGGCGTCCCAGCCGACCTCGCGGAGCCGCGCTCGCATGGGCAGAAGTGAAACATGTTTCACTCGGAGCGGCAAGACATGGCGGCGCGAAGAGGGGCAGGGCCGAGGCCGGAAGGCCGAGCCGAGCGGGCCTCGCGAAGCGAGGGCGCGAGGACCCGGGGCAGCACCCCGAGCGCCGCCTGGGATCGATCTGATAGCTTCGAGCTTCGAACCAATGGACGCGACTCCCGTCTCGATCGCCGGCTTCCGCGGCGTCACGCTGCGCGGCGACGCGTACGGCGATCCGGCCGGTTCGCCGGTCGTGTTCCTGCACGGCGGCGGGCAGACGCGCCACGCGTGGGGCTCGACCGCCGCGCGCCTCGCACGTCATGGCTCGTACGTGATCGCGATGGATCATCGCGGCCACGGCGACAGCGCGTGGCCCGAGGACGCCGACTACGATCTCTCGAGCTTCGCCGGCGACGTGCGCGCGATCGCCGCGTGGCTCGGACGCGCGCCGGCGGTGGTCGGCGCGTCGCTCGGCGGCCTCGCCGCGCTGCTCGCCGAAGCGGAGCACGCGCCGCTCCTACGCGCGCTGGTCCTCGTCGACGTCGCGCCGCGCATGGAGCAAGAGGGCGTGATGCGCGTGATCTCGTTCATGCACTCGGGGCTCGACGGCTTCGCGTCGCTCGACGAGGCCGCCGACGCGATCGCGGCGTACCTCCCGCACCGCCCGCGGCCGCGCGACGCGCGCGGCCTCGCCAAGAACCTCCGCCAGGGCGCCGACGGCCGCTGGCGCTGGCACTGGGATCCGCGCTTCGTGCGGCGCGAGCGCGGCGATCCGTCGTTCGCGCACGAGCGCCTGATCGCCGCCGCGCGCGCGCTCACCATCCCGACGATGATCGTGCGCGGCCGCATGAGCGACGTGCTGTCCGAAGACGGCGTGCGCGAGCTGCTCGAGCTGGTCCCGCACGCCGAGTACGCCGACGTCGCCGGCGCCGCGCACATGGTCGCCGGCGACGACAACGACGCCTTCACCTCCGCGATCGACGGCTTCCTGGCCCGAACGATCACATCGTCACGTTGATCACGCGCGCGTCGCCGCCGATCCAGTCGCCGCCGACCCAGAGGTGGGTCGCGTCGAACGCGTACGCGCCGTAGGGGCGGAAGCTGTCGGCGCCGAGCGAGCCGCTCGCGTCGGACCAGGTCGCGCCGCCGTCGGAGGTCGCGAACAGGAGCGGCGTCGCGCCGTCGTGCCAGCCGAGGATCCAGCCGTGCATGCCGTCGGGCGCGAAGACGAGGTTGCGCAAGAGCGTGTTCTCGCCGACCGCCGGCGTGGTCGCCGCCTTCCACGTCGACGCCGCGCCCTTCGACGCGTCGGTCGAGACGAAGACGATCGGCGCCGCGCCGTCGCCGCCGAACGGCACGTCGGCGTACGCGACGCAGTGATCCTGCGACGTGCAGTTGATCCCGTTCGGGCCGTTCGCCGCGTTCGCGAACGCCGCGTGATGGAACGAGTGCCCGTGATCGAGCGAGATGCACACGCCCGGCGCATCGCTGCCGTCCTGGATGTACGAGCCCGCGGGCGTGACGATCAGATCGCTCGCGACGTAGATCGACTGCGGCGACGCCGGCGTCATGTCCGCGCCCGGATCGCTGTTGCACAGCGTCGGATCCGCCGCGCGCAGATCGTCGAGGTTCTCGGGCACCGACGGCTGCGCCTGCGGCGACCAAGTCCAGTTCCAGATCGTGCTCGGCGCGGGGCCCGCGCTCGACGTGAGCACGACGTTGTGGACGACGTAGGTCCACTGACCGTTCGCGGCGAACAGGCCGTTCTGCTGGTTCAGGCCGAACGGACCGTTGGTGTTCGGTCCGACCTGCGTGCCGAGCTTCGCGATCGTCCAGCTCTCGGGCTTCGTGATGTCGCCCGACGCCGTCACGTACGCGCTCGCCGCGCCGTCGACCAGCACCATCAGCTTGTCGCCGACCTTGGTGAAGCCGCTGAAGCCGACCTCGCCGTCGGTGCCGACCTTCGCGGCGAAGTCGCGATCGCCGGTGAAGATCGTCGCGGTGATCGACGCGCCGTCGGTCGCGTACAGGTGGCCGGGGCCGCTGCCCTGGTCGGTCGCGATCACGCACGAGGTCGGCGATGCGCAGTAGAAGGCGGTGACGTGATCGTCGAAGGAGGGCAGCGCGAGGTCGCCGCCGCCGCCGCCGCCGCCGAATTGATCGCAGCCGGCGAGCGCGCCCGCGAGCCCCGACACCAAGAGCACATGTTTGTTCATCATGTGCGCGGCTATCGGCCGCCCGTGACAGCGGTTGCGTCCTCCGCGAGATGACCGAGGTCTGCCAAGCTCTGCGATGGCGAGATCGGGCCCGGCGCAGGCCTTATCTATCGATGCGCCTTCGCCTTGCCTTCTCGGCCGCGGCCCTCGCCGCGTGCAGTCACCCGCACGAGCTCGCCGACGCCTCCCCGCCGATCGACGGACACATGATCGACGGCGGCACGCGCTCGGTCGTCACCGAGATCCCGCTCGCGCTCGATCGCAACCTCGATCTGTTGTTCGTGATCGACAACTCGGGATCGATGAAGGAGGAGCAGCAGAACCTGGTCGCGAACTTCCCGAAGCTCGTGAACGTGCTGTCGTCGATCCCGGGTGGCTTGCCCGACGTGCACATCGGCGTGGTGTCGTCGAACCTCGGCGTCGGCAACTGGGCCTTCCAACAGTGCCCGGTGGGCGGCGACGCGGGGCACTTGCTGCAAGGACCCGACGGCACGCACTGCGCATCGCTCGATCCGAACGCGAAGTTCATCAGCGACGTCGCGAGCGGGCAGACCCGCACGAAGAACTACACGGGCGCGCTCGAAGACACCTTCTCGTGCATGGCGCAGCTCGGCACGTCCGGCTGCGGCCTCGAGTCGCACCTCGAGTCGATGAAGGTCGCACTCGATCCGGCGACGACCTTCAACGCGGGCTTCCTTCGTCCCGAGGCGTACCTCGGCGTCGTGTTCGTCGGCGACGAGGACGACTGCTCGGCGAGCGACGTCTCGGTGTTCGATCCATCGGACACGACCAAGGGCGGGATCAACTTCCGCTGCACCGAGTACGGCGTCACGTGCGACGGCGATCAAGATCCGCTGCACATGCAGACCGAGGGCGATCGCACCAACTGCGCGCCGCGCGAGGACTCGACGTACCTCTATCACGTGGATCGCTACATCGGCTTCTTGCGCGGGCTCAAGACCGATCCGTCGCACGTGGTCGTCGCCGACATCGGCGGACCGTCGAAGCCGGTCTCGATCGGGCCCGATACGTACGAGAACATGCCGACGGTGCCGGCGCTCCAGGCGAGCTGTCAGTCGACGGGCGGCTACGCATTCCCGGCGGTGCGCCGCGCGGCGGTCGTGAACGCGTTCGGCGTGCGCGGCTCGACGTCGTCGATCTGCAACCCCGATCTGAGCGACGCGATGACCGTGATCGCGCAACAGATGAAGAGCGCGCTCGGCGATCCGTGCATCACGGGCACCGTCGACGACGTCGATCCGAGCACGCCGGGGCTGCAAGCCGACTGCGAGGTCACGCAGATCGCCGGCACCACCGAGACGCCGCTCGCGCAGTGCCTGCCCGACGGGCCGGGCGCGCACTCGAACACGCCGTGCTGGTACCTCGACGTCGACGCGCTCCAGTGCGCGAGCACGCCGGACCACCTGAAGCTCGTGTTCGACTACACCGGCACGACGCCGCCGGCGAACGCGCGCCTTCGCCTGTCGTGCGTGGCGCACTAGATCGTCAAATCGCCCGATCTCTTCCGGCCCAGTACGGATCGCGCAGCTTGCGCTTGTACAGCTTGCCGTTGGGATCGCGCGGCATCTCGGCGACGAAGTCGATCGACTTCGGCAGCTTGTACTTGGCGAGCCGCTCGGCGGCGTAGGCGCCCAGCGCGGACGCGAGCGCGTCGGACGATCCGTGCGCGGGCTGCACGACCGCCTTGACCTGCTCGCCCCAATCCTCGTCTGGGATGCCGAACACCGCGACGTCGGCGACGTCGGGGTGCGAGAGCAGCACGGCCTCGATCTCGGCGGGATAGATGTTCACGCCGCCCGAGATGATCATGTCGGCCTTGCGATCGCAGAGGAACAGGAAGCCGTCCTCGTCGAGGTAGCCGGCGTCGCCGACGGTGAAGAAGCCCTCGCGCCAGGCGTCGCCGGTCTTGGCGGCGTCGCGGTGGTACTCGAACTTGTGATCGCCCATCTTGATCCAGACGGTGCCGACCGTGCCCGCAGGGACGGGCTGGTGCGCGTCGTCGAGGACGCGGATCTGCGAGATCGGCCACGGCTTGCCGACGGTGCCCGGCTTCGCGAGCCACTCCTGCGGCGTGCACGCGGTGCCGCCGCCTTCGGAGGCCGCGTAGTACTCGTAGATGCACGGGCCCCACCACGCGAGCATCTTCTTCTTGGTGTCGACCGGGCAGGGCGCGGCGCTGTGGATCACGTGCGACAGCGACGAGACGTCGTAGCGGGCGCGGACGTCGTCGGGGAGCTTGAGGAGGCGGTTGAACTGCGTCGGCACCATGTGGCTCGACGTGACGCGATACTTCGCGATCGCCTGCAACATGTTCTCGGGCTCCCACTTGTCGACGAGGACGAGGGTGTGGCCGAGGTGCAGGTGGTTGGTCGCGAAGTTCAAGACCGCGGTGTGGTAGAGCGGCGCGCCGACGTAGTGCACGCCGGGCGAGCCCGCGCGGATCCCGAACAGCATGAGGAAGAGCGCCTGCTGGGTCGCGACGACCTCGGGGGGCGCGGGGACGAGCGGACGGCGCACGCCCTTCGGCTTGCCGGTCGTGCCCGAGGTGTACGTCATCGACGCGCCGGCGCTTCGCTTGTCGGGGAGCGTCGACGGTTGTGCCTCGCGCAGCGCCTCGGTGCCGACGAAGCGCGCGGCCGCGGGGAAGTCGATCTGCGCGCACGCTTCCTCGACGACGCCGGCGGCTTTCGGCGACGAGATCACCGCGGCGGCGTCGCAGTCGTCGAGGATGTACGCGATCTCGGGCGCGGTGAGGTGCCAGTTGATCGGCGTGATGTACCAACCGGCTTGGTGCGCGGCGAGGAACGTCTCGATCATCGCCGCGGAGTTGTCGAGCACGGTCGCGACGCAGTCGCCGGCCTTGAGGCCGAGCGCGCGCAGGCCGTGCACGAGTTGGTTGGCGCGGGCGAGCAGGGCGCCCGCGCGGATCTCGGTGCCGTCGGGCTCGATCACCGCCACCCGATCCGGCGCCTCGGTCGCGATCTTCCAGAATCCGACGTCGGAGGAGCTCATGCGCGAGACCGTACACGAGCGCGTCCCGAAATGAAACATGTTCTACTTCGAGCTTGACTCGCACGCGGCGCGGCGCGAGGCTCGCGATCGATGTCGGGCGGGTCGTTCCAGATCGCGGATCTCTTCGAGGCGCTGGCGACGGCGATGCCGGACCGCACGGCGCTGGTCTCCGGTGCGACGCGGCTCACGTACGCGCAGCTCGACGAACGCGCGGATCGGGTCGCCGAGGTGCTGCGCGGCTTCGACGTCGGGCCCGGCCGCCACGTCGGGCTGCACCTCTACAACGGCGCCGAGTACGTCGAGGCGATGCTCGCGTGCATCAAGCTGCGCGCGGTCCCGATCAACCTCAATTATCGCTACGTGGCCGCCGAGCTGCGGCCGCTGTGCGACGACGCCGATCTGGTCGCGATCGTCACCGAGCGCGAGCTGCTCCCGATCGTGATCGAGGCGGCGCCGGCCTTGCCCCGGCTCGTGGTCGGCGACGACTACGAGGCGCGCGTCGCGGCCGCGTCGCCCCGGCGCGGATATGGAACACGTTCCAGCGACGACCTCTACATCATCTATACGGGCGGCACGACCGGCCGTCCCAAGGGCGTGATGTGGCGGCAGGAGGACATGTTCTTCGCGGGCCTGCAGGGCGGACGTCCCGGCGGCGATCCGGTCGATCGTCCGGACGAGGTCGTCGCCCACGCGAGCGATCCCGACAACGCGCTGCGCATGATCACCGCGGCGCCCTTCATCCACGGCGCGGCGCAGTGGGGCGCGTGGATCGCGCTGTTCAGCGGCGGCACCGTCGTGATCCAGCCGGGCAAGAGCTTCGACGCGCGCCGCGTGTGCGAGCTGATCGGCGAGGAGCGGATCACGACGATCACGCTGGTCGGCGACGCGATGGCGCGCCCGCTGGTCGACGAATTGGCCGCGAAGCCCTACGACGTGTCGAGCCTGTTCGCGATCGCGAGCGCGGGCGCGGTCTTGTCGCCGTCGGTGCGCGACCGCCTGCAGGAGCTGGTGCCCGACGCGCTCGTGCTCAACAACTTCGGCTCGACCGAGACCGGGCACCAGGGCTCGGCGTTCCCGGGATCCGAGACCGGCGCCGACGGGCGGCCGAGCTTCGCGATGCCCGAGGGCTCGCTCGTCCTCGACGACGAGATGAAGCCGATCGCGGCGGGCTCGGGGCGCGTCGGCAAGCTCGCGCGCAGCGGCCGCATCCCGCTCGGCTACTACAAGGACGCGGCGAAGACCGCGGAGCGCTTCGTGATCGTCGACGGCGTGCGCTACGTCCTGCCCGGCGATCTCGCCACCGTCGAGGAGGACGGCCGCATCACGGTGTACGGGCGCGGCTCGAACTGCATCAACACCGGCGGCGAGAAGGTCTTCCCCGAAGAGGTCGAGGAAGCGCTCAAGGCGCACCCCGACGTCTTCGACGCGCTCGTGGTCGGGCTCGCCGACGATCGCTGGATGCAACGCGTTTCAGCGGTCGTGCAGCTGCGGCGCGGCGCGGCGCGGACGATCGATGATCTGCAGGCGCACTGCCGCACGCTGGTCGCCGGCTACAAGGTGCCGCGCCAGATCGCGCTGGTCGCCGAGGTCGCGCGCTATCCGAGCGGCAAGCCCGACTACGCGTGGGCGAAGAAGATCCTCGAAGGAGACGCGCGCCAATGAGCACGAAGAAGGAGCTCACCGGATTCGCGACGGGTTGGTTCGTCGTCGCCGCCGCCGACGAGCTGCCGGCCGGCAAGGTCTTGCCGCTGCGCTACTTCGGCCGATCGCTGGTCGCGTTCCGGGGCGAGAGCGGCGCGATCTCGATCCTCGACGCGCACTGTCCGCACCTCGGCGCGGACCTCGGCATCGGCGGCACCGTCGTCGGTGATTCGATCCGCTGTCCGTTCCACGCGTGGCGCTTCGACGGCGCGGGCGCGTGCGTGGAGATTCCGTACTGTTCGAGCGGGAAGATCCCCGGGCGCGCGCAGATCAAGCCGTGGCCGGTGCGCGAGCGCAACGGCCTCGTCTTCGTCTGGCACGATCGCGACGGCCGCGAGCCGACCTGGGAGATCCCGGTGATCGCCGAGCACGGCGATCCGGGGTGGACGGCGTGGTCGCTGTCGAAGATGCGCATCGCGACCGCGCCCTGCGAGATCATCGAGAACGTCGCCGACAGCGGCCACTTCCCGGCGGTGCACGGCACCAACCTCGAGCAGTTCGACAACGAGTTCGTCGATCACATGGCGATCCAGCGCTCGTCGGGCGTCGCGTATCCGATCGGCGGCGGCAGCGATCGCTTCTCGCTGGTCGCGACCTACTACGGGCCCGCGTACCAGATCACCGAGATGGAGTCGTTCCTCCCCAACAAGCTGGTCAACGCGCACACGCCGATCGACGAGCACTCGCTCGATCTGCGCTTCGGCGTGATGCTGAAGAAGGTCGGCAGCGACGAGAAGATGGCGCGCTACGCGGCGGGCTACGTCCAGAACCTCACCGTCGGTTTCGGGCAGGACGTCGCGATCTGGGAGAACAAGGTCTGGCGCGATCGTCCGACGCTCTGCGACGGCGACGGCGCGATCGGCGCGCTGCGCCGCTGGTACCGCCAGTTCTACACATCGAACGAGGTGCGTGAATGAAGAGATTCGAAGGCAAGGTCGCGCTGGTCACCGGCGCGGCGTCGGGCATCGGCAAGGCGACCGCGGCGCGGCTCGCCGAAGAAGGCGCCCGCGTCGCCGGCGTCGACATCAACGGCGACGTCGAGTTCAAGTGCGACGTCAGCGATGAAGCGCAGGTCGCCGCGACCGTGAGCGCGGTCCTCGCGAAGCTCGATCGACTCGACGTCGTCGCGAACGTCGCCGGCATCCTGCGCGCCGATCACACGCACGAGCTCTCGCTGGAGAACTGGGAGCGCGTCTTGAAGATCAACCTGACGGGGACGTTCCTCGTCTGTCGCGCGTCGATCCCGCACCTCTTGAAGACCAAGGGCACGATCGTCAACACGTCGTCGACCGCGGCGCTCGGCTCGCACCCGTGGATGGCCGCGTACGCCGCGTCGAAGGGCGGCATCCTCTCGCTCACGCGATCGATCGCGGTCGAGTACGCGAAGCAGGGCCTGCGCGCGAACTGCGTGTGCCCGGGCGGCATCGCGACGCCGCTCCACGCGCAGTTCAAGCTGCCGAAGGGCGGCGACCCCGAGCTCTTGCGGGGCGCGATGCCGCTGCAGATGCCGTACGCCGGGCCCGAGCACGCCGCGTCGGTGATCGCGTTCCTCGCGTCGGACGACGCGCGCTACATCACCGGCGAGGAGATCCGCGCCGACGGAGGCGCGCTCTCTTGAGCTCCGGCATCCGCGGCATTCGCGCGATCGATCTGATGCTCCAGATCCCCGGCTCCGACGCGGAGCAGCGGGCCTGGTACGACTTCATGCGTCCGCTCCTGCTCGACAAGCAATCGCGCGAGCAGTTCGAGATGCCGGCGCAGTACTTGTTCAAGGATCTGCCGAAGGTCGGCGATCAAGCGGACTACGTCGCGTACACCGTCGCGCAGATGGACGCGCACGGCATCGAGCGCGCGATGATCGGCTGGAACGGACCGGAGTCGCCGAGCGCCGAGGCGCTGCGCCGCTTCCCGGATCGATTCTTCGCGAGCTATCACGCGAACCCGAACCGCGGGATGGACGAGGTCCGGACGATCTCTTCGTTGCACGAGCAAGTGGGGATCAAGGCGGTCACCGGCTTCCCGTCGGGGCTGTGCCCGCAGGTGCCGATCGACGACAAGAAGTGGTTCCCGATCTACGCGAAGTGCGTCGAGCTCGATCTCCCGATCTGCATGTGCGTGGGAGTCCCGGGGCCGCGCCTGCCGATGGCGCCGCAGAAGGTCGAGCTGCTCGACGAGGTCTGCTGGTTCTTCCCCGAGCTCAAGCTCGTGATGCGGCACGGCGCCGAGCCGTGGACCGATCTCGCGATCAAGCTGATGCTCAAGTACCCGAACCTGTCGTACTCGACGAGCGCGTTCGCGCCGCGTCACTACCCGCGCGACATCGTCGAGTTCGCGAACACGCGCGGCGGTGATCAGATCATGTACGCGGGCTACTTCCCGATGGGGCTCACGCTCGAGCGCATCTTCGCCGAGCTGCCCGACGTGCCGTTCCGCGACCACGTGTGGCCCAAGTTCTTGCGCGACAACGCGACCAGGATCTTCAAGCTATGAAATTCGATCTCGAAGTCGATGTCGTGTGTGTGGGCTCGGGGCTCGGCGCGATCACCGCCGCGATCGCCGCGCACGACGAGGGCGCGAAGGTGATCGTCCTCGAGAAGGCGGCCAAGCTCGGCGGCGTGTGCGCGTACTCGGGCGGCGAGGTGTTCGTCTGCAACAACCACAAGTGGGGCGGCGACACCGTCGAGGCCGCGCGCGCGTATCTCGACTTCCTCGCCGGCGGCTACGCGGATCCCGAGCTCGCGAAGATCTTGTTCGAGACCGGTCCGGTGGTCGCCCGCTGGGCCGAGGAGAAGGCCGGCGTCCGCTGGAAGGTGATCGATCAGTTCCCCGACTACCACTATCCGCACGCGCCCGGCACCGTGCCGCACGGTCGCTACCTCGAGGTCGAGCTCTTCGACGGCGCGCAGCTCGGACCGTGGCAGAAGAAGACGTACCTGACTCCGCACATGCCGCCGGGGATCATCCACGACGAGCTGTTCAAGTGGGGCGGGCTCGCGACGATCACGAAGTGGGACTACGCGCTCATGGGCAAGCGCATCTCGAAGGATCAGCGCGGCATGGGCCCGGGCATGATGGGCTACTTCCTGAAGGCGGCGCTGATCGATCGCAAGATCGAAGCGCGCGTGTCTTCGCCGGTGAAGGAGCTCGTCGTCGAGAACGGGCGCGTGATCGGCGTGGCGACCGACACGCAGAAGATCCGCGCGAAGAAGGGCGTCGTGCTCGCGATCGGCGGCTACGACTGGAACGCGCGCCTCGCGCGCCAGTACGAGCAGCTCCCCGAGTGGCACTCGATGTGTCAGCCGTCGGTCGAAGGCGACAACGTCGTGCTCGGGGGCGAGATCGGCGCGTCGCTCGCGCGCGTGCCGAATCACAACCTGGGTATGTTCTTCGGATATCGCATCCCCGGCGAAGAGCACGACGGGAAACCCTTGTATCGCGCGTCGTGGGAAGGCGGGTATCCGCACGCGCTGTGGGTCAATCGCGCGGGCGTGCGCTTCGGCGACGAATCCTTCTATCGCGAGTACCTCCCGAAGGTGCACGCGTGGGACGGCGTCACCCAGGATCATCCGAACTATCCGCCGTTCCTGATCTTCGATCAGCAGTATCGCGACAAGTACGCGTTCGCGACGTATCTGCCGGGCATGGATGTTCCGGACGAAGTTCTGCCCCGCGCCAGTTCGCTGCGCGAGCTCGCGTCGAAGCTCGGCGTCGACGGCGCCGCGCTCGAGCAGACGGTCGCGCGCTTCAACGCGCACGCGAAGGACGGCGTCGATCCCGACTTCGCGCGCGGCACGTATCCGTGGGCCGCGATGATGACCGGCGACAAGTCGATGAAGAATCCCAACCTCGGCACGCTCGAGAAGCCGCCGTACTACGGCGTGCGCCTCGTGCCGGTCGGCGTCGGCGTGAACTCGGTCGGCCTCGAGACCGACGCGTTCGCGCGCGTCAAGCACGTGCGCGGACACGCGATCGCCGGGCTGTACGCGTGCGGCAACTCCGCCGCCGCGCTCGATACCGGCGCCGGCTATCAATCGGGCCTGTCGAACCTGCGCGGCATGACGTGGGGCTGGATCGCGGGACGCCACGCCGCGCGCACCTGATCAGCGGAACGCGCGCAGCTTGTCGTCGAGCGTGTCGACGTCGGCGAAGCCGAGCGCGCCCGTCGAGTCGACGGCGATCGTCGCCGCGAGGCCGAGCGCGGACTTGCCCCAGCGCGTCTCGACGACGACGGTCGGCTCGTTGGTGTCGTCGAGGTACGGCTTGATCGGCTTGCGCGCGAACGGCCGGATCGGATCCTCCTTGCCGAGGATCTGCTTGTTCCAGGTCGCGACCGCGCACGGGATCGTCAAGAAGCACAACTGCTTCTTGATCGCGTCGACCGCGACCGGATCGACGTCGATCTTCAGGCCGAGGCTGTCGACCGTCGGCGTGCGCCCTTGCTGCGCGAGGAGATCGTGCAGGAGGCCGAGGCTCGACTTGAGGTAGACGACGAACGAGTTCTTCTGGTCGACGCCCTCCCACTTGTTGTCGATCGCGAGCGTCTCCGCGTTGAGCGCGAGCGCGTAGAGGATGAAGAAGCCGCGCACCGCGGGATCCTTCACGCCGCCGAGGAGCTTGGCCGCCTGCTCGGCGGCGAGGCGCGCGGGCGCGCTGCCGGAGCCGACCGCGCCGGTGTTCGCCTCGTTCCACGGATCGAGCTCGGCGAGCGCGGGGACCAGGTTGGGCCCGCCCCACAGCGCGAGCGGCGTCGCGATGTTGACCTGCGTGTTGGTGCCGTCGAACGGCAGCGTGAACGGATCGATCGCCTGCGCGCCGGTCGAGTCGATCGACAACCAGACCCCGATGGTCTTGGTGTCGAACGACTGCCTCGCGCCGCACTCGACGCCGGTCTTGACCGTGAGGGTCGAGTCGACGCTCGCGTCGAGCCCGCGCGTCTTCATCGTCTCGCCCATCTTGGCCGCGATGTCCTTGATCGACGCGAAGCAGAGCTTGCGCTCCTCGACGAGATCGGGCGCGTTGGGGACCTTGGTCGTGAAGGTGCTCTTGGTGACGGTGCACGATCCCTTGACCGCGTCGAAGAACGCCTCGACGAAGTGGAACGCGGTCTGCCAGCTCGCCTGATCGGCGCCCTTGAAGTCGCTCCCGATCGGGCCGGTCACGATCTCGAGCGTGCGATCGGTCTCGCCCATGTCGTAGGTGATCGTGACGAGCGGGATCTCGACCGGGACCTTGGCCGGCGCCGAGGTCTTCTTGGCGAGGCACAGGAGCTGCGGCGGGTACGAGACCGGGTTCAGGCGCAGGATCTTCGACGGCGTCGTGCCGCGGAGCGCGGTGACGGCGATGCCGCCGTCGATCTCCCACTCGACGCCGATCGCGGGCTTGGCGGCCTGCGCGGTCTCGGCCGCGCCGAAGAGGATCACGATCGTCAAGGCGAGACGCATGGATCCCGTCGTTGCACGCGAGGTGCCGCGCCACGCGACCGGCTCACGCGTCGTTGCGCGCGCGCGACCCTGTGCGCGCGTGCGCGCGCGCGTATCCTGCCCGCATGCACACCGAGAGCATCGAGTACCAGGCGGACGGAGCGCGGCGCGTCGGATATCTCGCGGTCGATCGTGAGCGCGCGGGGGCGCGTCCCGGCGTCTTGATCGCGCCGGAAGCATCGGGCGTCAGCGACGTGAACAAGGAGCGCGCGCGGCTGCTCGCGTCGCTGGGCTATGTCGCGTTCGTGATGGACTACGTCGGCGACGGCGTCGTGCTCGATTCGCTCGAGAAGAGCGTCGCGAACCTCACGAAGTATCGCGAGGACCCGATGAAGATCCGCGCGATCGGGCACGCCTCGCTCGAGGTCCTGCGCGCGCAGCCCGAATGCGATCACGCGAAGCTCGCCGCGATCGGCTACTGCTTCGGCGGCGCGGCCGTCTTCGAGCTCGCGCGCGACGGCGCCGACCTCGCGTGCACGGTCGGCTTCCACGCGCAGCTCTCGACCAAGCGCCCCGACGACGCGCACCAGATCAAGGGCAAGATCCTCGCCTGCATCGGCTCCGACGATCCGATGGTGCCGCCCGAGCAGCGCCTCGCCTTCGAGGACGAGATGAAGCGCGGCAAGGTCGACTGGCGCCTCTACGTCATGGGCAACCAGGTCCACGGCTTCATGAACCCCGCCGTCGCGCACCTGAACCATCCCGCGCTGCGCTACGACGCGCCGACCCACCAGCGCGCCTGGCGCGCGATGCTCGATCTCTTCGACGAGACCTTCGCCGCGCGCTAGTAGCGATGGGATCCTTTCCGCTGGTCCTGAGCGGAAGGGCGAGCGTCAGCGAGCCCGGAGTCGAAGGACCTCCGATGCGAGATGTCGCCGCCCTTCCACTTCGCCCTCGCTTCGCGAGGGCTTCGCTCAGGGCGAACGGATTACCGGGCGGAGCGCGCGACCGCGGCTTGCGCCTCGAACGCGCGCCGGTACGCGGGGCGCGCCTCGCCGCGCGCGACGTAGGCGGCGAGGTTCGCGTACTCGTCGAGGATCCCGGAGCGGCGCGCGCGGAGCAGCACCGACACCATCAGCAAGTCGCCGGCGCTGAAGTCGCCGTCGAGCCAGTCGCGATCGCCGAGGCGAGCCGACAACAGCGCGAAGCGCGCGCGGACGCGATCGCCGACGATCGGCCACCGCTCCGCCGCCCAGGGCTGGTCGCTCTCGAGGAGCTTCGCGTTGGTGAGCTCGAGGATCGGCGGCTCGATCGTGCTGAGCGCCGCGAACATCCACGTGATCGCGCGCGCGCGCGCGTTCGCGTCGAGCGGCAACAAGCCCGGGTGCCGCGACGCGATGTGGAAGACGATCGAACCGGTCTCGAAGAGCGCGAGGTCGCCCTCCTCGTAGGTCGGGATCTGACCGAACGGATGCAGCGCGAGGTGCGCGGGCTCCTTCATCGCCTTGAAGGAGACGAGGCGGACCTCGTAGGGCTGGCCGACCTCCTCGAGCGCCCAGCGGACGCGCGTGTCGCGCGCGAGCCCTTGGCCGCCGTCGGGAGATCGTTCGAACGCGGTGATCGTGATCGTCATTTCATCGCCGGGTCGGGCTTCAGGATCGCGATCGACGCGCCGACCGGATCGATCAGGACCGCGAGCCGGCCCGCCATCGGGACGTCCTCGGGGCCCATCACGATCGTCGCGCCGTGCTGCTTCGCGCGCGCGACCGTCGCGTCGGCGTCGTCGACGCAGACGTACGGCAGCCAGTGCGGCGCCGCGCCGGGCGCGAGGTGCGACGTCACGCCCCCGCGGTCCTTTCCGCCGCGACCGATCACGTGATAGTCGCCCGCAGGCGAAGGCAGCGTCTTGTGCTCGTAGCCGAGGACATCGTGATAGAAGCGCAGCGCCGCGCTCGGATCGGGCGTGTGCAGCTCGATCCACAGGAACGTGTTCGGCGGCGCGAGGCGATCGGGCGGGTCGCCGTTGTCGCGCTTCATGATCGAGATCGCCGCGCCCTGAGGATCGGCGATGCGCGCCCAGCGTCCCGCCATCGGGATGTTCGCCGGGCCTTCGAGCACGCGGCCGCCGTGCGACGTCACCGCTTCGCACGTGAGATCCACGTCTTCGACCGACACGACCGTCGCCCACATCGCGGCGTCGCCGCGCGGCATGCCGTAGCCGCCGATCATGTCGGACTGCGCGGGCCCGGCGAAGATCATGTCGTAGCTTCCGCCCGGCATCGGGAACGACTGCGTGCGCCAGCCGAAGACCTCGCCGTAGAACGCCTGCGCCCGCTTCGCGTGCGGCGAGACGTGCTCGAACCAGATCGGCTTTCCAGGAATCGTCGTCGTCATGATCTCCTCCTATCCGCGCGCGGCGGCTTCGATGCCCGCGATCTCGATCTTCGTCATCTGCATCATCGCGTTCATCACGCGCTCGAACTGCGGCTTGTCCTTCGACGTGAGCAGCTGCATGAGCTGCACGGGCACGACCTGCCACGCGACGCCGAACTTGTCGGTCAACCAGCCGCAGACGTTGTGCGCGCCGCCGCCTTCCACCAACTTCGACCAGTAGTAGTCGACGTCGGCCTGCGTCTCGCAGTTCACCATCAGCGAGATGCCGAGCGAGAAGGTGAAGCTCGAGCCGCCGTTGAGCGCGACGAAGCGCTCGCCGTCGAGCTCGAAGTCGGCGGTCATGAGCAGGCCCTTCGGCATCGGCCCGCTGTCGCCGTAGTAGGTCTTCGCGTTCACCTTCGAGCGCTTGAAGATCTTCGTGTAGAAGTCGACCGCTTCTTCGGCGCGGTCGTTGAACGTCAGGAACGTGGTGATCTTCGACATGGTCAGGCTCCTCTCTGCAGACGATCCAGTTGCATGCGGATGTGAGCGGCCTCGGCGGCGGTCGACGCGCGTGCGATCGCGCGATCGAACGACGCGCGCGCCTCGGCGTCGCGGCGGAGCTGCAGCAAGAGCGCGCCGCGCAGCCCGTGGAAGTAGAAGTAGCCGTCGAGCGCGGGCGCGAGCGGCTCGACGATCGCGAGCGCCTCGGCGGGGCCGCGCACCTTCGACACCGCGACCGCGCGGTTGAGCGTGACGACCGGCGACGGCGCGAGCTGCTCGAGCCGCGCGTACAGCCGCTCGATCTCGCTCCAGTCGGTGTCGGCGGCGCGCGCCGCGCGCGCGTGGAGCGCGGCGATCGCGGCCTGCACTTGATAGGTGTCGGGACGGCGGTGGCGCAGCGCCTTGTCGAGCGTCGCGAGGCCCTCGGCGATCATCGCGGCGTCCCACTTCGATCGATCTTGATCTTCGAGCAGGACGATCTCGCCGTCGGGATCCAGGCGCGCGGCGCTGCGCGCGTGTTGGAGGAGCATGAGCGCGAGCAAGCCCATGATGCCCGGCTCGTCGGAGAACAGGTGCAGGAGCAGGCGCGCGAGCCGGATCGCCTCGTCGCACAGGATCGCGCGCGCGTGCGCGGCGTAGCCCTCGTTGAACATCAGGTAGAGGATCGCGGCGACCGCGGCGAGGCGCGACGCGCGCTCGGGCGCGCCCGGGGTCTCGAACGCGACGTCCGAGGAGCTCACGCGCTTCTTCGCGCGCGTGATCCGCTGCTCCATCGCCGCGTCGCCGACGACGAACGCGCGCGCGATCTGCTCGACCGAGAGCCCGCACACGAGGCGCAGCGCGAGCGCGATCTGCTCGGTCGCCGGCAGCTCGGGGTGACAGCAGATGAAGAGCAGGCGCAGGATGTCGTCGCGATACGGCGCGTCGTCGAGCTGCGCGGCGCGATCGTGGTCTTCGGCGACTTCGACCAGCTCGACGTGCTTCGATCGTCGGCGCACCGAATCGATCGCGCTGTTGCGCCCGACCAGGATCAGCCACGCCGCGGGATCGCGCGGCGGCCCTTGCAGCGGCCACTTCGTCAGCGCCTGCAGGCACGCCTCCTGGAACGCCTCCTCCGCGACGTCGAGCTCGCGGAAGTAGCGGAGCAGGGCGGCGAGCGCGCGCGGTCGCGCGCCGCGGAGCGCGCGATCCATCCAGGCGCTGTCGATCACGTCGTTCATTCCACGGAGCCTCCGGCCGTGCCCTTCATGAACAAGCGCAGCGGGCGGATCTCGTACGCGCCCGGCGAGCTCGACGCCTTCGCGAGATCCTTACCGACCTGGAGCGCGTCCTCGAGCGTCGCGCACTCGACGACGTAGAAGCCGAGCAGCGCTTCTTTCGTCTCGGCGAACGGACCGTCGAGGACGACCGGCTCCTTGCCCTTGCGGATCGTCATCGCCGACGTCGTCGGCATGAGCCGCGCGGTCGGGCCGAGCCGGCCCTGCGACGCGAGCTCGTCCTTCACGACGGCGAGCTTGGCGAGGACCGCGTCGTCCTCCTCCTTGGTCCAGGAGGTGACGATGTCTTCGTGGTCGTAACAGAGGATGGCGTAGAGCATCGAGTCGTACCTTGCTCCCGTACGACGAACGACGCAGGCGCGATCCGACACCGATCGCGATCTTTTTTCAGCGCTTCTTCGTCTGCTTCTTCGCGGGCTTGCGCGCGGGCTGCTTCTTTTTCGGTGCGGTCTTCTGCTTCGCCTTCGACGCGGCCTTCTTCGCCTTCTGCTTCGGCGAGTGTTGCGGCGGGCTCGCGTGGCGCGGCTGGTAGATGCCCAGCTTGCCGCCGCCGGGCAACGTCACCGACGTCAACATGCCCCAGCCCTGGCTCGTGATCGGCGACGACTCGACGCCCCGGTCCTTCATCGATCGGACGAGCGCCTCGACGTCGTCGGTCATGAGGTAGAGCTCGTGCACGTCGTTCGCTTCGCCGGGATGCACCGCGACCTCGGCCGGCGGCAGCCCGAAGATCAGCCACCCGTGGCCGACGTCGACGTGCGGGAAGCCGAGCACGTCCTTGAGGAACGCGCGGTCGGCGTCGGAGTCCTTGCTGTAGATGATCGAATGCGCCCCGATGATCATGCGCGCGAGCTTACGCGAAGTGCGGCATCACGTTCTCCGCGAAGGTGCGGATCGAGCGCAAGATCAGCTCGTGCGGGACGGTGCCGGTCTGCATGACGAGGATCAGCTCGTCGACGCCGGCTTTGACGTAGCGGGAGACGATCTCGCGGCAGTGCGCGGGATCGCCGATCACGTTCATCGCGAGCGTGTTCTGCGCCATGCGGAACTGCATCGCGGCGTCGAGATCTTGCTCGCGCAGCGGATCGCGCTGGATCGGGAGGCGGCCGGTCGGACGCTTGCCGCTGAGATAATAGGTGGCGAGCGCGCCGGCGAAGAACGCGGCGCCGCGGAAGCCGGCGGCGCACGCGGCGCGATCGTCGTCGAGGCAGAGCGCGACCGGCGTGCACGCGAAGTGGTTGGTCTTCGCGTAGTGGGTCTCGGGGGAGCTCGCGAACGCCTTGCGATACCCGGCGACCTTCTTCCCGAGATACTCGTCGTTGCCGATGGCGAAGTTGAGCGCGCCGATGCCGAGCGCGCCGACCTGCTCCGCGCTCTCGGGCTTCGAGCACGCGGCGAAGATCGGTGGATGCGGGTCTTGCACGGGCTTGGGCACGATCTGCGTCGGCGGGATGTCGAAGAAGCGCCCCTTGTAGGAGAAGACGTCGTCGCGCCACATGCGCGGGATCATGTCGAGCGCTTCCAGCCACTGCGCGTGCAGCTGCGAGACGTCGTTCTCGAACGCGTGCTGCTCGACCAGGCTCGAGCTCTTGCCGGACCCCCAGTTGACGCGACCCCCTGACAAGATGTCGAGCGTCGCGATGCGCTCGGCGATCCGGATCGGGTGGTTGTAGCGATACGGCGTGAGCGTCACGCCGTGCCCGAGGCGGATGCGCTTCGTGCGCGCGGCGCAGAACGCGAGGAAGATCTCGGGCGCCGACGAGTGCGAGTACTCGAAGAGGCCGTGGTGCTCGACCTCCCAGACCGCGTGATAGCCGAGCGCATCGGCGAGCTCGACCTGCGCGACCGAGTCGCGGAAGAGCTGCGCCTCGCTCGCGCGCGTCGGATCCGCGAGCTGCATCTCGTAGAAGAGCGAGAACTTCACGACAGCTTGCCCATCAGCGAGAGGACGCGGCGCTGGCCGCCGAGCGCCATGCGGAAGGTCGCGAGCTCGAGCGCGTGCGGCGCCTTCTTCGGGATCGCGGCGACGCGCGCGAGATAGCGATCCATGCGACCGCCCTCGGCGGCCTTGCGCATCACGGGCATGGTCACGGTGGTGGTGCCGAACGCGGTGAAGAGCGCGAGCAGCGTGCGGTACAGCTTCCACTTGCCGCGCATCCGCTCGACGAACCCGGGGCTCGCGCCGCCGGTGAGGATGGCCCGCGCGTCGCGGCCTTGGTAGATCTCGCCCTTGCGATCGAGGAGCCAGTAATCCATCGCGAGGTGGCGCGACTCGTCGAGATCGATCAAGCGGAAGACGCGCGCCTGCAGCGCGTCGTCGGTGAGATCTTTGAGCGACGGCACGAGCAGCGAGTCGAGCGCGAGCTCGAACAAGATGATCGACGCGCTCGACATCTCGTGGAGCGCGGTGTTCGGCTCGTCGAAGTTCGACTCCAAGACCTTCATCGCCCAGTGCAGCGGCTTGGGCAGATCGGTTTCGGTGACGCCGTAGCGTTGGGCGAGCAAGACCTCGGCGTCGGCGTGGCGGCGCTCGTCGATCGCGAAGAACTGGTAGATCGCGGCCGCGCGCGGATCGTCCGCGTGCTCGGACGCGAGCGCGAAGATCCGCGCGGCCTGGCGCTCGAGCCGCGCGGTGAAGACGAGCGCGAGCCCGGCCTCGCGCTTGGTGCGCGCGTCGAGGCGATCGGCGCCGGCCAGCGGGACCGACCAGTCGAGCTGATCGATCGACCATTGGCCGGCCTTGACGGACTCGAGCATGCGATCGAGGTCGAGGTCCATGAGCCGAGGGTATACATGACTGTATACATCGTCAAGGACGATCCCCGAGAGGGTGATACAATGACGTATACGTCATGACTGACGATGGCCCGTTCTCGTCGCGCGGGCAGATCCTGCTCGGCGCGGCCAGCGCGTTCGGCGCGCGCGGCTACGCCGAGACGTCGGTCGAGCACATCCTCGACGCGGCGAACGTGTCGCGACGAACGTTCTATCGCTTCTTCCGCAGCAAGGAAGACGTCTTCGAGCAGCTGTTCGAGGCAGCCTCGATCATGTTCGTGCAGGCGATCCGCGCGGCGGCCGGCGCCGGCGGCGATCCGGAGACGACCTTGTCGCGCTGCCTCGACGCGTATCTCGATCTGCCGCAGCGCGCGGGCCCGCTGTTCAAGGTGTTCCACGGCGAGGCGTCGCGGCCGGGCTCTCCGCTCTACGCGCGGCGCGAGCGCGTGATCGACGAGATCGTCGGCCTGCTCGGCGCCGGCTATCAGGCGCTGCACGGCCGCGCGGCCGACACGCTGGTGCTGCGCGGCGTCGTCGCGGCGATCGAGCGCATCGCGAGCGAGGTGATCGCGTCTGATCGCGCGGATCCGAAACTGATCGCCCGCGCGAAGGCTGCGATGCTCCAGATCATCCGCGGAACGCTGGGCGCTACTTCGGCAAACCCAAAGCGCGCGCGGCGATGATGTTGCGCTGGATCTCGTTCGAGCCGGCGTAGATCGTGTCGGCGCGCGAGAAGAGGAACGTCTCTTGGAGCGGCGCGAGCGAGTAGGGCGCCGCCGCGATCACCTCGGCCTCGGGGCCGAGCACGTCCATCGCGAGCTCGCCGAGCCGGCGGTGCCAGTTCGACCAGTAGAGCTTCGCGCCGAGGCCGGCGGCGGGCAGCTCGCCGCGCGCGCCGTGATCGAGCACGCGCAGCGCGTAGCTGCGCATCACGCGCAGCCCGGTCCATGCGTCGACGATGCGGCGGCGGAGCTCGGGATCGCGATCGGCGCCGCGCTGCTTGGCGGCGGCGATGATCGCGTCGAGCTCGGCGGCGAAGCCGATCTGCTGGCCGAGCGTCGACGCGCCGCGCTCGAACGCGAGCGTCGCCATCGCGACCTTCCAGCCGTCGCCGGGCGCGCCGACGACGTGATCGGCCGGCGTGCGCGCGCCGTCGAAGAAGACCTCGCAGAACTCGGCGGTGCCGGTGAGGTTCTTGATCGGACGCACCGTGATGCCGGGCTGCTTCATCGGCACCAAGAGATACGAGAGCCCCGCGTGGCGCTTCTCGTGAGGATCGCTGCGCGCGATCACGAAGCACCAGTCGGCGAGGTGCGCGTGCGAGGTCCAGATCTTCTGGCCGTGGATCACCCAGTGCCCGTCTTCGAGCGAAGCGCGCGTCGCGACGCCGGCGAGATCCGATCCGGCGCCCGGCTCCGAGTAGCCTTGCGCCCAGAAGACCTCGCCGCGGACGATCGGCGGCAGGAACGTGCGCTGCTGCTCCGGCGTGCCGAGCGCGGCGATCGTCGCGCCGAGCAGGTACTCGCCGATGTGGCCGAAGCGGCCGGGCGCGCGCGCGCGCGCGTACTCCTCGTGGAAGATGACCTGGTGCCAGAGCGACGCGCCGCGACCGGCGGGCGCGGGCCAGCCGAGGCCGATCCATCCGGCCTTGCCGAGCTCGCGCTCCCACGCCATGCGCGGCTCGATCGCCTCGTGCTCGCGACCGGGGCCGCCGCGCCCGCGCAGGTGGCGGAACTCGCCGTCGAGGCGCGCCTCGAGCCAGGCGCGGACCTCGGCGCGGAACCGATCGTCTTCTTCGCTCGCGCGCAGATCCATCAGATCCCCAGCCCCAGCGACGCCGCGACGCGATCGCGGTGATCGTTCGGCGCGCCGAACAGCGTGCGCGACGCGCGCGCGCGCTTGAAGAAGAGGTGCGCGTCGTGCTCCCACGTGAAGCCGATGCCGCCGTGCACCTGGATCGCGTCGGCGGCGCAACGATAGAACGCGTCGCCGCAATAGACGCCGGTCGCAGCCGCCGAGATCGGATCGAAGTCGATCGCGGCGTGATACGCCGCGCTGCGCGCGGTCTCGACGGCGACGAACATCTCGGCGAGCGTGTGCTGGATCGCCTGGAACGATCCGATCGGCTTGCCGAACTGGTGGCGGACCTTCGCGTACTCGACGGACAGCTCGAGCGCCGCTTGCGCGCCGCCGACCTGCTCGGCGGCGAGCGCGACCTGCGCGCGCGCGATCGCGCGGGCGATCTCGGGCCAGCCGGCGGTGCCCAACTTCGAGGAAGCGGGGATGCGCACGTCGGCGAGGACGACCTCGGCGAGCGCGCGGGTCGCGTCCATGGTCGGGAGGCGGCGGCGACGCACGCCGGTCGCGCCGGCGGGGACCGCGTAGACGCCGAGCCCGCCGCTGTCCTTCGCCACGACGAGCAGGAGATCCGCGGTCGCGCCGTCGACGACGAAGCGCTTCTTGCCGGACAGGATCACGTGATCGCCTGGCGCGGGGCGCGCGGTCGTCTCGATCGCGCCGGGATCGATCGCGCCGCCGACCTCGAGCCAGGCGAGCGTCGCGGTGGCGTCGCCGCGCGCGATCGCGGGGAAGAGATCCGCTTGCTGCGACGGCGACGCGCACTCGAGGATCGCGGCGGTCGCGAGGCACGCGCTCGACAGGAACGGCACGCACGCGACCGCGCGGCCGAGCTCCTCGGCGACCGCGACGATCTCGACCCAGCCGAGGCCGGCGCCGCCGTGCGCCTCGGGGATCGCGAGCGCGGCGAGGCCGAGCTCGTGGGCGAGCGTCTTCCACAGCGCCGCGTCGAAGCCGTCGTCGAGCATCACGCGACGCGCGCTCTCGACGCCGCCGTGCGACGCGATCGCGCGCCGGACCATGCGCCGCAGCTCGTCCTGCTCGTCGGTGAACGCGAACCTCACCGCCGCGAAGTAGAACATGTTTCACTCGGCGCGTCGAGTGTGATATCGAGATCGGCATGAGCTTCCTCGCGGGACGGGTCGCGATCGTCACCGGCGCGGGGCGCGGCCTCGGCCGTGCACACGCGCTCGAGCTGGCGCGCCATGGAGCGCGCGTCGTCGTCAATGATCTCGGTGTGGCGCGGGACGGTGCCCGCCCCTCGACTTCGCTCGAGGCGAACGGTGAGGCCGACGAGGTCGTCGCCGAGATCAAGGCGCTCGGCGGCGACGCGATCGTCAGCAAGGACGATGTCGCCGACTGGACCGCGGCCGGCCGCATGGTCACCGCCGCGCTCGACACCTGGGGCCGTCTCGACGTCGTCGTGTGCAACGCCGGCTTCCTGCGCGATCGCATGTTCGTCTCGTCGGTCGAGGACGAGTGGGACGCGGTGATGCGCGTGCACGTCAAGGGTCACGTCGCGGTCGCGCGCCACGCGGCCGCGCACTGGCGCGATCTCGTCAAGCAGGGCGGGGCGGTGGACGCGAGGATCATCAACACGACCTCGGGCGCGGGCCTGCAGGGATCGATCGGGCAGGCGGCATACGCGGCGGCGAAGGGCGCGATCGCGTCGCTCACGATCGTGCAGGCGGCCGAGCTCGGGCGCTACGGCGTCACCGCGAACGCGATCGCGCCGGCCGCGCGCACGCGCATGACCGAGGTCGCGTTCGGCGACATGATGAAGAAGCCGGAGACCGGCTTCGACGCGATGGCGCCGGAGAACGTGAGCCCGCTGGTCGCGTGGCTCGCGAGCGCGGAGTCGCGCGGGATCAGCGGCCGCGTGTTCGACGTCTCGGGCGGCGTGATCGCGGTCGAAGATGGATGGCGTCCCGCGACGTCGATCGATCGCGGCGCGCGCTGGGATGCGCGCGAGCTGGGCGCGGCGGTGCGCGATCTGGTCGCGAGCGCGCCGGCGCCCGCGAAGGTGTGGGGTGCGTGAGTCGGGCCTCGGGCCTCGGGCCTCGGGCCTCGGCCTGATCGTGATCGCGGCGTGCGGGGGTCAGCCCGAGGCGCCGCGCTGCGCGATCGAGCGGCCGGCGCAGACCAAGCTGCACCTCGACGGCACGGTCTTGCGCGACGACTACGGGCGCGCGATCAGCTTGCGCGGCGTGAACGCGGGCGGGCGCGCGAAGTTCGCGCCGTACGCGCCGTTCGAGTTCACCGATGACTACGACGCGCGCTTGAACGCGTATCTCGATCGCGCCGCGACGTGGGGCATCGATCTCTTGCGCGTGACGTACTCGTGGCAGGCGGCCGAGCCGATGTCCGGTGCGCCGGACGAAGCGTACATGCAGCGCTTCGACGCGCTCCTCGACGGCGCCGCCGCGCGCGGCCTGTGGACGATCGTCGACTTCCACCAGGACATCTACGCGGAGGGCTTCTGCGGCGACGGCTTCCCCGACTGGACCGTCGCCGGCGCGCCCGCGCCGCACCACGACTGCGAGAATTGGTCGAACGCCTACGACTCGGATCTGAACGTCCGCGCCGCGTTCGATGCGTTCTGGGCGCCCGGCGGCGACGTCATGTCGCGCTACCGATCGATGTGGAGCGCGCTCGCCGCGCGCGAAGCGAGCCGCGCCGGCGTGATCGGCCTCGAGCCGATCAACGAGCCGCATCCCGGCTCGGCCGATCGCGAGACGTGGGAGAAGGACACGCTCGCGCCGTTCTACGAAGACTTCGCGAAGACGACCGACGCGCTCGTCTTCGTCGACACCACCGGCTACGAAGGCGTGCTCGGCTCGACCGGCCTGCCGCGCCCCGCCGGCGCCAACATCGTGCTCGCGCCGCACTCGTACGACGCGCGCGCGCTGTTCGGCGGCAAGCCCGCCGAGGACGTCACCGGGCGGCTCCAACCATGGAAGGATCTCGGCGCGCAGTGGAACGTGCCGGTCGTGATCGGCGAGATGGGCATCCCCGTCGACAATCCGTTCGCCGCGGTCCACGCGCAGCGCCACATGCAGGCGCTCGACGCGCTCGGGATCGGCGGCGCGTGGTGGGAGTACAGCGTCGCGTCGGAGCTGTGGAACGGCGAGCACTTCTCGATCGTCAACCCCGACGGCAGCGAGACCGCGATCGTCGACGAGCTCGCGCGCCCGTACGCGCGCGCGCTCGCCGGAACGCCGCTTAGTACGACGTACGATCCGGCGTCGCGCCGCTTCACGATCTCCTTCACACCGAGTGGCAACGCGCCGACCGAGCTCGCCGCACCGTCGCGCACTGCGTCGTGGCACGTCGAAGCGACCGGCGCCTGCATCGACGAGCAGCCGGGCACGATCCTGGTCCGTCCTCTCGACGGAGCCACCGAGGTTTCGGTCTCCGTCGAGTAACGAACGTTTCGTAGCGCGCCGCGAGTGATGCCCCGCGGCATCGACGATCGCCACCGCTGGCAAAGCTGATCTCGGCGCGGTTTCGCATTGACGCCGCCCCATCGCGATTGAGTTACTCGGGCGCATGCGAAGAGCCATCTTGGTTGCTTCTCTGTCTTCGGTCATCGCCCTGCAGTTCGCAGCAGCAGCGTGGCCGCGCGGAGAGCGCGAACGTGAACACGAGCGCGAGCGCGGGGGGCGCGAGCTCGGCGACGAGCGCAGCAAGCACCCCGGCATCCATCGCATGAGCGGCGCCGAGCTCGCGGTGCGCAACCGCGTCGCGCGCGAAGAGTCGCTCAAGATCGAAGCGCAGCGGCTCGCGCGCAAGAACGCCGCGAAGCCGTCGGTGCCCGCGACGAGCTGGGTGAACCTCGGCCCGGCGGACGCGCCGCAGGAGTTCAACTACTTCAAGATCGCGGGCGTCGACTCCGGTCGCCCGAACGCGATCGTCGTCGATCCGCGCGATCCGAACGTCGTCTACATGGCGGTGTCGGGCGGCGGCCTGTGGAAGACGTTCGACTTCCTCGCGGAAGACGGACCGCACTGGGCGCCGACGATGGACACGCAGCCGAACCTCGCGGTCGGCGCGCTCGCGCTCGATCCCGCGAACCCCGACGTGCTGTACGTCGGCAACGGCGACTTCATCGACTCGTCGGGCAACACGATCCTGAAGTCGAGCGACGGCGGCGGCACGTGGGCCGCGCCGGTGGTCGTCTCGCCGTTCGTGAGCTCGGTCCGTCAGATCCAGGTCAGCGCCGCCGGCGTGTTCGCCGCGACCGATCAGGGCCTGTTCGTCTCGACCGACGCGGGCGCGAGCTTCACGCCGATCGATCTGCCGAACGGCGACATGACGCTCGCCGAGTCGTTGTGGAGCATCGTCCCGATCGGCGGCGGCGGTTGGGTCGCGGCGGGCGTGACCGCGTGCGCGCCGGGCTTCCCGGCGCCGGGCGGCCTGTTCGGCAGCGATCCGGATCCGCAGTTCTGCCCCGCCGGCAACAACGTCGCGTTCTGGCGCACCGACGACGGCACGACGTGGTCGCAGGTGACGGCCACGCCGCCGACCGCGGGGACCGGTCGCACGACGATCGCCGCGGGCCCGACCAACAAGCCCGACAAGACCGTGGTCTACGCGTACGTCGGCGCCGTCGACGGCAGCCACACGGTCGGCTTCTGGCGCAGCGACGACGCGGGCAAGACCTGGGTCGACGCGACCGGCGCGCTCGCGAACCCGACGCTCGTCGATCCGAACCAAGACGACTCGTGCATCGACATGGACGTCGGTCACGGGCAGAGCTGGTACAACCAGGCGATCGTCGTCGATCCGACCAACGCGGATCACGTGCTCGTCGGCGGCAACCTGTGCGGCGTGCGCACGCTCGACGGTACCAGCGACGCGCCGAAGTGGGAGCTGGTCTCGCACTGGCTGCCGGGCAACATGTACGGCGAGACCGCCGGCGGTCGCCTCGGCTACGTGCACGCCGACTGGCACACGGCGACCTCGGTCGTCTTCAAGGGCAAGGTCACGACGTTCGCCGGCACCGACGGCGGCATCTTCTCGAGCGACAACGTCTTCGACGACGCGTCCGCGGCCGAGTCGGTCGTCTGGACCCATCACAACCGCGGCCTCGCGACGCACCTGATGTACGCGCTCGCGTCGGGCGATCCCGCCGACGGCAACGCGTTCGTCTTGTTCGCGGGCCTGCAGGACAACGGCACGCGCTTCCGCACCGACCCGAAGGATCCGTCCGGCTTCAACCAGCCGGTCGGCGGCGACGGCATCGGCTGCACGGTGCACACGTCGTCGAGCGGCACGACGTACTGGGCGTCGGTCGAGTTCGCGCGCGTCTTCTGCCAGCCCGACAAGGCGGACTGCGCGACCGAGAAGCCGGAGGCGATGACCGACGAGGAAGCGCACTGGCACTCGCCGCCGTCGCCGGTCGGTCCGTCGATGGAAGAGGACGCGATCGAGGCGCGCATGGAGAAGCGCAACCGCATCTCCGGCGAGGACAGCGAGCCGTTCCTCGAGCACTACGCGAACGTCGAGACCGACACGGTCGGCCAGAGCGTGCTCTCGCACACCGACGAGCAGGTCTTCGTCAGCGTGCCCGACGGCAACGGCGGCTTCGTGTTCCAGCCGGTGTCGCAGAGCCTCGACGGCGATGCGTTCGGCGGCGGCATCTCGAACGTGACCGCGTCGCGCGCGTTCCCCGAGCTCTACGGCGCGGCGGGCGCGGTCTCGCGCGAGCCGTTCCTCTACACGACGCACGGCAACTCGCAGGTCGACTGGACGATCACGCAGCCGGTCTTCCCGGTCGGTGACGCCAAGCGCTTGACCGGTCCGTCGTCGATCGACTTCCCGCCGTCGCTACCGCAGGGCAAGAACCCGGGCGACATCATGGTCGGCGCCTTCACGGGCACGATGAACGATCAGGCGCGCACGCCGCCGCCCGACGACAAGGGCCACCTCTATCGCTCGACCGACGGCGGTCAGACGTGGACGTCGATCGTCGGCGCGGATCCCGCGCACCGGTTGCCGAACGTGCCGGTGTACGTCGTGAAGTACGATCCGGTCACACCGACGACGCTCTACGCGGGCACCGAGCTCGGCATCTACTTCACGACCGACGACGCCGCGACCTGGAACCGCATGGGCGACAACTTCCCGATGGTCCCGGTGCGCGACATCTACGTGGCGAAGAACCAGGAGTTCATCCGCGTCGCGACCTACGGCCGTGGCCTGTGGGAGATCTATCCGAGCGCCGACGCGAGCCACGGCGCGCCGGGCAACGGCGACTACGATCGCAACCTGCGCATCGACTGGATCGACGTCGCCGCGATGTCGACGCGCCTGGGCGAGACGCCCGAGGCGACGACGGCGCCGCTGTTCTCCTGGATCATGGACATCGTGGGCTCGGGTGACTCGCCGACCCAGAAGATCGACGACGACGACATGACTGCGCTGCTCGCGAAGTTCGGAGGTCATCCATGAAGCGCCTGGTTCTCATCGCCTTGTTGATCTCCGCCTGCGGCGACGACCTCTCCGCGCCGCCGCCGATCGTCTACACGAACCCGACCGGCGGGAAGCTGCGCCTGGTGAAGGATCCGGCGACCGCGAAGGATCTGGTCGTGCTCGATCTCGTCGTCGGCGATCAGTCGCTCACGGGCTACTCGGTCGGCTTCGATCTCCCGATCGACACGACCAAGGTCCGGCTGGTCGGCTTCACGCCGGGGACCGCGCTGTCGGCGGGCGCGAGCCCGCAGGCCGCGGTCGCGACGGTGCCGCAGATCGGTCCGCTGAAGGGCATGCTCGTCACCGCGCAGTCGCAGAAGGCGACCGGTGAGGGTGCGGTCGCGACCGACACGTCGCTCGCGCCGGGCACCGTGCTCTACACGGTCCAGCTGCAGCTGATCGCGGGCGCGTCGCTCGGCGACGTCTTCGACGGCACGGCGACCGGCTTCGTGCTGCCCTCGGGCGGCATGCGCGATCGCGCGGGCAACACGGTCGTCGCGCCGAACGAGGTCGCGATCGGCAAGCTCGAAGTCGTGCAGCAGTGAGCGCGCGTTCCGACCGTTCGTCCTGAGCTGCCCCTCCGTTCGTGCTGAGCTCCCCCTCCGTTCGTCCTGAGCGGAGGGCGAGCGAAGCGAGCCCGGAGTCGAAGGACCCGGGCTCGTCGTGCTTTCGGCGCCTGCGCGAACGTTCGGGAGATCGCGAGCGCGCGCGGCTGCCTCGCGAGCGGTCCCCTTCGGACCCGCTCCTCGGCGCGGGCCCCCGGGCTACGCTGCTCCGCAGTTGTCACCGGCGAGAACGCGCGCGTTGGTGCTTCCACCACCGGTGAGCCCCGCGCGCGGTCCGCGCTTCGCGCGTCCGCGCGCTGGGGGACCCCCCCGCGCCTCGGTCGCTCTCCGAAGGGGACGCGCTCGCGGGCGCGCCGCGCGCTGGCGAGATCGCGATCGTTACGAGAGGCGGGCGCGGAGGACGTGCTTCATGACCTTGCCGCTCGCGTTGAGCGGCAAAGTGTCGACGAGCTCGATGCGGCGGGGGACCTTGAAGTTCGCCATGCGATCGCGGCACCA
This sequence comes from Kofleriaceae bacterium, assembly GCA_035493675.1. GTDB lineage: Bacteria > Myxococcota_A > Polyangia > Haliangiales > Haliangiaceae > JAIOQA01. The sequence goes on along the minus strand of DATJIA010000108.1, from coordinate 107 downwards.
CGCGATCAGGTCGTCGGGACGGAAGGGCGAGCGCGCGACCACGAACGCGACGCCGATCTCGCCGAGGCGCTCGTCGGGCGCGCCGACGACCGCGACCTGCGCGATCG
>DATJIA010000107.1:0-18685 GCA_035493675.1 Kofleriaceae bacterium | reverse complement strand
TCAAGGCCGCCTTCCAGCGCGACAAGTCCACCCAAGTGGTCCTCCAAGCCGACCGCGGCGTCAGCCACGGCCGCGTCGTCGACCTGATGGAGCGCGCCAAGAACGCCGGCCTCACCCGCCTGGCGATCGGCACTTCCTCGGGCGGCGGCAAGTAGCCGCCCCGGCAATCGCTCCTCTCGCGCTCTTTCGGGTCGTCAAAACCCGAAAAATCCGAAAAAGGCGGCGGCGCGGAGCCCCGTGCTCGCACGAACGTCGGCGCCCGCGCCGATGTCGGCGCTCGGGCAACCAAAAAGGACCCCCGCCGGCGCTCGATCGACCGTGATGCCGCCATTTGCCACCGCGCTCCCTAGCTCCTTGCCTTGTTCCAAGATAATCTGCCCTAACGATGACGACGCGGCGGCGGCGGTCGGCGTGGAACAAGAAGCGGAAGGGGCAGCTCGCGATCGATCTGCGGCCGCGCACGAAACGCGGCGCCCTGCGCAAGAAGCTCGGGCGACCTGTCACCGGGAAGCGACGAGACCCGCGGCATCGCACCCGGCCGGATCACGACGCCAAGCAACCGGTCCACATCGTGCTGCGCGTGACGCACGAGGTCTCGAATCTGCGCACGCGCCACGCGTACCGCGCGATCCGCCGCGCGGTCGATCACTGCCGAGCGCGAAGCGACTTTCGCATCGCGCACCTGAGCATCCAGTCGAACCACGTGCACCTCCTCGTCGAGGCCGACGACAAGCGCGCGCTCGCGCGTGGCATGCAGGGCTTCGCGATCTGCGCGGCCAGGCGCATCAACCGCGAGCTACGCCGCCCGCGCGGCAACGTCTTCGCGTTCCGCTATCACGCGACCGCGCTGACCAACCCGACTCAGGTGCGCAACGCGATCAGCTACATCGTCAACAACTGGCGGCATCACCGCTGCGATCGGTACAGCACGGCGCGAACAGATCCGTACTCGAGCGCGCACGCGATCCGCGAGTGGCGACTCGAGCCGCACCCCGATCAGCTGCCGGTCGTGCGCCCGACGACGTGGCTCCTCACGCACGGCTACCGGCTCGTGCGCGCGATCCGACCCGACGAGGTGCCCGGGCCCGACCCGGTGCCGTAGCGCTACTGCGCCTGGCGATAGACCAGCTGGATCCAGTCGAAGCTCGGCGCGTGGTCGCCGTCGGACTTGAGCTCGACGCGGTACTGCGCGAACTGACCGGCGCCGACGATGGGCGGCGCGTTGTTCTCGACGGGATCGGACCAGGGCTGGGCCATGAGCGCGTCGACGGTCGCGGCGGTGCGGAGGCGCACGGCGACCGCGGTGCCCATCGGCGCGTCGGCGCTGAACTGCACGTCGTCGATGCGGCTGACCATGCCGAGGTCGCGGATCGAGGATTCGTACGCGGCCGCGGTCGCGATCGGCGCGTGGCCGCCGGTGTAGTGCACCGTGATCGCGGCGTCGCGGGTGCCGCCCGCGTCGACGCCGGACTTGTCGACGAACTCGACCCACCACTGACCGTTCCCGGGCTTGCCGTCGAGCCCGTGGGTCGTGCGCCGCTCGCCGGTCGCGCCGGTGCGATCGACGTCGCCCTGCGGGCGCACGATCGCGCGCGTGCCGTCGGGCGCGATCACGCTGATCTGCAGATCGCGCGCGTGCGAGACGCTGATCGTGTAGCCGACGTCGACGCCGTCGACGATCGCGCCGGCCGGGATCGGCGGCGTGAGCGTGTACGACGCGGTGCCGCCGGCGATGAACGTGAGGTCGTTGTCGTCGGACGCGCCGCCGACGCGATCGACGCGCGGGATCACGGGGCGCACGCGATCGATCGGGAACGGGCCGCCCGCGAGATCGGGGCCGCTCGCGACCTTGAGCCGCGCGTGCGCCGACGCCGCGTACTGCGTGTAGTCGATCACGACGTCGTGCCATCCGGGATCGAGGTGGATCGTCTTCGTCGTGTTCTTCTGGGTGGTGTTCGTGAACTGATCGATCAGCAGCTCGCCGTCGATCCGCAGGCGCGAGCCGTCGTCGGTGTCGAGCGTGAACGCGTAGTCGCCGCCGACGTCGATGCGCGCCTGCGCCGCCCAGTGGAACGAGTACGACGTGTTCGCGGTGATGCCGGTATCCGCGGGCGTGGTGTTGCCGAAATCTTGATCGAGCATCGCGCCGGCGAACAACGAGCGCGCGGTCGGTCGCACGAGGTAGTAGTCGTCGAACGCGTCGGCGACCAGGCCGCGCTGCGCGCCGGCGGCGACGCGGAAGCGATCGGGATCGATCGGCCCGAGCGTGCCGCCCGGCGGTTGGTGGCGCAGCACGTACTTCGCGGACTGATCGTTCTCCGACCACGCGAGGTGGACCGGGTACCAGCCGTCGGCGGGCGCGTTGAACGTGCCGGTCGCCTCGCCGCTGAACCATTGCGACGTGACGACGCGCGCATACGCCTCGTTCGCCGACGGCGCCACCTCGAAGAGGCCGTTGTCGTCGGCGGCGAGCGAGAACATGTGCGTGCCCTGCTCGAGCCACAGCTCGCCGGCGACCCACACGGTCCAGTGATCGTTCGACGCGAGGCCGACGCCGGCGGGCGCCTTGTCGCCGAAATCGCCGAGCGGCACCGCGAGCGCGATCTTCGCCGGCTGGTTGGCGTCGAGCGTGTTCCAGTCGATCGTCTTCGGATCGGCGAACAGCTCGCTGTTCGCGCCCTTCGCGAGCGCGGCGCCGGTGACGTACGCGCTCGGCGAGATCAGGCCGGGCGCGGCGATCTCGGCGTCGTCGAGCGTCGCGCCGGTCTGCGTGAAGTCGGCGACGGTGTCGTCGCGCAGGACGTGACCGGGCGGGAGACCGGTGGCATCGAACCCGCACGCGGCGCTCAGGGCGAGGAGCGAAGCCAGCCACCGCATGGCGGCGAGCATAACGAAGCCGCGCCCGCGCGGGCGTGACTAAAGTCCAAACTTGGCGAGCTTTTTGTGCAGGCCTTCGCGCGTGATCCCGAGCTGCACCGCGGTCTTGGTCTTGTTGTTGCCGTTCTCGCGCAGCGCCTCGGTGATGAGCCAGCGTTCGACCTGCTCGATCATCTCCTTGAGCGTGCCCTTCTTGGGGGCGATGCGCGCGACCGTGCCCTCGACCTTGCGCAGGCGCGGCGACAGATCGGTGACCTCGATCCAGCAGCCGTTCTCGGCCTGGATCACGAGACGTTGGATCTCGTTCTCCAGCTCACGGATGTTGCCCGGCCACGAATAACTCGCGAGCGCGTCGAGCGACTCCTGCGTGAAGCCGGGGAGCTCGAGGCGATATTCGCCGGCGTAGCGCTCGAGGAAGTGGCGCGCGAGCAGCGGGATGTCCTCGCGACGCTCGCGCAGCGGCGGCAGGCGGAGGGGGAACACCATCAACCGGTAGAAGAGGTCCTGGCGGAAGCGGCCCTTCTCGACCTCGGCGGCGAGATCGCGATTGGTCGCGCAGATGATGCGGACGTCGACCTGCTTCTCGCTGGTCGCGCCGACCGGACGGATCGTGCCCTCCTGCAAGACGCGCAAGAGCTTCGCCTGCAGCGACATCGGCATCTCGCCCATCTCGTCGAGGAAGAGGGTGCCGCCGTCGGCGATCTCGAACAGGCCCTTCTTGTCGGCGTCGGCCGACGTGAAGGCGCCGCGCTTGTGGCCGAACAGTTCGCTCTCGAGCAAGTTCTCGGGGAGCGCCGCGCAGTTCTGCGCGACGAACATCTTGTCCTTGCGCGAAGACTTGTAGTGCACCGCGCTCGCGATCAATTCCTTGCCGGTGCCGGTCTCGCCCTCGATGCAGACGGTCGCGCGCGTGTCGACGACCTTCTCGAGCTGCGCGAACACGGACTTCATCGCGTCGGAGTCGCCGATGATGTTCTCGAAGCGGAGGCGCTGACCCTCGCGGCGCTTGAGGTAGACGTTCTCGCCGCGCGCCTTCTCTTCGGCGACGCGCAGGCGCGAGACCAAGGTCGCGTTCTCGACGGCGAGCGCGGCCTGCGAGCCGAGCAGGAGCGCGACCTCGAGGTCGCTCTCGTCGAACATGCCCGCGCTGTGGCGGTTGTCGGTCTGGATGAGGCCGGTGATCTCGTCGCCGCGCCAGAGCGGGACCGCGAGCATCGAGAGGATCTTGCCGCCGAGGATCGACTCGGAGCTCGACATCTCTTCCTGCGCGTTCGCGGTGAGGATCGCGGCGCGATCGCTGAGCACGCGGCGCAGGACCGCGCGCGAGGCCTTCACGGGATCGGGCGCCGGGCCGTCGCCGGGGCGCTTGAGCCCCGGGCGTTCGCGCGACAGCGCGAGGACGAAGCGATCCTTGTCGGCGTCCGAGCGCAGCAGGATCGCGACGTGGGTCGCCTGCGGGAGGAGCTCGTACATCGCCTCGACGGTCGCGTCGAGGGTCGCGCCTTGATCGGTGCGGCCCGACAGCCGCTGCAGCGCCTTGTAGATGCGCAGCGCGCTCGCGGGATCGTGCTCGATCTGATCGGCGACCGTGGGCAGATCGACGATCGATCGCGACGCGATCAGGCGATCGCCGAGCACGTCGGGCGCGCCGACCGGCACCTCGCCCGTGATCGATTGCTTGAGCACGCGCACGCGCAGGGTCACCGGCTTCTTCGGATCGCCGAGCTGGAGCAGGTCGCCATGCTCGAGGCCGATCTCGTGGCGCCGGCTGCCGTCGATCGGAATGCGCGCCCCCGCGCGCTCGACCGCGCTGCCGTTGGTCGACCGCAGATCGCGATACACGTATCCGCCGCCCTCACGCACGATCTGGCCGTGCTCGCCCGACAGGTGATAGTCGGTGAGGACGATCGTGTTGGTCGGAGCGCGGCCCAAGGTCGCGACGGCGTCGCGCACCTCGTAGACGGAACGCGGGGAGGTTCCTTGCAGGACTTCGAGGACGATCACGGGTCGGTCACGCGCGCGGCGCCGGGGCCAGATGTCCGGCAATAGCGCTTCTGGCCAGGGTCTGTCGGTGGTTATACTCCGAAGTCCGGTCTACCGGTCATGTCGGGTTTGGGCAAAGTCATCCTCGTCCAGCGCGACCGTCGTGCGATGGAGGCGATGCGCCTCGGGTTCGAGCGCGAGGGTGCCGCGGTGGTCTCCGCCGCGTCGGTCGACGACGCGAAGCCGGCGATCTCCGGTGAGGTCGGGCTGATCGTGGCAGGCGCCGAAGGCATGGGCGATGCGGCCGCGGTGCTCGGCGCGATCGCGAACGCGGTCGAAGGCGCGGGCGTCGATCCGCCGATCCTCTACGTCGGCAACGGCGCGACGCGCGCGGAGGCGTGGGAGCTCGGCGCCGCCGAGGTGCTCGACCCGCCCGCGTACCTGCGCGACGTCGTCACGATCGGCAAGCTGCTCGCGGGCACCAAGCCGGGCCATCGCACCTTGGTGCACGGCGATCTCGGCGACACGTTCGGCGTCTTCTATCTGATCCGCGCGATCGCGGCGACCGGACGCAGCGGCGTCCTGTTCCTCGCGCGCGGCTTGCGCCGCGGCGAGGTGCGCTTCTTCGCGGAGGACGGTGGGCCGGGCGAGGTGACGAGCGCGCAGGTCGGCGCGCTGCACGGACAAGCGGCGCTGCATCAGCTGCTCTTGTGGACCGAGGCGCGCTTCGAGTTCCGCCACGAGCCGGTCGTGCGCCGACGGCAGATCCCGATGGAGATGAGCGCGGTGCTCGCCGATGCGGAGCGCTTCCTGCTCGACATCCGCGAGATGGCCGCGGGGCTGTCGCCGTCGTCGGTGCACGAGCAAGACGTGCAGCGCATGCAGGCGATGGCGAAGAAGATCCCGACCGAGGTGCACGGCGTGCTCCGTCTCTTCGACGGCAATCGCACGCTCGCCGACGTCCTGGAAGACGGCCCGTATCGCGTGTTCGAGACGCTGCGCATCGCGCAGCGCGCGATCGAGGCCGGCCTCCTGCGCCGCGTGCAGACCGCGAAGCCGAAGGCGGCGCAGCGCGCGGTGCTCGCCGTCGAGGAGTGGCTGGTCGGCACCGAGTCGAAGGAGGCGGTGCTCGATCGCTTGAAGCCGACCGGCGACACCGGGCCGGTCGTGATCGAAGAGCAGGGCGGCGACAAGAGCGAGAAGTCGAGCGGCAGCGCGGCGGCGCGCCGTCGCAAGAAGCGCCGGCACTCGAAGGAGCGCGCCGCGGTCGCGCCGCCCGACGCGGCGCCCGCGATCGTCGAGATCGATTGGGGCGCGTTGGTGCCGCGCGCGCCGGGGCCGGATCTCGGCGCGATCTCGACGGTGGTGCCGTCGACGGCGGCGTCGGGCGAGCTGGGCACGCGCAAGAGCGGGCGCGAAGGGCTCGAGTCGCTGACCGACGCGGAGCTGCGCGATCGCCTGTTCCCCGCCGAGAAGATCGAGATCGACGTCGGCCTCACGCGCGAAGCCGAGGCCGAGGTCGCGAAGAAGCTCGAGGAGGCGCACCAGCGCGAGCGCGAGGCGATCGAGCGCGAAGCGAAGGAAGCGGAGCTGCGCGCCGCGAAGGAGCGCGCCGAGCGCGAGGCCGAGGAGAAGCGCGCGAAGGCGGCCCACGAGGCCGAGCTCGCGGTCGCGAAGGCGGAGCGCGAGAAGCACGAGCGAGAGCAGCGCGCGGCGGCCGAGAAGGCGGCCGCGGAGGCGGCGGCGGAGAAGGCGCGCCTCGAGCGCGAGGCCGCGGAGGCGAAGGCGGCCGCGGAGGCGAAGGCCGAGGCCGAGGCGAAGGAGAAGGCGGCGAAGGAAGCCGCCGACTGGGCGGCGGTGCAGAAGGCGGCGGCGGACAAGGCCGCGGCGGCGAAGGCGGCGGGCCCGCTCGATCAGACCGCCGAGACCGACAAGATGGAGAAGGTCGACGAGATGACGCCGGGCGAGGCCGCGGTGATCGCGGCGGCGCAGGCGGCGTGGACCGAGAAGTCGGGCGAGATCCGCATCGCGCCGCCGGTCGCCGAGCGCCCGATGGAGAGCGGGCCGTCGATCTTGATCGAGGATCTCGCGGCGGCGCACGTCGCGGCGGCCGCCGCGGTCGGCAAGCCGGCGACCCGCAAGCGCGAGCCGACCCCGCCGCCCCACGCGGCGCACGGCGACGTCGCGAAGGTGCGCGCCGATGCGCAGACGGTCGCCGCGCACGCGACCCACTTCACCGACGACGAAGAGGCCTTCTTCCAGGAAGGCTCACACCCCGAGTTCCAGGACAAGCACGCCGAGAAGCACGAGACCTTCCACGATCTCGACGACGGCTACGTCCCGCAGACGTTCTGGGAGCGCTTGATGGGCAAGAAGCCCGTGAAGCGGAGCGGCGGCGCGCCCGGGGCGAAGCGGCCCGGCGGCGGCAGCGGCACGAGCACGAAGAAGAAGTGACTACGGGCGCGACCAGCTGAGCTCGACGCCGCCGCGCGCGCTCCACATGTGCAGCCCGATCTTGCGCGCGCCGGGTCGGAACAGATCCGTCTTCTTCGGGAACTTCGCGATGTACGCGACCGCGAAGTCGCCGAACTCCGGGAAGTCGGCGAGCAGGATCTCGCGCGGGCGCTTGTCGCGCACGATCTCGATCGGCGAGACCTCGGTGCCGTCGTCGTCGATGAGCGAGACCTTCCAGACCGATCGCTCGCCGCGATCGAGATCGTTCTCGCGGCGCTCCCAGGTCGTGACGAGCAGCTCGACCTCGTAGTGATCGCCGAGCGCCGCCTGCTCCTTCGCGACCAGATCGGTCGCCGCGGCGTCGCTCATGTGCGCGTTGCGGACGTCGCGCGCGATGCGCGCCGCGCGCCACTCGGGAGACTTGAACGTCGCCTGCAGCGTGAGCGACTCCTCGTAGCCGTTGCGCATCTTCACGACGCGGGTCCACGCCAGGCTGACGTCGTCGAAGCGCGCGACGCGCGTCGGCCACTCGTCGGAGAACGCGATCGTGTGCGGCGGCGCGCCGCACGCCGCCACGAGCAGCAGCACCGCCAAGCGCTTCACGGCAAGAAGTCCTTCTTGTCGAACAAGGACGTCACGCCGACGCCGGTCTCGACGATCGCCTCCTTGCCGCCCTCCATGCGATCGACGAGCGCGACCGCGTGCAGGACGCGCAGGCCGCCCGCCCGCGCGCGCTCGATCGCCTTGATCGTCGACGCGCCGGTCGTGATCACGTCCTCGACGACGACCACCGGCGTGCCCTCGCGCACGCGCGCGCTCGACTCGATCCATTGCTGGGTGCCGTGCGCCTTCGGCTCCTTGCGCACGATGAACGCGTCGAGCGGGCGCCCGGCGAGGAAGCTCATCACGCTGGTCGCGGTCGCGAGCGGATCGGCGCCGAGCGTCAGCCCGCCGACCGCGCGCGCGTCGGGCGCGACCGCGTCGATCACCGCGCGGAACAGCTGCCCGATCAGGAACTGGCCCTCGGCGTCGAGCGAGACCTGCTTGCAGTCGATGTAGAAGTTCGACTTGAGCCCCGACGAGAGCGTGACCTCTCGCTCCTGGAACGACAGGGTCCGCAAGAGCTCGAGCAGTCGATCGCGCTGGTGCCCGAGGGCCGGCGACGCGAACAGATCGTCCAGTTTCATCGAACGCATCATCCCACGGGATGGGCCGACCGGCGACGGTTGACGATCCACTGACCCGACACTAGAGTGCGTGGACCTTGGCCGGAGCAATGGGTGCACCTCGTCGATGAAGCCGATGTCGATCTGATTCGGCCGGTCCGCACGATCGACGACTTGATCGCGTACTTCCGCGCGGCGGGAAAGCCGCGCGAGCAGTGGCGCGTGGGCACCGAGCACGAGCTGATCGGCGTGCGCGCCGACGGCTCCGCGCCTTCGTACGATTCGGCCGACGGGATCGGCGCGGTCCTGGGCGGCTTCGCCGCGCGCGGATGGGAGCCCGTCGTCGAAGAGGGCCACACGATCGCGCTCACGCGCGGCGACGCGCAGGTCACGCTCGAGCCCGGCGGTCAGTTCGAGCTCGCCGGCCGCCCGGTCACGCGCGACGCCGACTTCAACACCGATCTCCGCGCGCACGTCGCGACGCTCGGCGAGGTCTCGCGCCCGCTCGGCCTGTCGTGGTTGTCGTCGGGGCTGCGCCCGTTCGGCGATCGCGACGACATCCCGTGGATGCCGAAGGCGCGCTATCGCGTCATGCGCGCGTACATGCCGACCGTCGGCACGCGCGGCCTCGACATGATGCTGCGCACCGCGACGGTGCAGGCGAACCTCGACTACTCCGACGAGGCCGACGCCGCGTCCAAGCTGCGCGCGCTCAACGCGACGTCGTCGATCCTCACCGCGCTGTGGGCGAATTCGTCGATCGCCGGCGGCAAGCCGATCGGCTTCCAGTCGTACCGCGCGTGGATCTGGCGCGACACCGACCGCGCGCGCGCCGGCTTCTTGCCGTTCGTGTTCGAGCGCGACGACATCTTCCGCGCGTACGCCGAGTGGGCCCTCGACGTGCCGATGTACTTCGTCTATCGCGGCGGCTACCAGCCCGCCGGCGGCATCACGTTCCGCCGCTTCATGGCCGAGGGCTGGCGCACCGAGCAAGCGACCCGCGCCGACTGGGCGCTCCACCTCTCCACGCTCTTCCCCGAGGCGCGCCTCAAGAAGCTGATCGAGGTGCGCGGCTGTGACTGCGGATCGATCGAGATGATCGAGGCGCTCGCGCCGTTCTGTCGCGGCCTCCTCTACGACGCCGACGCCCGCGCAGCCGCCACCGCGCTCACCGCCGGCCTCACGTTCGATCAGCGCCAACAGCTCGCCGACGACGTCCCCCGCGCCGGCCTCGCCGCCCGCGCCGGCTCGCGCACCATCGGCGAGCTCGCCAAGGAGCTCGTCTCGATCGTGCGCGCCGGCACCGCCCGCGTCGCGCCCGAGTCCGTCGCCCTGCTCGATCCCGTGATCGAGATCGCCACCACCGGCCGCACGCAAGCCGATCACGCGGTCGAGATCTGGCGCACCGCCAACGGCGACGTCGCGAAGATGATCTCCGCGCTCGCGCACCCGGGCCTGCGCGCGTAACGCCGCGGTCAGGGCGCGTCGACGTTCAGCACGTCGATCTGGATGAACTGCCCGGCGTACGCGTTCGGCGCGGGCGGCACGTCGGGGACGACGATCGGCGCGCCGGTCGCGGCGTCGCGGTTCTTGATCTCGAGGCCGTCCTTCGCGGTCGCCGAGAGCGTGATCGTCGCGCCCGCGTCGATCGGCATCGTCTCGGTGTAGTCGATCGGCCAGCAGTTCGTGATGCCCGACGCGCCCGCGTTCAGGAAGAACGTCTGCGCCGGCGACGAGATCGAGAGCTGGTAGACGTTGTAACCGTCGCCGTTCTCGGCGCCGCCCGTGTAGAAGTAGCCGCCCGCGGCGCTGTCCGCGGCGCCGCCCGTGTACGTCTTCTGCTCGACGACGCCGCGGAAGCGCAGGCTGACCGAGTACGTCGTGCCCGCGGCGCCGGTGAGCATCGCGGTCTGCGTCGCCGGATCGGTGACGTTACAGGTCACCGCGTCGGCGTCGGCGCCGCACGGGATCTCCCAGCGCATGCCCTGCAGGGCGACCGCGACCGCGGTGCACGTCTTGCCGTCGCCCTGGTAGCCCGCGTTGCAGAGGCACGACGCGCTGCCGCCGTTCTCGACGCAGGTCGCGTGCGGATCACACGCAGCAATCACGCACGCCGAGGCGTCGGAAACGATCGCAGTGTCGCTCGCTGCATCAGCGAGCGTGTGCTCCTTCCCGCAGCCGACCGCGCAAGCGACGAGCAAGACCAGCATCCACGCGTGGCGCATCGGCTCATTCTACGACGGCACGAGCGATGCACCTTCCCCGCGACATGAAGTCGATGATGCGGGTCTTCGCGATCGGCGCCGCGCTGATGATCGGCGGCGCCGCTCGTGCGCAGGGGCTGCAAACCGGCGCGACCGACCACGCGCCGGCCGCGGTGAAGTACGCCGAGCAGATGCCGGTCGATCAGCTGCCCGACAAGGTGCGCACGACGGTGCTGCGCGAGGCGGGCACGAAGGACGTCGAGTGGGTGCGCAAGGAAGGGCGCACCGGCGGCAAGGTCGTCTATCACGCGCAGCTCGCCGGCGCGGGCAAGGTCGTCACGCTCACGATCGCGCCCAGCGGCAAGATCTTGTCGCGCAGCGGCACCGGCATGGCGTCGCGCCGGCCGCACAAGCGCGTCAAGAAGTGATCACGCCGTCGGCGATCGCGATCGCGCGCACCGCATCGATCGTGTCGGCCTCCGACGCTTGCTTGTCGGGTCGATAGCGGAGCACGCGCGCGAAGCGCAGCGCGAGCCCGCCCGGATAGTGCGGCGACGCCTGCACGTCGTTGAACGCGATCTCGACGACGAGCTCGGGTCGTACGTACACGACGTGGCCGTCGCGCCCGATCTCGCGCGCGAGCAATTCGCGCGTCTGCCACGCGAGCAGCTCGTCGGTCATGCCCTTGAACGTCTTGCCGAGCATGACGAAGCCGCCGTTGTGCGGATCGCGCGCGCCCAGGTGGATGTTCGACAGCGTGCCGGTGCGCCGGCCCGAGCCCCACTCGACGCCGATCACGACGAGATCGAGCGTGTGCACCTTCTTGATCTTGAGCCACGCGGCGCCGCGGTTGCCGGCGTCGTAGGGCGCGTCGAGCGCCTTCGCCATCACGCCTTCGTGGCCGGCGGCGAACGCGGCGTCGGCGAACTGCTTCGCGAGCGAAGGATCGGCGGTGACGATCCGCGGCACGCGATGCACATCCGGCACGATCGCCTGGAGCGCCGCGTGTCGATCGCGCGTCGCGCGATCGACCTGGACCTCGTCGTCGATCAAGAGCGCATCGAACGCGAAGACCTCGAGCGGCAGCGACGCGCGAAGATCTTCGTCGTCGATCGATCGCCCGAAGCGGCGCATCGTGATCTGGAACGGGTGCGGGCGGCGATCGGGGCGCAGCGCGATCGCTTCGCCGTCGAGGATGAGCGTCCTCGCGGGCAGCGCGCGCGCGATCGCGACGACCTCGGGCACCGCGACGGTGACGTCGTTGCCCGCGCGCGAGAAGACGCGCACGAGGTCGCCGTCCTTGTGGATCTGCACGCGCGCGCCGTCGAGCTTGTGCTCGAGCGCGGCCTCGTGGAGCTCCTCCATCGCGGCGCCGATGTCCTCGGCGGTCTGCGCGAGCATCGGCGCGATCGGCTTGCCGACGGTGATCGCGAACCGCGACAGGTCTCCCGACGACAACGCGGCGTCCGCGACGACGCCGACGTTCCCGGCGACCATGACCGCGCGCCGGACGACCGCGCTGGCGAGCCCCGACGCGCGCGCGATCGCTTCGGTGACCAGCCCCGCGAGCGCGCCTTGCAGCAGGTTCCCGACGATCAACGCGCCGGCGAACTTCCGCTCGTCGTCGGTCATCTTCGCGAACAGCGCGCCGAGCCTCTCCTTGCGCGCGCGCCCCGAGCCCGCGCCGCCGAGCCCCGCGATCTCGGTCAAGGTCCGATCGACGTCACCGATCGACAATGACGCGGACACCGACGGAGGCGCGCCCTCGAACGCCGCCTGGATCAGCGCCCATCCGATGCCGATGCGTCCCTGCGGCAGCTCGCCCGCGAGGTACATCGCGCCCGCGCGCCGCTCGTCGGGCGCGAGCGCGCGGAGGCACGCGCCGAGCCGCTCGAGCTTCGCGTTGCGCGATCGCGTCGACGCGACCGCGGCGCTCGTCGCGACCAGCTCGCTCAGCTGCACACGAGGATCATAGTATGTTCCTCGTATGGCCGAGCTCCGCCGAAGTCTCGGCTTCCGCGACGCCGCGTCGCTGGTCGTGGGGACGATCATCGGCACGGGCGTCTTCCTCAAGGCGACGCCGATGGCCGCGGCGGTCGGCTCGCCGCTCGCGGTGCTCGCCGCGCTGTTCGCCGCCGGCGCGCTCAGCTTCTTCGGCGCGCTCGCGTACGCCGAGCTCGGCGCGATGTTCCCGTCTGCGGGCGGCGAGTACGTCTACCTGCGCGAGGCGTGGGGCCCGCCGTTCGGGTTCCTCTACGGATGGACGCGCTTCTGGATCGGCACGCCCGGATCGATCGCGTCGTACGCGACCGGCGCGGCGATCTTCGCCGGTGAAGGGCTGGTGCCGATCGAAGGCGACCTCGCGCGCAAGGTCACCGCGTGCGCGCTGATCCTCGTGTTCACGGTGATCAACTGCTTGACCGTCGCGTTCGGCGGGCGCGTGCAGTCGATCATGACCGCGATGAAGATCGTGCTGATCGTCGGGCTCGCCGCGCTCGTGTTCGGCGGCGCGCCGGGCGACTTCGCGCGGCTCGGGCAGGGCACCGGCGTGTGGACCGTGTCGGCGTTCGGGGCGGCGATGATCTCCGGGCTGTGGGCCACCGACGGGTGGAACAACCTGCCGATGGCCGCCGGCGAGGTGCGCGATCCGACGCGCGTGATCCCGCGCGCGCTCGTGGTCGGCATGTTGATCGTGATGAGCCTCTACGCGCTCGTGTTCGTCGCGTACTTCTACGCGCTGCCGGTCGGCGACATCGTGAAGTCGAAGTCGGTCGCGACCGAGGCGGCGATCACCGTGCTCGGCTCGACGGGCGTCGCGGTGATGTCGGCGGCGTTCGTCTTGTCCGCGCTCGGCGCGATGAACGGATCGATCCTCACGAGCGCGCGCGTCCCGTACGCGATGGCGTCGGACGGCTTGTTCTTCCGCCAGCTCGCGCGCGTGTCGCCGCGCACGCACGTGCCGGTGGTCGCGGTGATCGTGCAGGGCGTGTGGGCGTGCGTGCTCGCGTCGACGGGATCGTTCGATCAGCTGACCGACATGGTCGTGTTCGCGTCGTGGGTCTTCTACGCGCTCGCGACCGCGGGCGTGATCGTCCTGCGACGCCGCCTGCCCGACGCGCCGCGCGCGTTCAAGGTGCCCGGGTACCCGTGGCTGCCGGTCCTGTTCATCGTCACCGCGACCGCGCTGCTCGTCGATACGGTGTGGCTGCAACCGGCGCGCAGCGCGATCGGGCTCGGCTTCATCGCGGCCGGCTTCCCCGCGTACCTGCTGTTCCGGCGCGCGAAGCGGTAGGAAGCTATTCGTCGTCTTCGAGATCGATGTCGATGTCGATCTCGATGCTCTGGTCTTCGTCGTCCTGATCGATCTTCTGCACCGGCGGCGGCGTCTTCGCGCGGGCGGGGCGGGGCGTCGGCGGGCGGTACGGCGCGCGCGCGACGTCGCGCGCCTTGCTGACCGCGGTCTCCTCGGCGGCTTCGTCGAACGACAGCGACTCGAGCGCGGCGAGCGCGTCGTCGGCGGTGGTGCCGCGCTGCACGCGGCCGCGCGGCGCGCTCTGCGCGTCCGGCGGATCGGCGAAGCTCGCGAGGTCGGGCGCGGGACCGCTCGGCGGGCGGCGGCGACCGATGTCGCGCATGCCGTCGAGCAGCTCGTCGGCGTTCATCGCGGTCGCGCCGAGCTCGAGCTCGTCGCGCATCGGCGCCGGCTGCGCGATCTCCGCTTCGAGCTGCTCGACCAAGCCGGTGATGTCGATCGATCCGCTCGAGCTCTCGCGCGCCTGCGCGACGTCGATCGCGGGATCCGAGGTCGGCTGCGGCTGGGTCGGCGCGTGGCCGCGCATCGGCGGCGGCGGCGGCATCGTGCGCGACTTGCCGCGCGACGGCGGCGGCGGCAGCTGGTTCGCGCGCTGCTCGCCGGCCTTCACCAACGTGTCGACGTCGACGTCGGACTCGAACTCGCCGCGCGGCGGCGGCCTCAGTTGATCGCGCGAACGCAGCCCGGTCGCGCCGTCGTCGAACGGCACCGCGATCGTCGGCGCGTCGACGTCGTCGTCGGACGCGGCGCTCGCCGCCGCGGCGCGCGCGAGGACCGCGGGATCCGCGATCGCGGTGCGCTCGCTGTCGGAGAAGTCTCCGCTATCGTCCTTGTCGATCGGCTTCTCGATCGACTTCTCGATCGGGGTCACCGGCGTCGCGTCGGCCGCCGCGGCGAGCGCGAGCACGTCCGGATCGATCGGATGCGTGATGCCTTCGTTGTCGTCCGGCTCGGGCGCCGGTGGCGCCTCCGGCTCGCTCGCGGCGACGGGGTTCGCTTCGCGCGTTCCTTCGGCGAACTCGACGCGGCGTCGAGGCGCGACCGCGTTCATCCCGAACATCGCCGCCAAGCGCGACGACGCATCGTCGATCGAGATCTCGGCCGGGGCGGCGTCGGCGGACAGGAGCGCGTCGAGCTCCGCGTCGGCGTCGCTGCCCGCGACGATCCGCGCGCGCGCGATCGTCGCCGCGACGTCGAGGCCCTCCGACAGGAACGCGATCAGCGCGTCGTCGTCGACCTGCGCGTCGGCGGCGGGCGCGGCGACGTTCGCGATCAACGACTCGAACGACGGCCGCGGCCGGCGCGTCGGCTCCGGCGTCAGCGACGACGGCATCGCCACCGGCGACGGCTCCGCGACGGGATCGGGCAGCGGCGGCTCGGGCTCTTTCGCGACGACCGGCGGCGGCGCGGTCGTCCGCGCGGGGCGCGCGGGCGCGGCCACCGGCCCGGTGCGGAACTCGTCGCGCGCCGGCACCTCGACCGGCTCCGCCTGAGAGGCGGACCCGGTCGGATCGATGACACGGGGCGGGGCCGAGTGCTGATCGCGCGCCGCCCGAACCGGCACCGCGTCGTCGTCGTCGAGCGGCACCGGCAGGCCGCGCTCGCCGTCGACCATGCCGTGCTTCTTGCGGTGCTCGAGCACGCGCAACAAGACCTCGCGGCTCTCGCGCGTGACGCGCGTGAACTCGACGCCCATGCCGTGCGCGGCGCGCGGCCGCCGCGGATCGTACTCCTTGATCCAGCGGACGACCCCGAGCCCGACGACGACGGGCTTGTCGTCCGCCAACCTCAGCTCGAACCGGATCTCGCTGCCGACCGGCTTCGGCGTGCGCGTGCGGATGAACAAGCCCGCGCGCGCGATGTTCGGCGCGAACCGCTCGACGAACGTGTCGAGGTCGTCGTAGCGCAGCTTGATGCGCAGGACGGTCGGAGCCTTCTTGGCCCCAGTCGCGTCGTCGGCCACCTCGCGACGGATTATCTCGCCCGCGAGGGCGATCCGTCAAACATGCGACGGCTGCCTACGAGCCGGCGACCAGGCGGTGGACCTGCTCGACGACGGTCTTCAGCTTGGCGGGATCGTTGGGCGCGCCGCCCTGGGCCATGTCGGGCTTTCCACCACCACGCCCGCCGAGCGCGTCGGCGACCGCGCCGACCAGCTTCCCGGCGCTGAACCGCCCGACCAGATCCTTCGTCACCATCGCGACGAGTGCGACTTTTTCGGCGCCCGCGCCCGCGAGGAAGATGACGCCCGAGCCGAGCTTGTCGCGCAGGGCGTCGCCGGTCTCGCGCAGGACCTTGGCGTCGTCGACCTCGGTGACGGCCGCGAGCACCTTCACGCCGCCGACGTCCTTCACCTCGCTCATCAGATCGCGGCCGCCCGCGCCCGACGCGAGCTTCGCCTTCAGCTTCTCGATCTCGCGCTCCTTCTCCTTCAGATCCGCGAGCACGCGCTCGACCTTGCCCGAGATGTCGAACGGCCCCGACTTCAGGCGCTCGCCGGTGCGGATCAGCTCGTCCTCGAGGCGGCGCAGGTACTCGAGCGCGCCGGCGCCGGTGACCGCCTCGATGCGGCGCACGCCCTGCGCGACGCCGCTCTCGCTGACGAGCTTGAACAAGCCGATGTCGCCGGCGCGCCGCACGTGGGTGCCGCCGCAGAACTCGAGCGACTCGTTGCCGATCCGCACGACGCGCACCTTCTCGCCGTACTTCTCGCCGAACATCGCGACCGCGCCCTTCTGCTGCGCCTCCGCGATCGGCAGGACGTCGACCTGCGAGTCGGCGTTGCGGCGGATCTCCGCGTTGACCAGATCCTCGACGCGGCGCTTCTCGTCCTCGCTCATCGGCGAGAAGTGCGTGAAGTCGAAGCGCAGGCGATCGGGCGCGACCAGCGAGCCCTTCTGCGAAACGTGCGGACCGAGCACCGCCTTCAGCGCGTGATTGAGCAGATGCGTCGCCGAGTGGTTGGCGCGGATGCGCTCGCGGCGCTCGTCGTCGACGACGAACGTCACCTTGTCTCCGACGGAGAGCGAGCCGCGCACGACCTCGCCGAACAGGACGAACGCGTCGCCGGCCGGCTTCTTGGTATCGATCACGTGCACGTGCGCGCCGCTCGCGGTCTCGAGCGTGCCGGTGTCGCCCATCTGACCGCCGGACTCCGCGTAGAACGGCGTCTGATCGAAGGTCAGCGCGACGCGCGCGCCCTGCGGCGCGGTCGTCACTCTTTCATTGTCGATGACGATCGCCTTCAGCACGCCTTCGCCCGACGTGCCGCGGCCCTCGTAGCCGGTGAACTTGGTCGCGCCGACCTGGTTCGCGACCTCCTTGAAGATCGCGCCGACCGCTTCTTGATCCGAGCCGCCGAACGACGACAAGAGCTTCGCCTTCGCGAGCTCCTCCTCGAAGCCCTGCTTGTCGATCGTGTAGCCGCGCTCGCCCGCGATGATCTCGGTCAGGTCGTCGGGGAAGCCGAACGTGTCATACAGCTTGAACACCGCCGACCCCGGGACGGTCTTCACGCCGCTCTTCGCCAGCTCCGCGAGCTCGCCTTCCAACACGTCGATGCCGCGATCGATCGTGCGGCGGAACAGCTTCTCTTCTTCGAGCGCGATGCGCGCGATCACCTCGCGACGCCCGACCAGCTCGGGATACTGATCCTTCATCTCGTCGATCACGCGCTCGCACACGCGGTGCAAGAACGGCTCGGTGATCCCGAGCAGCTTCCCGTGGCGCACCGCGCGCCGCATGATGCGGCGGAGCACGTAGTTGCGTCCGGTCTTGTCGGGCGTCACGCCGTCACCGACGAGGAACGTGGTGCAGCGCGCGTGATCCGCGATCACGCGCATCGACGTGTCGTCGTCGCCGTGCGCGCCGTACGTCTTGCCCGCGATCGCCGCGGTCTCCGCGATGATCCCGGTGAAGAGGTCGGTGTCGTAGTTCGACTTCACGCCCTGGAGCACGCTCGTCACGCGCTCGAGGCCCGCGCCGGTGTCGATCGAAGGCGCCGGCAGCTTGAACAGCTCGCCGTCCTTCGTGCGCCGCTCGAACTGCATGAACACGAGGTTCCAGATCTCGAGCCAGCCGACCCACGTCTTCGGATCCTGCGTCGGCCACGCCGACGGCACGCCGTCCATGAAGTAGTGGATCTCCGAGCACGGACCCATCGGGCCCGTGTCGCCCATCATCCAGAAGTTGTCCTTCTTGCCGAGGCCGATGATCCGGTCGTCGCCGAACCCGGTGACGCGCCGCCAGATCGCGCGCGCCTCGTCGTCGGCGCCGACGCCCGGCAGCTCCGGGTCCGAGCCGTACACCGTCACGACCATCCGCTTCGCATCGATCCCGTACGTCTTCGTGAGCAGCTCCCACGCCCACGCGATCGCGTCTTCCTTGAAGTAGTCGCCGAAGCTGAAGTTGCCGAGCATCTCGAAGAACGTGTGGTGGCGCGGCGTCTTGCCGACCTCCTCGAGATCGTTGTGCTTGCCGCCCGCGCGGACGCACTTCTGCGACGTCGTCGCGCGCCGGTAGCCGCGCGACTCCTGACCGGTGAACACGTCCTTGAACTGGTTCATCCCCGCGTTCGTGAAGAGGAGCGTCGGGTCGTTGTGCGGCACGAGCGGCGACGACTTGACGACCTCGTGACCGCGCTGGCGGAAGTAATCGAGGAACCGGGAACGAACGTCGGCGGCCTTGAT